>CAZTHE010000086.1:0-17526 GCA_964613495.1 uncultured Acidobacteriota bacterium | reverse complement strand
CGGCCAGGGAATAGGGCGCCTGATCGAAGTTATACCCCTGGTAGGGTGTGCCGGCGCTGTGCAAACCCTGCTTAATAACGGGGATTCGCATCGCTTTGGAGAACATCCCGTCATAGACCTTCTTGATGATGGCCGCTGCGTTTGGACTTGATTCTCTGTGGGTAATCACCTGCTGAAGCGGCAGGTTCTGATTGAAGTAGGTAGTGGTGCCGGCGTTGCCCTTTACAGCGTCGGTTTTGTTCGCGGCCTTGTACTTAGCCTCGACATCCGCAGTGGCGTTCACGAGGTAGGCGGGCAGTATGCCGGCCACCTTGCGGACTTCCTCCATCCTGCCGTTGATCATCAGCACGCCGGCAATGCGGCTGGCGTAGTCAAAAGTGCTGGCAATGTAATTGTTGAAGAACGTTGCGCCGCCGTCGATGCCGATGACATAGAGGAAGCCGAAGCCGCCGAAGTAGTCGCCGTCGGAGTAGGTCGTAACGACGTTGTTGGATCTCTCGGAGCCCCCGAGCGAAAGCATCGCCGTCTGGAGGGCGTAATAGTGCTTCTGGTCGGCGGCGGCGAAACCGGCTTTAGGATCGGCCGGTGTGATGAGCACCACACTGCCGATCGCCGTATCGATGACGTCGATCAGGCCGAGATCCTTCAGATAGGCGAGCGCGGCATCCTTGTTTGGGAAGGACTTCTCGGCAAAGACCAGGATGTTTGTGTTGGAGCGGTTGGCGCGCCCGCCCCACAGGTTCGCCGACCGGTACACATACGTGGTTCCTTCGGGATAGCCGTCGAGCACAGGATGGGATTTGAAGATCCCCTTGGCGGATCCCAGCGCGGCGGCGGCCGCGGGACTGCTCACGCGAGTCTCTTCCAGCGTCTCGAAAGTGGCCTTGTTCCCCTGTCGGTTGGAGTAGTTGAGCGCGAAGGCGCCGGAGGCGAGGGACAGGCTCACCATGAGCGCGAGCGCAAGAGTCAACTGCGACTGTTTCTTCAGCACGGGTCAATCTCCGTTTCTTGCCGGCGTGTT
This sequence comes from uncultured Acidobacteriota bacterium, assembly GCA_964613495.1. GTDB lineage: Bacteria > Acidobacteriota > UBA6911 > UBA6911 > UBA6911 > UBA6911. The sequence continues at coordinate 16,505 of CAZTHE010000086.1, read as the reverse complement.
TGCCGGCTGCATTTCAGCCAGGATTTTCGATATGGCTTTTCGGGCACAACCGCAATACTGCATCCTGTCAATTGCTGGAAAACATCCGATCATACAGCAGGCGCAAGCCGGTTGGAAAAGGAAATGTGAGCCCATTCTATGGTCGCTATATCCGCATTGGGAGGAGGTATGCCGAAACACTATCCTGGCTCCGCTAATGCGGAGGAGGGCAGGCCGGCGAACTTGCGCCGCTTCCAGAACAGGATCAGCACCATAAGGGCATTCACGTTCGACATAGCGTTCCTCGGGAGAATGGACTCGATGCGCCAGTTGGCATCCAGCATACAATGGATGCCCGGATTTGCCTCCTCCAAATTTATGAATGGCGGTATCGGAACGATGCCGCCAGGGCCCCCATTTCGATTCGGCCATGCTTTTGAGGATCCTCCTGTCTGTTCATTCTCGAGGGAGTACTCGCTTGCGGAAGCCGGGACACCTGGCCGGCGAGGTGAAAATAGAAAGGCAATCTGCATGCACTTGGAATAATATGTGCGTTATGCCGTCGACCGAATGCAATAGTGCAATGAGGCTGGGCCCGCGAATGTTTTAAGCTTCTGAATAGGGGAGGTCTGACCAATGCGCTCACTTACAGCATACAAGATCGCTTTCATATTTCTATTGCTGCCATTGTTCGCAAATGCTCTTGAAGCAGGCGACAAGATCGTTTCCAAAGAATTCATTGTGGAACCGCCAACGCTGATTTCACTCGGATTCGAGTGGCAGATTGGCGGCGATGACAACCGGAATGCCGCGGTTGCGGTTTCCTACCGGCCAAAAGGCGATCCATCATGGAAACAGGGACTGCCGCTGCTGCGGCTGCAGAATGAGCCGACAGTCAGTGGTCCCATGGCATACACCGCGCCCAATATGTTCGCAGGCAGCATCTTCGACCTCGAGCCGGGCACGGAATACGAATGCCGGTTTGTCCTGACGGATCCTGACGGCATCGAGGGAAAGAGGGAACACCTGGTAACTGTTGGCACTCGTCCCGAGCCTAAGCCGTCTGCCGGAGGCCAGGTATATCATGTGTATCCGAGAGGCTATAAAGGCGCCCGGCAGGCGCCGGCATTTACCGGGCTGGGAGCGGCGTACTTCAAGGGCTCCTCGCACACGGATAATCACAATACGTTTCCGCCGCGAGTGAAGCCGGGCGACACGATTCTTGTGCATGCCGGTTTGTATAAGGACAACCGATTTGCCTATGCGCAAGGAGGCGACGCGGGGACCGCCCCTTCGGACGGCACGTTTTTCCTCACGCAAAGCGGAACCCCCGACAAGCCCATCGTCATCAGGGCTGCAGGCGACGGGGAAGTGATATTCGACGGAGACGGCGCGCACAACCTGTTCAATGTGATGGCCGCAAACTACAACTATTTTGAAGGGCTGACGATCCGCAACACGGACATCGCATTCCTGGCGGGTCTGAAGAACATCACGGGATCCAGCGGGCTGACCGTTAAGAAATGCCGCTTCGAGGACATCGGCCGGGGAGTGTACACCGACTGGTCCGGTTCCAGGGACTTTTACATCGCGGACAATGTTTTTATCGGCAGGAACAGATCCGACGTATTGATGGGCTGGATCGGAGGCACCTGGAAAAATCTTCCCGGTTATCCCAACAGAATGATTTCCGAGTTCGCCGTAAAGGTTTATGGTTCCGGGCACGTGGTTGCCTATAACTCCATCGCCAATTTTCACGACGGGATCAGCCACGCCACATACGGGGATCCGGACGGCACCCCGAATCCGATTCGGGAACGGTTGCCGGTTTCAATCGATTTTTACAACAACGATATTACAAACGTGGATGATAACTGCCTGGAAGCCGACGGCGCGACCCACAATATCCGGGTGTTGCGCAACCGATGCTTCAATGTCGCGCATCGCGCACTGAGCACGCAACCCGTTTTCGGGGGACCCGTGTATTTTGTCCGCAACCTGGTATACCACGTGCCGGAGGGCGGTGCGCTGAAGTTCATGTACGGATCATCGGGAATCCTCGTGTATCACAACACGCTCATTGCCCCTGCGCGATGGATGCTATCGGCGGTATCCAATCTGCATTTTCGCAACAACCTGATCCTCGGCCGCAGCGAAGTTCCGGAAATTTTCACGGTGGATACATTTACCAACTACTCGACTTCCGACCACAACGGATTCCGTCCAAACGAGGATGCCGGTTTTTCCTTCATGTGGAATTCGCCGCCATTTACCACGCGTGCAGATTATACTTCGAAGCGGGAGGAGCGGAAATTCAAGACGCTCCAGGCTTTTACGGAGGCAACCGGCCAGGACAAACACAGCATCCTGGTCGACTACGATGTGTTTCAGAAGGTCACGGGGCCGGATCCGTCGGACCCCGGGAAGCTCTATAAACCGGACGACTTCGACTTCCGGCTGCGACCCGATTCCGCGGCTGTGGATGCGGGCGTTCGGCTTCCCAACATAAATGATGGTTTCACCGGCCGAGCTCCGGAACTCGGCGCCTATGAAAACGGCAAGGCGCTCCCCCATTATGGGCCGAGGCCATAGAGATAGGGCAAATGGGGCTCAAGACTGCGACCCGAAACGGGCGGCCCATACAATCATCGTTGTGCCGAGCCGTTGCGGATTCTCCCGAACGCCGTTTGGCCTGTAGGACGCAGGAATCCCGGAAGAAAAAGGGGCATGGAGCGTTGCCAGGCTCATGGATGAGCACGGCGGATTTTCCGGTCGGGATGGAGTAGGGAATTGTATCGTGTTCTCGATGGATCCGATGCATAGTGGCGTGCGCAAGCAGGCCGGCATGGAAAATGGAGGACGTGCGGCTCTCATTTTGGATGCGGTTCAAATGTTCGCAGCCTATAAATAAGAAACTCAAATTCTGAAGCAGTCAGTCTCAAGGAGGAGAATGCTCTATGGCTGATTTCGAGAAAGCCGAAGGCAAAATAAAAAAGGTGCAGAGGCGCGATTTTCTGGTCAGCGGCGCGGCGATGACGGCGGGCGCCCTGGCTGCAGCCTCCGGACCCGCGGCATCCACGCTGTCTGCGGCGCCGCAGCAAAAAGCCGCCTATGAAGTTTCAAAGGGATATATTGTTTACGACAGCAGGCTGTGCGTCGGGTGCCAGAGCTGCATGTTCGCCTGCTCGACCACGCATGAAGGCGAGGCGAACCCTTCGCTGTCGCGGATTCAAATTATCCGGGACGCCCCTTCCTTCACCAAATACCCCTATGACGTGGTTGTGTCCGTTTGCCGCCAGTGTGTTTCGCCGCTGTGCGTTCAGAACTGTCCGACCGGCGCCTGTCATGTGGACGCCGCCAACGGCAACATCCGAAGGATCGATCAAACGAAATGCATCGGCTGCCAGAGATGCATCCAATCCTGCCCGCAGAGGCCCCATCGAACCGTCTGGAATCCGGTGAAGAGGAAATCGACCAAATGCGATTTGTGCGCGGATGCGCCCTACTGGAGCCAGAAAGGCGGCCCCGACGGGAAGCAGGCTTGCGTGGAAACCTGTGTGGCAAAAGCGCTCAAGCTGGTCGTCGAAGCGCCTCCTCAACAGGACATCCACGGGTACGACGTCAATCTTGCGCCGGCGGCGAAAGGATTTCCCAAAATGGCCCCGAAACCGGCCGCTAAAACGGGAGGAGCATAGATATGGCAAACGGATATGCAGGGAAAATACTGCTGGTCGATCTGAGTTCAAAAACGACCGGCATCATCGATACCGCGCAATATGAGGAGTTCGCCGGAGGAGTCGGAATCGGCGCCGCGATCTTTTGGGATCTCGCCGTGGCCCCGGGCGATTGGGATTTGCAGGATGCGTTTGATCCGAGGAATGTGGTCTCGCTGATGTCGGGACCGCTGGGAGCGACCGGCGCTCCCGGATGCGGAAGAACCAGCATCTGCGGCATAGCCCCGGAGCCTTTCCCCACTCCGCTATTCCATCGAACCAGCCTGGGCGGCAGATTCGCGACCATGATGAAGCTGGCCGGTTGGGATGGGGTGATTGTTCGGGGAAAAGCGGACAGGCCGGTCTGGATCAATATCATCAACGACAAGGTAACCATCGAAGACGCCAGGCAGCTTTGGGGACTGAACACCTTCGAGACGCAGGGGCAGATCCTGACGGCGGTCGCGGGACGAACCCGGTTCGGCGAAGAGTGGCATCAGGCCGGAGACGGCTTCACGACCGCCAGGCCGCAGATCGTCTGTATCGGCCCGGTGGGGGAATCGATGTCGAGAGTCGCCTCCCTGATTCACGGAAGCGGCGTCAGCGCCCGCACCGGCGGCTTTGGAGGCGTATTCGGATCCAAGAACCTTAAAGCCATCAGCGTGGTCGGGACCGGAAGCATTCAGATGGCGGATCCGAAGGGAATCGTGGACGTCCGGATCGAGCACATGCAGAAGTACGGCAGGGGAATGGTGCAGGCGGGGGCATCCTGTTGCATGCCGTGCGTCAACCCGGACCGGAGGAGAAACTCCTATTACGGCGGCGAATCCATGTGCGCGGACCAGTACTGGTTCATGGGCAACCAGATGGGAGGCGCGGATATCGCCATCAAATGGGGAATCTGCACGTGGTGCACCAAGTTCGGCGGCGCCCTGAGCCGGAACATTCCCAACGCCCCCGCGCTGTTCAAGGGGAGCGTGCCCATGGAGCCCGGGATCGGCTGGTATATCAAATACCTCTATGAACTCGGCGTGCTGGGGCCGGGCAAGCAGATTGAATCCTATCCGTTGCCGATGGATCAATGGGACAAGCTGACCTTCCGCGAGATTTTCTGCGATGCGATCGCGCGTAGAGTCGGCATTGGCGCGGATCTGGCCGAGGGGGTTTTGGAGGCCGCCAAAAAGTGGGGACGGCTGGAGGAGGATATGAACTCCGGCGCATTGCGTCTTCCGGCGTATGGAGCCAGCTGGCACCATTCGCTTCCCGACGTGGATTGGGCGTACAGCTACATCTTTATGTCCGGCGATCCGATGTGGCACGGCTTTTTCTCCGCATTGACCGGCGGCAGGGGCGGTCCCGGAGGGCCAGGAGGGGGGACTTCCGCCGAACAGCTGGTCCAAAAAATTGCCGCCAAGATGGCCCCTTTTTCCGACGACCTCTTGATGCTCAGCAACACCTGGAAAGGAGAGGAAGCCAGGAAGACCGGCATCTATTCCGAACACAAGGCGAAAATGCTGGCGTGGGGCAGGCGCTTCGCCGGGTTCTATAATGAATCCATGTCAGTCTGCGATATGATGCTGCCCAACTTTGGCGGGGCGAGCCCTGAAATAGAATATCGCTACTACCAGGTCGTCACGGGCAGCAAAAAGTCCTTTGCCGACACGATCGAGGTTGGCAGAAAGATCTGGAATATGGAACGCGCCATCCGCGTGATGGCGGGAAGGCACCGGGACAAGGAGCAGTTTGCCCCCTTCATGTTCATGCCCGGCGCAACTTTCAACATGAGCGGCACGAAGCCCGTTTACCGGGACGGCAAGTGGAGCTTTGAGGACCAGTCCGATATGTATCTGGATCGGGACGGCGTGGAGTTTTTCAAGACCAACTTCTACAAATTGGAGGGTTGGGATGCCAAGACCGGCTGGCCTACCCGAAAGACGCTGGAGGGGTTGGGCATGAAAAAGGTCGCCGACGTCATGGCCGCCAGAGGAAGACTGGGCGCCTGATCCGGGCCGCAAGGTTCCCCGTTCCAGGGCCACGGATCCCGCCGATTGGTTTTCGGCCGGCGGGATCCGTGGATTTTTTTTGGGGTGCGAATGAAGCTGGATAAGAAAAATCCCATGGGGAATCCCGATAATCCCAATCTGAAGAAGCATCGTCCGGCCATTCTCCGGGAAATTCCCTGTGAATACGCGGATTCGCACGGCCGGTTGATCTACATCGCGAAGTCCTATTATGATGCGCTGGACAACAACAACGGCCATCTTGCCCCGTTTGCATCCGATTGCGAGCGGCATGAGAACGGCATGCGCACGGCGCCATCCGGCGGTCCCTCATTGGGAGGGGTTACCATTCCCGGCACGGCGGCGCCGAAGCCCGGTTTATTGGGCATGCAGGATAGCACGACACAGATCAGCTCCGGAACGTTCCAGTACATTGCCTCGATCGAGAATCGCCGCGTGGTAATCGCCGACACCGTTACGGGATTGGCGATCGGTTTTTCGCATTTCCATCATCCGATGACGCAGAAAAAATTCAAAATCCTGGGCAACCCGGATCGGCGCGAAGCCGATATGTCCAATCAGAGGCCGTTTGACATGCCGTCAATGCACATCTACAAAATATGGGGCGGCAAGATTCACGAAATAGAGGCAATCGGCATCATGGCGCCGTACAATTCGCCGACCGGCTGGGAATAGATCCATCGCCGGGGAAGCCGCGTGAAAAGCAGAATCCGCGGGCCATTGTGCCGCCCGCGGATTCCGCGCAAAAGGGGCTGCATCGCCCGATTCGGGGAATGGGACGGGGAGGTACTTGCGCCGGGTGCCATCCGGGGCCGGGGCGCCGCGATCTTCGGTCCGATGGCACAAGCCGCCCGATGCGTCCTGCAGCGGGGATCGGGGATGCTCTTCCTTCCTATTCCGTTACCAGCTTCCTGGCGATCAGCCAGTCATAGAGCCGATCGGTCCATGTCCCGACAGGCATTCCCGAGGCAGGGCCGTATCCATGGTCGTATATGTGGAGCTCGACCGGACGATTGGCTTCCTTCCAAAATGTGAACAGCGCCGCGCATCCATTGGTCACATTGAAATGGCCATCCATCACGGCTATGAATAAAGGGGCTCCCTGTGGAGGAACGGTGACATCAACCAGCGACGGACCATAAATGGTCGCTACGAAATCCGGATAGGCGTCCGAGGATTCCGTCACTGCAGTCCCTATGGCGACGCCCCCTCCGGCCGAATAACCCAGGATGCCGATGCGTTTCGGGTCGATGCCGTACCCGGCCGCATCGCGCCTGAGTACGCGAATAGCCTGCTGGCCGTCCGCAATCGCCATCCGGATTACCTTGAGATGTTCCTGATTGTCCGGCGCCGGATTGGCGTTGCCGCGCCTGTTCAGGATTTCCCTGAACGAGAGTTCCTTTCCCATGCCCATTTGCATCTTTCTTCCCGGGACTCCCGCTTGCGGCGGACCGGCAGAGCGCGCGGCGCCCGCTGCGGGAGGGGTGTCGGGCACCACTCTATACTTGAGAATGAAGGCTGCAATGCCCCTGGAGTTTAGCCACTCCGCGGTTCGTTCCGGCTCGGCGAAGCCCAGCATGCGCATGGCGCCTCCCGGACAAAGTATGATAGCGGCTCCATTCGCCCTGGATTTTTCCGGAAGATAGGCGGTCAGCGTGGGAGTGACGACGTTGGAATAAACCTTCGATCCCCCGGGCCCTTCGGTAACCCGTTCGCTGAAGGTCCAGTCTTCGGACCCCGGCGCTATTCCGGGCCAGATGGGAATCGTCGGTCTTGACAGGGTTTCGGCCCCGGAGGCGGGTGGCCGATTCGGTCCATTTTGAGCGGGGGCCGGGAACGCGGTCAGAGCCGCAAGAATCCCCCAGGCGCTTAAAGCCAATACCCTTTTCACGGCGTTAGACTCCTCTCACGCGAAAACGCTGCCAGAAAAATGCAGTTAAAATACAGCTAAAATGCAATTATAATACAAATATAATACGGATTGACGAAGAAACGCCGAACGGTCGTGTCCGGCAGCGCGATCCAAGTTTGGCGGGTGGCTGCAATGAAAACCGGCCCGGAGGCCGGGAGGCATCCATGCATCGAATCAGCGGAATGGTCCATATCTGCATCGTGCTGTCCCTTTGCGCCGCACATGAGGCCAACGCGCAGAATACTCCAAAAGGCCCGGCCACGCCTGCGGCAAAGCAGATTACGTTCGGACTGGGCTCCGGCGGCGGCCCAACGCCGCGCAGGCAGGCGGCCTCCCAGGCGGCTACGCGCGCGGTGGCAATATGCAGCGGCCTTTGGGACGGCGGCCGGACTCTTGAACAGATCGACGCCGATAACGGCGGGCCCGGCGGCACCGAATCGATGAAAACACAGATCGATTCCGTGCGCAAGATCGTCTCCATCGAGTATTCCAATCTTATGCCGCCGCGCATCGTGGCCTGGCGTCCGGTGCTCGGCTGCGTTCAGTTGCCGATCGGCGCAACCGAGGAGGCGCTGAGGTATGTGCCGCAGGTGGCCGCGAATGTGGTGCGCCCCGATCTGGATGCGCGGGATTGGCCTCTTGGGGATCAAAGAGCGGCCGGCCTGTTGCCGCAGGAGAAGCAGAAAGCGCTCGACGCGATTGTCGAATCCGGCTTCGACGGTGGCACCTATGGGGGGCGGACCTGGGGAATCATCGTCGTCAAGGACGGCAGGATCGTTTCGGAGCGCTATGCCATGGGCTTCGACAAGCACCAGGCCGCGCAGACGCACTCGGCGGCAAAGAGCTTCGCGGCTTCTCTGGCCGGCATAGCCGTGTGGAAATACGGGCTGGATCTGGATCGGCCCGGCGCGCTCGCGGAATGGCGCAGGGACGGGGATCCGCGGGGAGCGATCACGGCGCGTCACCTGCTTCACATGTCCAGCGGCCTGTACGGAGAAGGCAACGGCAGTCCGCAATCGGATATCTATGCTGGAGGGGCCACCGTAGCGGATCGTGCGGTGACCAACATGCTCGATACGCCGCCCGGCACGCGTTTTCTTTATAACCCGCCCGATACGATGCTCCTGGTGCGGGCGGTACGCGAGGCGGTTCGAGACGACCGGACTTTCTGGGCGATGCCGTTCCAGCAGCTGTTCTGGAAAATCGGCATGACGCGCACCACGCCCTCCAGCGATTGGAACGGCGACTTCCTGATGTCGGGCCAGACCTATTCTACCGCGCGGGATTTTGCGCGCTTCGGGCTTCTGTATTTAAACGACGGATTGTGGAACGGCGAACGCATATTGCCCGAAGGCTGGACCCGATTGGTTTCCACTCCGGGCCCGGTGCAACCTGAAGGCGACGGCGCGCGGTACGGCGGTCAATTCTGGCTGTACGGCGGCATCGATGGGCTGCCCCCCGATGCGTATTCGCCGAGCGGTGGCCAGGGCCAGTATGCGATGATCATTCCGTTGCGCCGGGTCGTGGTCGTGCGGCGCGGTTTCGATTCGGGAGCGGGATTTAGAATCGCAAAGTTCTGTGCCGATGTGATTGCAGCAATTGTTTGACCCGGATAGGCCGGCGGAATCCACGCGGGGAACCGCGATGCATCCGCCGGCCCTGTAAACCGCAACTGTCTGAAAGGGATGATTCAGGAAACAAACTGATTCCTGATCCCGGATATGATCCGCAGCGGCCGGTGATTGCCGGTTTTGCGGCAAGGAGAATGAGATCATGCGTAAGAAAAACCTGTTGATGTCGATCGTGTTGGCGCTCGCTGCCGCGGCAATCCCGTCCGTTGCGTTCCCGCTGGATTATTCGGGGAGCCAGAAAAATCAGGCTACGTTCGAAACGCTGGAAGAGGCCCGCAAAAGCGGGCCGGCGGCCGTTGCACTATTGGAGGGCAACAAGGGAAGGACGTTCAAATCCCATCCCGTTCTGGACGGATACCCTGAGGGGAAAACATTTATCTACCGATCGCCGAACCTGTACGGTGGACGCGCCGCGGCCCGGCTAAACGCGGACATCCTGCTTTTTGCGGAGAAAGCATTTGCGAGCAAAGAAACTGCGCTGCAATACCTGAAAGACCTCGGGTTGATCAAAATCATCGACGAGGCGATCGGCAGCGTCATCCTTATCACACCGGCCGACGGCAAAGCCTTCGGAGCCGGAGACCAGAAATACTACTATGCGCTCCAGACCGCCATCTTTGCCCAGAAGGCAGGGGAAAGGCCGGTAGCGGGTGGCGCCCGGGGGCCGGGCATGTTTGGCGTCGGCTATTCCGACGCGGAGTATTTCGGTGGTTTCGGCTACACCTATGTAATCGGAATCGACGGCGGTGCGACATATCTCAACAACTATATTGCCGGAACTCTCGATTATGTCAGCCGGATTGCCGGCATGCTGCTGATCAACGGCAAAATGGAACCCGGCCGCAATGTGGCGGGACTCGTCCCGGTGTACCTGGTGAATGCGCCCGGCACGGCGGTGGAATTATACAAGCATGCCAATAATGCGGACGCACACGAAACCGTCGGCAAGGTCGAAGCGTTTTTTGATCAGTCGCTGCCTCTCAAGAGGGTGGTGATAGCCAACGATCCGAATCCCGATGCGGCGGCGTACATTCGGGACGCTTATTACAACCTGTTCATCAAGGCGATGCGCGTTCCGGTGGGAAGGCCGGGTCTCCACAGCGCTTCCACACCCTATCAGGGCTACAGTATGGATCAGGCGCCCCTGTCGCTATGCGAACGCAACGCCGTTATCAACGGTGTCACGCGGGACGGCATTCATGTGATCGGCCGCAGCGAGGAGCGATTCAGTGCGATAAAGTCATCGAATGGCGAATACCTGCAGACATGGTTCGAATATCTGCCCGAGGAAGTGCTGAAGAATACGGCTCCGGCCGGAACGGTGCCGTTGATCCTTGCCAATCACGGTGGCGGAGACGATCCGCGCCAGTTTGTCGAGGAAATCGGCCTGCTCCCGCTGGCCGGCGTCGAGCGCTTCGCCATGGTCGCGCCGGAACACCAGAGCATCGGCGGCCTGCTGGCCGATGCTTTGCCCGAGTTGGTGAAATACATGCTTAAAACGTATCCGGCGTTGGACGCGTCGCGCGTTTATGTCACCGGCTATTCCATGGGCGGCGCCGCGACGCTGCGCGCGATCAACGGCAACCCATCGATATTCGCCGCGGCTGTCCCGATGGCGTCGGCTCCCTATACTGGAACGCCGGAACAGACCGCACAGTTTCAGAAAGCGCATCTGCCGGTGATGTTCACCACGTCCTCCTTTGATTTGGCGGGCGCGTTCGATCAAGTTAACGGCACGATCGCCGGCGGGTACCAGACTCAGCTGAACCTGTTCCTGGGCTATAACGGAATGAAACGGATAGATGCGTACGACTTCAAGACCTATCCGATTAACGGATTCAAGGCCGATAGAATGGTCCGGGTGAAGCTCAACGGCGAATATGACAGCTATCGATGGTACCTGAACAATGCCGATGGGATTCCCATGGTTGCGCTGTCGCACACGATGAATCTCCAGCATGCGCTCTACCCGGAATACGGAAAAATTGCATGGGAATTTTTCAGGCATTATTCCCGCGATCGGAAAACGGGCGCCATCAAGTACAACCCGCATACCGGCGGCCTGTAGCGCCATCGCAAGCCCGGACCCGGCCCTTAGTATTTGCATGCCGTCGAGGCAACGGCAGATTTTGTGGCCGGCGTCCGGGCTTTCCTAACCACTCTATCGAGGCACTCTCACTATACGGTCGCCCTGGAATGAGCCGACATAGTAATCATCGCCGGCATCTATGGCGACAGAGACCCCATTGATCAGGGCTTTGCCGTTGTTGTCATACAGAATCCGATGCTCCAGGGTTTCCGGATCGACTTCCGCCAGCATGAAGCCCTGGAGACAGGGATGTTGGGAATCCTTGGGGCAGTTGCCGCTTACGCCCTTGATGCCCGCAGCCAGAATTTTACCGTCCGGTTTCCAGGTAAGGTTGTCCGGCATGAAAGCCAGGCCGCATTTTGCGACCTCTTTTTCCGCCTTCAGATCGTACTTGTGCAGGTCGCGGGTAGTCCAGCCGCTGATGTAGGCATAGCGGCCGTTCCTGGAAACCACAACTCCATTTGGATATCCGTATTCCGATCCGGGGAGCACCCGTTCACCCTTCTCTCTGGTCCAGACTGCAACATTCCCGGAAGGACCGCCCGAAAAGGGATTCCGGCCTTCCTCTTGAAGGGCCTGCGGCCGCGTGGCCACGTAACTCCCATCGGGAAGAGAGGCGACATCATTGTACGGCTTGTCCGCAAGCACGCACCCGCGCCATACCAGTTTCCATTTCCCGGCGTCCGGCAGCAATTCGTACATTTCCATCGATTCGCGCACACTGTGATTGACGGCATACAACTGCCATTCACCGCCTGTTCGTTTCGAGAGCGACAGCCCGTGAGGCTGGATCCGTCCGCCGATGGACTCCGTGCAGGCGTAGTCCCCCCAATCGGGTTTCTTTTCCGCCGATAGAGGAATCGGGGCAAAAGTCCGCGCGGCAGGATCGAACAGATCCAGGCCCTTATTTTCACCCCGCCCCATTCTGGCCACGATCAAAAACCTGCCGTCCGGAGTCCGTTCAAAATCCTCCGGAGCATTCGTGCCGCAGATGACCTCGACATCGCCCTGCCGGCCGCAGCCCAGCAGCTGCGGATTGACCGCTCCCGGTTGTGCGTCGGCCGAGGATGGCAGCAACAACAGGCATGGGAATAGGAACAGCGCATATCGATAATGCTTCACGGGCACCCCCTGTTCTTCATGGAAGTGATTCCATCAATTGTGTTTCTTTGGCAATCGCCCTGAACTCCTCGACTGTTTCGACCTTGGGGCGGTCCGGAAATTCCGTTGCCGTGTGTCCGAACATCATGGGCACCAATTGGCATCTGTTCGCCATGAACCGCTCATTGACATCGCCGACATAAAACTTCCCGTCGATCACCGTGCCCCAGAATTTTTTGCATTCCACCATCCTTTCCCTGAGAAATACCGCATCCAGCCTGCGGGCTTCCGCTAGAGAGGACACTCCCAGAAACCTGAAGAAGTCGATCCCGTCCCGTTCCGCCTCAGACAAGTTCTTCTCGCGGTGGAAAAAGCCGCCCGGGTAGGCCGTGATCGTCAGACCGCTGTCGACAATCGCCTTCTGGAAAAGGCCGTCGTTCCTGGGCGACACCACCTGGGTCATGACGCTTCCGCCGCCGGCAGACTGGCCTCCGATATTGATATTATCCGGATCCCCACCGAACGCGGCGATATTGCGCTTTACCCAACGCGTCCCGAATTGCTGGTCCAGGTGTCCGAAGTTGGCCGGCGCCCCGGGATTTTCCGCCGTGATTTCCGGATGGCAGAGGAAACCGAAGACATTCAGCCTGTAGTTGACGGTCACCACGACGATCCCGCGCCGCGCGATGCGCTCGCCATCGAATTCCACCTTAGTCTATATCGGGGATTGGGTCCAGGGATACAGGCATTCCGGCAGGAGCTTGCGTTTTGCCACGGGACTTTTTCCCGGTGCTCGAGGCTGCCCCGGGGTGGAACGCGGCGGATGTCCGCGGTCTCTCCGGGGATTCCGGTGCGGCTTCACCGCGGAGAAGGCTGCCGGGGCAGGGGAGCCCGGCAATTTTCCTGCAGTCGGATCGTCTGTCTCGCCGATGCGAGAACACGAATGGCGGAGCGGGTCAGCAGTACCACCAGGCAGGAGGCGACCACAATGTCGGGCCACCCGGTACCCGTAAGCCATACGGCCCCTGCGGCGACAAAGACCGACAGGTTCACGGCGATATCGTTTCGTGAACATTCCCACACCGAGCTCATGTTGACGTCTTCTTTACTGTGACGCCACAAAAGAAACAGGCAGAGTGAATTCGCGCCAAGGCTCACGAGACTGAACAGGCCCATCACTTCGAATATCGGGACACTCGGACGAACCGCCCTCGACACGATTTGCGCGGCGATATAGCACGCGGCAAGGAGGATGAGCATGCCTTTGAAGAGTGCCACTTTCGCCTTGGTTATCGCCGATCGGGCAACTGCATAAAGGCTTAGCGCGTAGGTAAAAGCGTCTCCGAAGTTGTCGAGGCTGTCCGACAACAGGGCCGAAGACCGGCTATAGAACGCCGCAAGCACGATCACCACGAACATCACGACATTGACGGCGAGAACGGTTTTGAGGGTTCCGCGCTGGCGATCCCGTAATCCCTCCAAAGCGCAGTCCTTGTCATCGCCGCAGCATCCGGTCATGGCCATCTTCCTCGCACAAAGTATAGTACGGACCGCCCGGCGTTACGGCAAGTTGTCTCCTGCCCGGTTCGGAATGTGATTCCGGGATATCTGGTTTTGCTCGCGCTTTCCGCCGCGAAACCGAATAGTGGGTGTCCAGTATCTTCCCAGGAAGCCAAAAATGGTGGGTGTCCCAAATTTGACTCTGATAAATTATTTATAATAAATGATTTGTGTTAAATATATGAGGAGATCGGAGAATGGAGCAATTTCTCTTGACAAATAACGTGAAACAATTCACAATGCGACTCGAGTAACGAGGATTTTATGGCAGGGACGGTTCCGCACAGGACAATAGGGAGATTAACCCTTTACTGGCGCGTACTTAGAGACCTTGAAGGTCTCGGCGGCACCCATATCTATTCGCATGACCTTGCGGCCAGATCCCGCGTTACCGCCGCCCAGGTGCGACGAGACCTCATGGTTGTCGGCTATACCGGCACTCCGGCAAGAGGCTATGACGTCAAACAGCTCCGGACTCATATCGAAGCATTCGTTTTTCCCGAAGAAGAGCAGCGGGCCGTCCTCGCCGGCGTCGGCAATATCGGGCGCGCCCTCCTGAAGTTTTTCTTCGGCCGGAGGCCGACCCTCAAAATCGTGGCTTCGCTGGAAACCAATCCCGACAAGTTCGGCCGCCTGATCCACGGCTGTCCCTGCCATTCCATCGAGAACGCGGCGGACATCATCCGGGAGCAGGGCATTACCGTCGGCATCGTTGCGGTTCCCGATAAGGAAGCACAATACGTGGCGGATGTGTTTGTCGAAGCAGGCGTCCGCGGCATCCTCAATTTCGCGCGGACGGCTTTGCGCGTCCCGCCCGGCGTCTATGTCGAAGACATCGACCTGGCGATGTCGATGGACAGAGTGGCGTATTTTGCGCGCCAGTCCCTGAAATCGGAAAAGCCCGCTCCCCGGAAGACGGAGTCCGAAACGGTCAACAAGGAGATCAACGTATGAATGATGTGGATTCGATACTGAAGAAGCACCCGCGCGCGGGGCGCGACGCACTCATCCCGATCCTTCAGGAAGTCCAGGAGACCCAGGGCTACCTGTCTCGCGAGGCGGTCGTCCGCATCGGCAGGCACCTCAATCTTCCGGCTTCCAAGATCTACGGGGTCGCGACCTTCTACAACCAGTTCCGTTTCCAGCCCAAGGGCAAATACCACTTCACGGTCTGCCGGGGAACGGCCTGCCACGTGAAAGGATCCAACCGGGTGCTGGAGATGGCGGAAAAGATGCTGAAGCTCAAGCCCGGGCAGACCTCCAGGGACCGCGTGTTCAGCCTGGAAACGGTCGCCTGCATGGGCGCCTGCGGATTGAGCCCGGTGATGAACCTCAACGGCGAGTTTCACGCCAAGGTCACGCCCCAGAAGCTGGTCAAAATCATACAGGAATGTAGGGAAATGGAGTCCAAGAATGGTCGCTAATGCTAATATCGAGTGCAACCCGGGTCCCGGCAAATGCTGGGTTCCTTTTAGTGCAATCTCCGACGATCTGCTGAAAGACCTGAAGGCGGAAACGCTCTCGCAGGCAAAGGCCAGAGGGCCGCGGGAACTGAACGCCGTTCTGGCTTCTCTCCGGCGCGACAGCGTCAGCAAGCCCGCGGTATTCGTGGGCGCGGGCACCTGCGGCCTGGGGGCCGGGGCCGGCAAGACTCTGACGGCCGTCCGGGAGTTCCTGGCCCGGAACGACATCGACGCCGACGTGGTGGAAGTCGGCTGCAACGGCATGTGTTCCGACGAGCCGATCCTCGACATCCAGATCCCCGGGCGCACCCGGGTGAGTTTCAGCACCGTAACGGCCGACAAGGCGCCGCAGCTTCTGGACTCGGTCCTCCTGCAGAACCGGATCCCGGCCGAGCTGGTGCTGGGCCAGTACCGCACGGCCGGCGCCAAACCCTGGGACGCGGTGCCCTATCTGGACGAGCACCCGTTCCTGTCGCCTCAGGTCCGCGTGGTGCTCGCCTCCAGCGGCATCATCGATCCCGGCAACATTCAGGAATACATCGCCCACGGCGGCTACAGCTCGATCGCCAAGGCCCTGAGGTCGATGACGCCCGACGCCGTGTGCGACCTGGTCGAGAGAAGCGGACTGCGCGGCCGCGGCGGCGGCGGCTTCCTCACCGGCAGGAAGTGGAAATTCGCCCGCGCGGCCGTGGCGGATCAGAAATACCTGATCTGCAACGCCGACGAAGGCGACCCGGGCGCGTTCATGGACCGCGCCGTGTGCGAGAGCGACCCGCACCGGCTGCTCGAAGGCATGCTGATCGCGGCCTACGCCATCGGCGCCACCAAGGCGTACATCTACATCCGAGCGGAATACCCGCTGGCGATCCAGCGCCTGAACGGGGCGTTCGAACAGGCGTCGGCCTGCGGCCTGCTCGGCTACAACATCCTCAACAGCGGCGTCGATTTTTCCATCAAGATGAAGATGGGCGCCGGCGCGTTCGTCTGCGGCGAAGAGACGGCCCTGATCCACTCGATCGAAGGGAAGCGCGGCATG
>CAZTHE010000085.1:1694-17661 GCA_964613495.1 uncultured Acidobacteriota bacterium | reverse complement strand
CTCAATTTCGGCATCAACAACATCGACAAGTTCGCCTGGGTCGGCGGCTTCTCCTCGGCGCCCAATCTCCAGCAGCCCGACGTCCTCGTTCCCAAGATTCAGCAGGCCAGGGACAAGCTGAGCCTGCTGTGGATCGGCTGCGGCGACAAGGACAACCTGATCACCGGGAGCTGGAACCTTCACCAGGGCCTGGTGAAGGCCGGCATCGACCACGTCTGGTATCTCGACACCGGCGGCCACGAAGTCCCCGTGTGGAACAACAACCTGTATCTGATGGCGCAGATGCTGTTCAAACCCGTCGGATCGGTCGCGCCGCCGCCCTCGATCGGGAAATACAACGGCGAGCCGGTGAGCGGATTCGGCGGCATGCCGGGCGCCGGCCGTGGTCCCGGCATGCCGGGCGGCGGCCGCGGCATGACGGGCGCGGGCGCCAACGCCGAAATGACGGCCACGAGGGTAAAGAGCGGCCAACCCTCGACGGGAGCCGCCGGGACATGGCTCATCAAGGACGGGGAAAACGAAATAAAGCTGGAGTTGAAAGTCGACGGCTCCAAATTGTCGGGAACGATCATCAACCCTCAAATGCCCGGAACGATCGAATTCAAGGACGGCAAAATCGAGGGAGACAGGATTTCTTTTGATTACGTGCGCCAGATGACCGGCCAGGATATCCGGATCGTGTGGACCGGCACTCTGTCCGGCGATATGATGAAGCTGACGCGCGGAGTCGGGATGCCGGGCGGCGGGCGCTGATCCGCCCCTGCCTTCCGACGAATCAGGCCTATAAAGAAGGAGGAGAATCTTACCATGCGCAAATTTATGGCGGCGCTTTCCATCGGGTTTCTCGCCATCCTGGCCGCCGGGATTTCGTCCGCGGCTGAACAGGGGGCGAAATCCGGAGCCAGGGCGCCGGACACCCGGTATGAAGTGCTCAGTCCCTGGGCGGACGCGGACCCGATTCCGCTTCGCGGAATTTCCCCGAGACTTGCGGATCTCGAGGGAAAGAAGATCGGATTGTTCGTCAACCCCAAGCGGGCGGCGATGCCCATCGCGGAGTCCATCCGCAGAAGGCTGGGGGCCATGTACCCCGGCGTCCAGACGGTCATTTTTCATTCCACCACGCCGAACGTGAACGAGATCGAAACGAAGAACAAGGAGAAGTTCACGGCATGGGCGAACGGGGTCGACGCCGCAATTCTCGTCGTCGGGGATTGAGGGTCGTGCACAAAGTTCCTCGTCTATAACGGAATAGCGATCGAGGACTTTGGCAAGCCGGTCGTGCTACTGGCTAACAATGGCTTTGTTGCCGATGCCCATTCCGCCGCATCCAGCAAGGGGATGCCCGGGATCAGGGTCATCGGGGAATCCGTGGCGTGCGAATCCACCGTCAGGTCCGAAATAGAAGAAGGGATCGCGGCGGTCATGCAGGACGTGGTCGAAGGTTTGACCAAGCCGCTGAGTTCGGAAGAGAAATCACCGAAGCAGCAAACAGGCAAGACTCCGAGGGTCGCGTTTAAGGGCAGCCTCCAGGAGGTGAACCGGTACTTCTACGGCAAGGGATGGACCGACGGCCTGCCCATCATTCCGCCGACCGAGGAAGCGGTCGCGGAGATGCTGACGGGCACGGACCTGCCGCCGGACCACGTCGTGGCGACCGTCATCCCGAGAAAGGGGAAAGCCACGGTTGAAAAGATCGCAATCAACGCGGTGATGGCCGGCGCGCTTCCGACCTACATGCCGGTCCTGATCGCCACGGTAGAGGCTTTTGCCGATCCGAAATCGAGGTTCGACACCTTCGAGGTGAGCACCGGTTCGTGGGCGCCCTTCCTGGCCATCAACGGCCGGATCCGGCGCGACATCAACGTCAACTGCAGCTCGGGCGCCCTGAGTCCGGGAGACATCGCCAATGCGGCGATCGGCCGGGCCGTGGGGCTGATCGTCAAGAACATCGGCGGAGCCCGGAAGGCCGTCGAGGACATGGGCGTCATCGGCAACCCGGGCAAGTACAGCCTCGTCATCGGCGAGGACGAGGAGGCAAGCCCCTGGGAGCCGTTCAGCGTCGAGCGCGGCTTCCGGAAGGGGGACAACACCGTCACGGTGTTTTTCCCCAACACGTTCATCCAGACGGTCCCGGGCGGAACGGACGCGAAAGGGATCCTGGATACGCTTTCCGGCATGACTACCAGCACCATGTCCGGCCTCATCCTCATTCCCTCGTGGGCGAAAGTCCTGTCGAACGAGGGATACACGAAGCAGAAAGTCAGAGACTACCTGGCCGCGCACGCCGCGCCGCAAAGCTCGGCCGTTGTCGGCTTTACCAGCGAGGCAGGCCCTCCGAAAATGGATCTCGACGAGAGTCTCATGATTCTGGTCGCCGGCGGGCCGGGCTCGTTCATCGGGCTGCTGCGCAGCGCGGGACCCGGATTTTTCGAGAATTCGCTCGTCACCCGGAAGATCGAGTTGCCCAAGAACTGGGACAGGCTGGTGGCGAAGTACCGGGATATCAAACCGAATTACGAGAGGTATTAAAAGCAGCGGCCACGGATTTTCACGAACCACATTCGTGGAATCCGTGGCATCCTTTCGGCAAAAGTTCGGCCGCCGGCCATGCTGAAGGCCGGCGGCTTCCCTCATAGGGCCGCCGTTTTCCGACCTGGTTTCGCGGCCAAACTCCTCATCTGGTCTTTAGCGATCCGGCGGTCTCCGCGACTCGGCGCCGCAGGAAAGGCCTCAGGGCTTCCGGAAGCTCCAGCGGGCCTTGTCGCTCCCGGGATCGAACCGGGCCAGCGTCGGCGTACTGCGGCCTACAGCAGCCAGAGCCACAGGTTCCCTGGAACCCTGCACCGATTTGGGCATGATGCGGTACGTGCCATCGGTCAGCTGATCGATGCGCCACAATTGTTCGGGGGCGCCCGTAAACGAGGGGACGGCGACGACTTCATGATCGGCCGTGGCCGCCAGCGCCCGGTCCGTGCCCGCGATGGTGATCTTGAAATAGGGCGAGCCGGGATATCCGCCGGCACTGGCGACGGGCGTGACCGTCCATTTCTGGTGGGGCCGGAACATGTAGTCGCCCATGCGGACGTCGATCTCGCCGGCGGGCCAGCCCGCCGATACCTCGGCGAGCGCCTGGGCCGGAACCGGTGTCACGGGTCCCTTCGGCGCGCCGAACCCCCGCATGCCGCCGGCCATGCGCACGAAATCCACCGCCAGTTCCAGCGCGTAGCCGCTGCGCTCCGACTGAATCTCATAGGTGCCTTCCGTGAAATTGTCGCCGCCAACGGGCCATCCGTCTTTCCAGAGCAGCGGACGGATGTCCAATACGCTGCGTCCGCCCCGGTCCAGATCGGCCTCGTAGTGGCAGGAAAACTTCTGCACCCCGTCGCCCAGGTCCAGCAGTCCGAAGTGGCCGGGGCCGACGAAGCGGCCGCTGGCGGCCACGACCAGTTTGCCGCCCCCGCGGAGGGCATCCACGCCCATGTTATCCAGGAAGGGGCCCGTCACCTTCCTGGACCGGGCTACGCGGATGTTGTAGGTCGAATTGGCCCCGTCGCAGCAGGTGCCGTGGGTGCCCAGGAGATAGTACCACCCGTCGCGGAACATCATCGCGGTGGCTTCCATGTCGATGGCGATATCGACCGCACGGTTGCCGGGCACGCGTTTTCCGGTCCTGGGATCGAGTTCGACGATCCGGATGAAACCGAAATAGGTCCCGTAGGTGAGCCACAGCCGGCCGTCGGCGGGATCGAGCAGGAAGGCCGAATCGATGGCGTCGCAATCCTCGACGCCGTCCGACGAGGCCACGACCGTCTCGTCCTTGAATCCGAACTCGGGGGATTCGGGATCGAGCGTCCGGGTCCACATGACGTAGACATTGCTGGCGTGCCCGCCGGCCAAACCGCCGCCGCCCTTGGCATAGGTCACGTAGTAGCGGTCCCCGATCTTGATGACGTCCGGCGCCACGCCGCCGCCCGGGCGCACCGCGCCGCTCCGCCACGTCCAGCCGTCGTCGGAGATCAGGCCGCCGCCGGTGCCGAAAGTGTAAAACTTGCCGTCGCACATCATGACGGTCGACGGGTCGTGGATATAGGGTTCGCCGTTCAGCGCCGGAGGGCCGGCCGGCCCGGAGGAAAGCAGGATCGGTACCGCCGTGATCATAAGAATCCCTGCGGCGAGAATTCGGGATTTCATAAAAGCTCCGTGAACAAAATGATGGATGCCGGGAATGGAACGACTCATTGTTTTACGGCGCCTTCAAGGATCACGGCGATGTCCCGGACCGGGTCGCCGTTGTCGTCGATGAAGCGGACGCAGAAATCGCTCAGGCCGGGGCCGTTGATGACGGCGCCGCGCAGGACGTTCCGGCCCTTGCGCAGCGCGAGGCGCCTGGAAACGCAGTCATCCATGACCATGCGCCGGTCGCCGAAAAGACCGACGGCTTCCCTGCCGTTGAGCCACCACATGGACGCCGAATTGGAGCCGACGGCCATCCGGACGTTCGCGATTTCACGCGGGGCGTCGACGACGGTCACCGCCCAGAAGAGGACGCCGTAGGTCGGCTTGTTCAAGCCGTAGGCGAAGCGGAAGAGCTTGACGTTGAAATTTGTGGAATCCAGGGCATGCCATGCGAGTTCCTGGTCGCCAACGGTCACCCTGTCCCCGCTGCGCGGGATGACGGTGAACTGGTTCGGGAAATATTCCGTATTCATTGCGTTGCGGACATAGGTGTCGGTGAACACGGTATTGGTGCGGTTCGGCTTGACGATCGGCTCGAGAAGCAGCCAGCGCCGGAGGAAACCGTCCCGGTCCGGCGCGACGGACTGCGACTTCGCCGGGGTGAAGTAAGGCGCGATGCTGCGGGCGGGCGCATCGCCTGCCGCGGCATTGCCGGACCCGCTGGAAAACATTGTCGCTATGGCCAGGACGGCTATTCCCGGAATCAAAATGGATCGGATCGTTTTCATGGCAGACCGAGGAATCAGGGTTAAAAATTTGAACCGCGAACGGCATTTCCCGAATTGCCGGAAAATGCGAATACAAAACAGGCACCCCCGGCCATTCCGCGTGGCGGCCCGGAGTATTCCTGGCATCAGGACTCTATCACGACTTTTGTCACACGTCCGTGACAAATTTCGTGCATCTGCCGGGAAGCGCTTCGGATTCGGGGCAGGATCCTTGCCGCGGGAGATACGGGCACGCGAGAGGACGGGAGCGGACAGACGTGTCCGCAGGCCGCCGGGGGCGGGATCGCATGGATATCGCCGGCGTCTCCCGGCGCAGCAATTCTACTGCTTTTCGAAAACCTGAAATACGCTGGTGTCGCGGCCCTCGGCGTCCCTGCCCGTTACGATGCGCTCAAAGCTTTTGCCGTCCTCGGACAGGACATCCCGTCCCTTGATGGTGAACGTGCCGATATTTTCGACGAACTCCCTGGTGCGCGGATCGATCCGTTTTAGCGAGATCGTATATTGTTGGGAGCCCGGTGGCGCTGGGTACACGGTGACGGGATATTCCTTGCCGTCGAGTTTCGCGGTGTATTCCACCTTCTCCAGTTTCCCGGCAACGTCAGCCTGGTTCGAGATCAGGTGCATCGTCTCCCCCTGGATCATACTTTGATAGCGTCGGCCCAGCCGGGTCATACGGATCAAGAGTCGAGGACCCTGAGACCGGGATCGATCTGCAAATAATACCGGGTGTGCTTCAGCTCGCCGCGGCGAACGAGCGCGCCTTTCCCGGCGAGGTCCTGCAAATCACGGGTAGCCGTGGCGCGGGAAGTCGACGTAATACGTATATACTTTTCTGCGCTCATGCCGCCCCTGAATCCGCCGGGGCCTGCTTCGAACATGCGCAGCAGGGCCTTTTCCTGCCGTGGATTCAGTTGATCGCGCAGCCGATTCAGCAGCTTCGCTTTATCTATCAGAAACTCGACGCGGGCCTGAGTCGATTCCTGGGCCAGGACAACTGTGTCCGCAAACCACTCGAGCCAGGGCGTAATCTCTTTGGTTTTGTCGGCCTCCTGCAGCTCTCGATAATATTCCTTCTGCCGGCTCTTTATCGCATCCGCCAATGCCAGGAGCGTCGGATGCCCGACTGCCTGCGACAATGCCTTTTCGGAGACAGCGCGACCGATGCGGCCGTTGCCATCCTCAAAGGGATGTATGGTGACAAAATACAGGTGTGCAATGCCTGCTCTGGTAATCGACGGCAAAACGGACTCGCCTCCGGGACATGTTCGATTGAACCACTCGGCGAATCGTGCCATCTCTTTGGGGACAACCGATGACGGAGGTGCTTCGAAATGAACCTCTATACGATCAATCCGGTTTGTTATCACCTGCATCGGTTCCTCATGAGTCCGATAGCGGCCGATATCACGAAGATCCGAACGGCCTTTCATCAACATTTGGTGCCATCGATAAAGCGTCGGATGATCCAATGGCTGATCGAAGGTCCGGTGGAGATCCACCATCATTTCTGCAATGCCCTGCTCCGCGGGAGGAATTCGGCCGTCGTCAGTCTGCAGACCGAATTGTCGTCGAAGAGAAGATTGAACACTCTCACGATCGAGGATTTCCCCTTCAATGGCGGAAGTCTGAACCGCTTCGTCCCCGATCAGCTCGATTCGCAATTGTTCGCCGGCACCGGGCTCCAGATGCCTGATCAATCCCGAAATCATTCCGGCGGAATGCAGAAAACGGGCTTCCCGGGAATCCAGGCGATTCTTCTCGTAGCGAAAAGCAGGCCAGTCCGGTTGTTCCCAATTCCAAAGCATGAGTTATAGAGCCCCTTCTTATAACTCACATAATAGCTATTATATGAGTTATAGGCCAGCCTTATTTAACTCATGTGGCAATATGTCATTCTATTTTCTGCAGAAACCGGACTTTCGGCAAATGCTGAAATTGGTTTTCTGAAAATGATTTTGGGATTTGCGTCATCGGTTTGCGTCATCGGAAAGATTTCAGACCTGGATGTCCGCTCGTTGCCGGATTCTCCGTGGTTCTGCAAAACGATGTGTTCCCTTGCTTTGCTGCAATATACTTGTGATAACACGACACTATTGACATGCGGCTGCCCATCATCGGCCGTTCAATCCTGGCCGGCGCGACGGCGGACTTCGGGCAGCAGCGGGTCTTCTCCGGCCCGGCCGCGGATGCCCAGGTAGGTCCGGTACGATTCCGCAAAACCGGGGCTCCCGAGCCCTTCCCTCACCCGTCCCTGATAGTAATAAACGATGGGGAAATAACCGTAGGTGGGCCCCTCGTCCAGGAAGAGGGCCAAAGCCTCGCCGCGCCTCGCGATGCAGCGGTCCAATTCGGAATCGGCTTCCGCGAACCCGCCGGCCTCCAGATAGGCGCGGCCCAGCTCGAAGCGGCCGATCCATGTGTCCAGCATATTGTTGGCCTCCGCCAGGATTTTGATTGCCCGGCGCGCGTCTCCCTCCTTCAGGGCCACCGCTCCCTCGACAATTTTCGCATACGCCTGAGGCTCCGCGGACAGCCCGGATGCGAGTTCAGCCGCCAGTTCCCGCGCCCTGGCCGATTCGCCGGCGTCCAGGAAGATCTGTGCCGCCAGGAACCTGATTTTCGCGGATTGGCTGCCGCGCAAGGCCCTTTTTGCGGCGGCGAGCGCCTGTGGCCTGTGTCGCCTGCCGAGCTCGACGTAGGCGAGAGCGGCCAGCTTGCCGGCCATCGCATCGGGGTTCCCGGCTTTCTGATCGACGGCCGCGCCCTGTTCAAGAATGCGCGCCGCATCCGTGAACCGGCCCTCGTACAGAGCCAGGTCGGCAAGTCCTGCCGCGGCCCAGGAAGCCCCGAAAGGGCCCGTCTTTTCCAGTTTATGGAAAGTCTCGGCTGCGGAGGACACCTTGCCTTGCCCGAGTTGAGCGAAGGCGAGGGCCCCATAGCCGTATTCGAAGTCCGGATTTAGTTGTTGCAGCTCCCTTGCCTCGCGCTCGCAGCCCGGAAAATCCCCCGCGTAACAGGAAAACAGCGACAGATTCACTCGCCAGGCGGCGGCCTTGGGCTGGTTTTGGACCGCTTTCCTCGCTTCCTCGACGGCCCGGGGAAGATCACGAAGATGGCTGGAACAAAGGGCGAGGTTGTTATGCCCTATGTTGTCCGCCGGATACCGGCTGACGATGCCGGTGTATTCCTCCACGCACTTCTGCCAGTTTTCGTTGATGATGTAATAGGCGCCGCGGATACGGTACCTTTCGCGCTCGGTGAGGCGGTCCAGGCGGGACAGCGCCATCTTCATATACTTTTCGGCATCTTCCCGGCGGTCCAGGTTGCGGTACGCGGCCGCCATGCCGGAGTAGGCGCGGGCAAAATCCGGGTCCAGTCGCACGGCGTTTGAAAAGGACTGCAGCGCCTCGTCCATCTTCCCTGCGGATTGCTGTTCCATGCCCGCGCTGTAATGCTGTACGGTCTCCAGCGACGCCGCGGTGAACGCTCCCGCGCTTTCGAGTTGCGCCGATTCCGGTGTAGTGTCGCCAAGCCCTTTGCGAATCGGCGCCACCAGCCCGGGAACGGCGCGCAGCACTTCATCCTTGCCGGATGCGGTGACCGCAGATTCGGCGAGCACGCCGCCGCTGACCGCGTCCAGCGCTCTTGCCGAAATGCTGTATTTGCCGCCGCGGCGGCCGATCTCGCCCGTGATGACCGTGTTCACGCCCTGGCTGACGGCCACCAGACGCGCCGGCCGTTCGTCGAGCCGGTCGCTCGGCGTCGGGAGCTGGCGCGCGAGGTTGCGTGCCGTCCCGCGATTGAAGGCGTTGACGAAGCTGGCCCCTTCCATGGCCAGGTTGATCATCGGCTCCAGCGTGTCGTTGAAAGCCGGGTCGCCGGTGCGGTTCGTGAAATCGGCCACGAGGACGCTTACGGTCGGAGGCTGTGCGGCAGGCTTCAACCGCAGCTGCGGCGCTATCAAGGCCGCCAGCACGACGATCGCCACCAGCGCCGGCACGGCGGCGTGCCACCAGCGGAACCGGGCCAGGAGGCTCCGGGAGATGGTGCGGATGGAAATATGCGTCCCTTGCTGCCAGGCTTCGAGGTCCGCGGCGATCTCCGTCGCCGATTGATACCGCCTGGCAGGATCTGTTTCGAGACAACGCATGACAATATCGTCGACCGCCTTCGGAACCTCAGGCACGACAGTGGAAGGCGGCCTGGTCCTTTCCTGGGAACGCTTCACCAGCGTTGCGATCGCGCTGTCGGCGGGGAACGGTCTTTCTCCGGTCAGCAGTTCATAGAGGATGAGGCCGACGGCGAAGATATCGGAGCGCGCATCGACGGTTTGGCCCCGGGCCTGTTCAGGCGACATGTAATCGACCGTTCCCAGCACCATGCCGGTTTGCGTGAGGTGATCCGCCGCCACGTCGCGGGCCAGACCGAAATCCATGATGATGACCCGGCCCTCCGGATCGCACATGACGTTGGCGGGTTTGAGGTCGCGGTGGACGATATGCCTGCCATGCGCGGCTGCCAGTCCGTCGCACACCTGCCGCATGACGGCGACGGCGTCGCCGGCCGGGAACCTGCCCCGGCGCTTCAGGCTCTCGGCAAGTGTCTCCCCCTCCACGAACTCCATGGTGACAAATTTCGTCTCGTCGAATTGCCCCAGGTCGTACATCCGCACGATGTTGCGGTGGGTGATCTCCCTGGCCAGGATGATCTCCTGCTTGAATCGCTGAGTAATGTCGGTGCTGGCTGCGAGTTCGGGGCGGATGACCTTGAGGGCGACGACGCGGTCCAGTTCGCGGTCCCGGGTTTTGTAGACCGCGCCCATGCCGCCCTTGCCCAGAATGGCCAGGACCTGGTAGCGGCCGGCAATTACGGTGCCAATCTCAAATGTGGGGGTTTGTGCCCCCGGCGGGGCAACGGGATCGCCCCGGCTCCCCCCGGCGTCCGCAACCGTTTCGGCAGTGCTGTCCGGAGTCCCGCGCGCCTTTGGATCGGTCATGTTCGACCTCGCAGGAGATATCTTCGATTGGCCCTAATATGTCACTTTTGGCTGCTTCGCGCAAGAATTTGCGCCGGTTGCTTCATATTGTGCATGAAGAAAGCTTCGGCCGATACTGGCATGAAAACACCATGGGCAATCCGATTTGATCTCTCTTTTGCCCGAGATCCGGATCGCGATCTTTCCGTCCCTCCCCCATGGGCCGAAACAGGCTGCCACAAAAATTTTAAATATTCCTGACGCATTAAACTTTCCGCTCCGATTTCGCGCTTTTAGCAAATAGAAGCGTTCCATTTTCCGGAATGACTGCGGCCGGCAAGGCAATCTCCGTGCCCTGCTCTTGGGTTCCATGAATGGGAGGTAGTGAGTATGTGCGACACAAAATCGCGACTCGAAGCCTTTTTGTTGGTGCCCAGGATGGGGATTGGAATCCTCATTCTGGCAAGCGTTACCTTTCTCGGGATCCCGGTCGAGGCCTACGCTCAGGAAGTTACCTCGATCGAGGTCTTACCGGCGAATCCGACCATCATGACCGGGGAGACGCAGCAGTTCACGGCTCAGAGCGGCAGCCCCGTAGCCTTTGGACAGGCCACTGCCATCGCCCCAGGGAAAGACCACACCTGCGCCCTGCTTCCCGACGGCACCGCAGAATGCTGGGGCTATAATGGCGCCGGCCAGCTCGGCGATGGTGGCGCCAGCGGTAGCTGGAGTGCGCTACCCGTAGCGGTGCAAGGGCTCGGTGGCGCAACGGCCATCTCCAGTGGCGACGATCACACCTGCGCCCTGCTTTCCGATGGCACCGTAAAATGCTGGGGCTTTAACGTCTACGGCCAGCTTGGCAACGGAAGTATCATTGATTCCAGCACGCCGGTGTCCGTGCTCGAGACGGGGGGGATCGGTTTGCTGAGCGGAGTAACGGCCATCACCGCGGGTTACGGTCACACTTGCGCTTTGATGTCCGATGGCACGGCAAAGTGCTGGGGCTATAACTTCTCCGGCCAGCTTGGCAATGGAGCCAGCGGCGACGGCACGGATTCCAGCACGCCGATAGCCGTAAGTGGATTGAGCGGCGCAACAAACATCGCCGCGGGGAAATATCACACGTGCGCGCCGCTTTCCGATGGCACGGTAAAGTGCTGGGGCAATAACTATTATGGTCAGCTTGGCGGCGGGACTCCGCCGCACAGTTCCAGCACCCCTGTAGCAGTGAGCGAATTGAGCGGCGCAATGGCCATCGCCGCTGGGCTTGAACACACCTGCGCCCTGCTTTCCAATGGCACGGCACAGTGCTGGGGATACAATGCCTATGGCCAGCTCGGCAACGGAACTACGGACAATTCGGGCAGCCCGATGCCGGTAACTGGACTCAGTGGATCCGCAACGGCCATCGCGGCTGGCCTCGACCACACCTGCGCCATGCTGTCTGATGGCACAGCGGAGTGCTGGGGCCGCAACAACTATGGCCAGCTGGCCAAGGATCCCATCGCGCTGACCTATTCCAGCATCCCCGTGGCGGTGACTGGGCTGACTGCGGTAGCGGCCGCCGGCGGCTGGTTTCACACCTGCGCCTTGCTTTCCGATGGCACGGTGAAGTGCTGGGGCTTTAACGCATCGGGCCAGTTGGGTGACGGGACAACAACGGATACCAGCACGCCCATAGTGGTATCCGGCGGTTTCGCGCTGCCTACGGACGGTGCCGCCGCAATCTCCGCAGGTGGATTCTCCCAGTGCGCCTTGATGTCCGATGGCACGGTAAAGTGCTGGGGCAGTAACCAATTCGGCCAACTTGGAAACGGAACCACCACGAGTTCCAGCGCGCCGGTAACCGTGACGGGGCTGGATGGAACGGCAGCCATCGCCGTCGGCGGGATGCACGCCTGCGCCCTGGTTTCCGATGGCACAGTACAGTGCTGGGGCCTCGATGATTACGGCCAGCTTGGAAACGGAACCACCGGCGGTATTTCCAGCACGCCGGTAGGGGTCAGCGGAATTGGATTGTCCCCCACTGGCCCGTGGGCAACGGCCATCGCCGCCGGTCCGGATGACACCTGCGCTTTGCTTTCTGACGGCACGGTTCAGTGCTGGGGGCGAAACGAGTTCGGCGAGCTTGGAAACGGAACCACCGGCGGTATTTCCAGCACGCCGGTAGGGGTCAGCGGGATTGGGTTGTCCCCCACCGGCCCGTGGGCAACGGCCCTCGCCGCCGGCCGCTATCATAGCTGCGCCCTGCTCTCTGACGGCACAGCGCGGTGCTGGGGCGGTAACCAATTCGGCCAGCTCGGCAATGGATTCAGCGGAGACGGCACGGATTCCAACACGCCGATAGAGGTTAGCGGGATTGGGTTGTTCCCCACCGGCCCATGGGCAACGGCCCTCGCCGCCAATCAATATCACACTTGCACCCTGCTCTCTGACGGCACAGCACGGTGCTGGGGCTATAATGAATTCGGCCAGCTCGGCAATGGATTCAGCGGAGACGGCACGAATTCCAGCATGCCGGTGGCGGTGAGTGAATTGAGCGGCGCGACAGCGATCGCCGCCGGCTTCTCTCACACCTGTGCCCTGCTGTCAGATGGCACAACACAGTGCTGGGGCTATAACGGATCCGGCCAGCTTGGCAATGGTACTCTCACGGATTCCAGCACGCCGGTAGCGACACTGCCGCTGGGTACCTCTGTAGCCTGGGAAAGCAGCGACACCGGCGTGGCCACCATCGACCCGGTTACAGGGTTTGCGACAGCAGGAATAACCGGCGGCTTAACGGCCATCACCGCGACCTATGGCGCACTGAGCGCAAACACTTGGCTGCAGGTGGCGGTGCTGGTGAAGATAGCTACTGTTATCACCTGGGCTAACCCGGCTGACATCGCCTATGGCGCCGCGCTCAGCGAAACACAGTTGAATGCGACTGCCCAAAGTGCAGTCAGCCATAACGATGTCCCGGGCACTTTCGCCTATGATCCGCCGCCGGGAACCGTGCTGAACACAGGCAGCCACACACTGTCGGTGAATTTCACGCCCGATGACCCGGACTACGCAACGGCGAGCGCCTCGGTGAGTATAACCGTGAACCAGGCGACACCCGCCGTAACCACATGGCCCACGGCGGGCGCGATAACGTATGGGCAGACCCTGGCCGACTCAATCCTGAGCGGTGGCTCCGCATCCGTGCCCGGCAGTTTCGCATTCACCATTCCGTCCACGGTGCCGCCCACATCGCCGCCCTGGGATCCTGATTTGCAGAGCGTTACCTTCACGCCTAATGACACGGCCAATTACACTCCCGTGACCGGCATGGCGAGCGTGATAGTGAACAAGGCCACGCTCACCTGGACGGCGGACAATCAGACCATGGGCATGGGTAGTGCAGTCCCGCAGCTTACAGCCAAGTACTGCTGTCTGGTCAACGGAGATACGCCGGAAACAGCGTGGTTCGGCTCTCCGCATTTATCCACAGCAGCAAATTCCGACAGCAGTGCGGGTACCTACGACATTACTGTGGATTCGGGGGATTTGGAATCGACGAACTACTCTTTCGATTTTATACCCGGGACGATGACCGTAACCCCCGACAGCCTGTTTTTCTTTAACAATTACCTCGTCACCGGCGACTATGTCGCCCGCGCCGTCAATCTGCGCGGCACGGGATCGGGCGGTTACGCCACAGGTACCATCTCGATACCCAACCGCAGCCAGGACGCCGAAGAAGGCATACCGGACGGCGCCGATATTGTCGCCGCGCTTCTATACTGGCAGACCCGGGAGGATTCCACGACAATCCCCGGAGCGGCCCCCGTCAGCCTCGGGGTGACGCCTCTCAGCGGCACTCCCGTAACCTACTCCATCACAAGCGGACAGGTGCTGGGAAATATTCCGCTAACCGACGGTTCCGGTTCTTCCATACGCACATACCGCGCGAATGTCCTGCCATTTCTGCCTGTCGCGAGCTATGGAGGAATTCTGGGGGCCGGCGATTACACCGTCACGCTGCCCGACAGCGAGACGTTGCCGCGGGCCTATGGCGCCAGCCTGGTCATTATCTGGCGGACTCTGTCTCTATCTGATGATCATACGCCAAAATATCCTCTAAAAGCGGTGGTCATCTACGACGGCGGATGGGTGTCGGGCACCGCTACCATGACGCAGGACATCCGGGGCTTTTATGATGCAGACGCCGCAAGCCCGGCCAGGGCCGCATACTTCTACAGCGATCTCGGTGGATATCAATTCAAAGTCGTCCCCAGATCTCTGCAAGCCGGCGACGACCATTTCAATTTCTCCGGCCCCGATGGTGCATGGGGCGCAGTGGTTTTCAGCACGCCGGTCAACGACCGTGACGGCGACGGCCTGCTGGACGTATGGGAAGAGGGCCCCAGTCCAGGCTATAATGACGTCATGGACGGGTCGCGGGTGGATCTTCCCGGAGCCAACCCCGATGCAAAAGACGTCTTCGTGCAGGTGGATCACATGGTAGGGAGCGACGGCCATTCGCATCTGCCCTGGGAGATAATCAGTCCATCCATTTCAAAAGAGAATTTCCTTGGCCAATTAAAAACGCCCTTCCTTGCGAAAGGCATCGACATCCATTTCGTGGACGGGAACGCCATCCCCGAGACCACGTGCACCGAGGACAACACCTCGGCAAACCCGCCGCAGTACTGCATCTTGCCCGGAGAGCCGGGAGTGGTGGGGTGGAAAACCGGGCTGGAAACCATCAAGATCTGGCCAAAAGATCCCACGGCATGCGCGGCGGGCGGCGACTGCACCCCGAACTTTCAGCACGGACGCAAGGACAGCTACCACTATCTGCTTTTCGCCCACTCGGTGGCGTTCCCGGCCTGGACCTTTACAAACAATCAGCTGGTGAGTTTCAGTGTCTCCAGTGGTGTGGCGACGGTGACGACTGCGGCACCCCACGGGCTTTCCGAAACCTCACGCGTGGCCATTTTCGACGCCACCTCTCAGCCGCAACTCAACGGCGTCTACCTCCCGGGCACCATCACCATCACCGGTCACAACACATTCACCATCGCCCTGCCGACTCCCCCGGACGGGGACCCCGTGCCGAATGGAATCTATAACCGGCACAGCGATCCGCATCTTTCCGTCGCCTCCAATGCGGTGTCCACTGCCTCCGGATTCTCGGATGTGGGCGGACAGGATACTGTGGTTACCTTTGGCAAATGGGACCAACCGGATAGCAGCTCGGATAAAATGAGATGGAACGTCCAACTCGGCACATTGATGCATGAGCTCGGCCATAGCTTTGGCCTGACTCATGGCGGTTACTATTACGATGTGGCAACCAGTGAAGTGCCGACGATCGAGCCCAACAGCAAACCCAACTTTCTCAGCGTGATGAATTACCTGTTCCAGATCAGCCTCCTGGGACCCGATATGGTCTCCGACTATTCGAGCCAGGAATTGGATCCACTTTCTAAAGATTCATTGGCATCGGTGCAGCGGCTGACGGCGTCTGGTTCTTCGGTGGATGGCTTGACCGGTTGGTATACCTCCGTTCCACCCGCTGCTGTAACTATTAGTCCGGCCAAGCGACGTGGTGATGGCACGCCTGTGCAGGAACAGGATCCGGATATGTACCGCGTCTTCGGTCAGACAAATCCAATTGAGTATTTTAACGGCGTGCAAAATATTTCCGGGTGGTCCGACAACCAGGATATTAATTTCGACGGAACCCACGAAGGAACCTTGCGTGGATACAGTGACTGGGACCATATCAACCTTGCGCAGCTCGGGGCCACCAGTAGCGACCTGGTGAGCTATGGCTACACGGGCGGTGGCGGTTATATGGCCGGCGGCGGCTATATGGCCGGCGGCGGCTACATGGCCGGCGGCGGCTACATGGCCGGCGGCGGTTACATGGCCGGCGGGGGCTACATGGGCGGCGGCGGCTACATGGCCGGCGGCGGCTACATGGCCGGTGGCGGTTACATGGCCGGTGGCGGTTACATGGCCGGTGGCGGTTACATGGCCGGTGGCGGTT
>CAZTHE010000085.1:0-1594 GCA_964613495.1 uncultured Acidobacteriota bacterium | reverse complement strand
ACATGGCCGGCGGCGGCTACATGGCCGGCGGCGGCTACATGGCCGGCGGCGGCTACATGGCCGGTGGCGGCGAAATGACCTACGAGATCGCCGACTCCGTGGTCTATCCGCCCGTTCTGCTCACCAAAACGCCGGAGACTAATGGCGCCATCACGCTGAACTGGAAACCCGCCGTCTTCGGCAACATTCAATCGTACACGATTTACCGCAACGGCGCCGTAATTGGCACGGTGCTGGCGCTGCCGCCGCAGGACACTTACGCCTATACCGACTCAACCCCGGGGCTCGATCCCGTCTACTTCGTGACAACGAATTTGGCCGATGGGCGCCAAAGCCCTCCATCCGAGCCGGCCAAGCTGGCGGCATCGGTGACGATGGACTTTCTCGACAAGACCTACACCGGCTCGCCGCTATCCCCTGACGCGGCTACGAATCCGCCAGGCCTGGAGGTGGCCTTTATGGGAGCGCCGCAGACCAACGCGGGCAGCTATCCGGTCACGGCCATGGTTAACGACAGCAACTACACGGGAACGGCGACCGGCATCTTTACGATTGGGCAGGCGCCATCGACGGTAACGGTAACGTGCCCGGCGAGCGTGCCCTACAACGGTTCAGAGCAGACGCCATGCACGGCGGCGGTCACAGGCGCCGGCGGGCTGAACCAATCGCTGGATGTCACTTATGCAAATAACGTCAACGTGGGCACGGCCACGGCCAGCGCAAGCTGGGGCGGGGATGCCAACCACACGGGGGGCAGCGCCTCGGCCACATTTAAGATTCTGTATATGCCGGTCGGCACTGCGTGTCTGGGTTCGCCGGGGCATCAAATCCTCGAGCCAGTCAATGCGGACGGCACCAGCGTATTCAAGCAGAAGAGTACGGTGGCGGCGAAATTCCGGGTGTGCGATGCCAATGGCGGTTCGGTCGGCACCCCGGGTGTCGTTGCCGGCTTCAAATTGATCCAGATCATCTCGGGTACCGTGACGGATAATGTTGTGGAGTCCGTAGATTCGACAACACCCGACACCCAATTTCGCTGGTCGTCGTCCGATCAGGAGTGGATCTTCAACATGAGCACGAAGACATTGAAAGCGGGAAAGACCTACGTCTATCTAATAACGTTGAATGACGGCTCAACGATTCAGTACCAGTTCGGGCTGAAGTAGCGCAGCAACTCAACAGACGGGCGCCGTCCGCGCAACGTAAATGCGGCCGGCTGTTGTCCCGGAATGGCTTCGGAATAATCGCTTGGGGCGTGAATCGGACGATCGTTATTTCACTCCAGGCAGAGAAATACCGGGGAGGGTGGATCATATATTCTACCCTCCCCGTTTTATATATGGCGAAACAACCGAAGGCCGATAGCCATGCCGATTCGCGTGCAGAACAGCTCCGATTTGGTGTTAATCCATTGGGGCTTCCTTGCGCCTGCAACGGTGATGTTCGAATGACTCCGCAGTGACACTCCATTTTTTCGCGCGCATGGAATCGGCGTGAACGCGGGCTGCTCTGGGGATCTTTTGTGAAGTTCTTTGTCAGGTGGTGGGCCCAGCAGGACTCGAACCTGCGACCCGCTGATTATGAGTCAGCTGCT
>CAZTHE010000084.1:0-17933 GCA_964613495.1 uncultured Acidobacteriota bacterium | reverse complement strand
GTTTTGGACCAGGTGGGGAGAATTATTTTCTCTTGACATCCCCTTTTATAGAACGAATTGCACGGATTTCACAGAAAATAAAAAAGACGCTAATCCGCGGCAACTCCCCTAAACGATACCGACGGGAACCGGGAACCTTTAACACAGAGGCAAGGGTTGATCGAGATTCACGATACCGATACCGACCCCGATTCCTATCCGGGTTCCTCCGGCGCGTCAGGCTCAACCAGCGTCCCAACGCGCAACGGGAAACGCGAAACGCGCAACGCTTTTAGTGCTATTTTATTCGTCGGATGCGGCCATAATACTATAGGTTCACATTATCGCACTGCGGGATAAAGGAGGCTTATGGAATACAAAAATCTGGGACGGTCCGGACTGAAGGTCAGCCGCCTGTGCCTCGGCACGATGAATTTCGGGTGGCACACCTCGGAGCAGGACAGTTTTAAACTGATGGACAAGGCGGTGGATCTGGGGATCAACTTTTTCGACACGGCCAACGTCTACGGCTGGAAGCTGGGCGAAGGCCTCACGGAGCAGATCATCGGCCGCTGGCTGGCGCAGGGCGACGGCCGGCGGGACAAAATCGTGCTGGCCACCAAGGTGTACAACATGATGGGGGAAGGCCCGAACGACCTGAACCTCTCGGCCTATCACATCCGCAAGGCGTGCGAAGACAGCCTGCGGCGCCTGCAGACCGACCACATCGACCTGTACCAGATGCACCACATCGACCGCAGCACGCCGTGGGAGGAGGTCTGGCAGGCGATGGAGCAGCTGGTGCGGGAAGGGAAGGTGCTCTACGTGGGCAGCAGCAATTTCGCCGGGTGGCACGTCGCGGCGGCCCAGGGCGAAGCGAAAAAGCGCCATTTCATGGGGCTGGTATCCGAGCAGAGCCTCTACAACCTCGCGACGCGGACCATCGAGCTGGAGGTGATCCCCGCCTGCCGGGAATACGGTCTGGGGCTCATTCCGTGGAGCCCGATGGAAGGCGGGTTGCTGAGCGGCGCCCTGAAGAAAGCCAAAGAAGGGCGGAGAAGCGAGGAAAGGACCGCGAAGCTGATAGAGCGCCACCGCGGCCAACTCGAAAAATACGAGCGCCTCTGCCGCAGGATCGGGGCAAAGCCGGGACACGTGGCGCTGGCCTGGCTGCTCGAGAATCCCGCCGTAACGTCGCCCATCATCGGCCCCCGCAACCTGGAGCAGTTGACGGGCGCCTGCGACGCACTCGGGCTGAAGCTGTCCGGCGAGACGGTGAAAAAACTGGATGCGATCTGGCCGGGCCCGGGAGGAGCGGCGCCGGAAGCGTATGCCTGGTAGGACTTCGGCCACGAATCACGCGGAGAGAACCCCCGGGTGATTCGTGGCCTTTTTTTATCTGATTAGCCCAGCTTGCCTTTGCCCTGCATGACATCGGCGACTTTCTTCAAGCCCATCTTTTCGAGGGTGGCCCGGGTCGGGTAGCCGCTTTCCGGGTTGTAGCCTTCGAATTTGTAGAAGCGGGTCTTGAAGTCTTCGACCTTGGCCCGGTCGAGAGCCCTGCCCCGGCCTCCGTCGTACTTCCATACGCCGTCGATGACCATGGGCATTTCGCTTCCGCCCCTGGACGGCTTGTCGTAGATATAATTCGGGAAGACTTCCATGTCCCGGTGCCGGCCCTGCAGGTTCCAGATGGCCCGGTCCAGCGTGTAGATCTTGTGGCCCATCTCCATGCCGTCGGCGAACGTGATGTTCTTCCCGGTCACGGCGTTCCAGAACTTTGGCTCGGCCTGGGGCGTCGCGCCTCTCCGGTCCGCCGTGTTGTTGGTGATGCACTGCGGCCATCTCCAGCCGCAGAACCCGCCGGCGCCGATCCAGAACTTCTCATAGTGCTTGACCCACGCGACCTGTTTGACCTTGGAGTCCGAATACACGCCCGTCGGCCCCTCGCCGTAGTCCACGAGGTAGCGGTCGTCGTGGTAGGGAACCATGGCTTCGGCGTAGAGTTTCGAGGCTTCTTCCGCGGTCAGGTAGGGTTTGCCCGACTGCGCCATCCAGTGCAGCGGGTAGTTGGCGATGTTGTGCAGCATGAGGTCGCGTTCGCCGAGCAGCGAGCCGTAGCCCCATTCCACCTCGACCTGCGTGGAATAGTGCTCCTGGGTGCCCCAGTAGGTCAGGCTCAGGTCGCCGTTGTTGACGTCTTCATCGTACCGCCCGAGCTTTTCGGCCATGCGCGCGGCCGCCTCGGCCGCCCACTCGCCGAACGCTCCCTCGCGCAGCGAGATCTTCCGGAACAGCGCCTCGTAATACGCGAAAGTGCCCGACGGCGGCAGGTCCGGATCGATTTCCTTCCCCTTGCCGATGACGCCCTTGCGCGTCAGGAAGTCGATGTAGCCGCGGGTCGCCATCAGCTGCCAGTGTCCCAGGCCGTACTTGTGCATCAGGTCGTTGCCCTGCCGCGTCAGCTTCTGGCTCAGGACGGTGGGCATGGCGTTCGGGCTCTGCTTGGCGCCGAAGCCGCCGAACATCCCGCCGCCGCCGATGCTGGCGAACATCGTTCCCGCGCAGACGGCCTCGTTGCTGTCGGCCGTCGCCAGGCGCATCCTGCAGCCCCTCGGGCAGGACGCGCACGCCGCGGCGCGCGCCGGCACGCGGTTCGCGCCGCCGTTGGAGACGTTGCCGCCGCTGGGCGCGCCGTTGATCAGGCTATAGCCGCTCTCGAACTTCTCGGGTTCGCGCGGGTTGTCCACGTTCCACTGGAACTGGCGGAACCAGAGCCGGGCGTCCATGAGCGCCTTGGGGTCCGCGATCGGCACCGAGCCGGTGCCCAGGAAGCTGATCGCCTTCAGGTTCTTGGACCCGAAGACGCCGCCGAAGCCGCACAGCGCGGCCTGCGAACCGGGTCCGTGCAGAAGGCACGCGATGCGGCTCTTTCTCTCGCCCGCGGGACCGCAGGCGACCACGGCGGGGATCTGCGTGGTGTGGTAGTCGCTGGCCAGTTCGGCCCATTCGCCCTGTTTCAGGCTGGGTACCACGCGCCGGGAGATCTCCTCCTGCGCGTCCCAGGTGTACATTCCCCAGACGCCGTTGGTGGCGTCTTCGATCTTCACCTTGTCGTCCACGACGTTGATCCACACCGGCTTGTCCGAGGCTCCTTCCACGACGATGCCGTCCCAGCCGGCGAACTTCATCTGCGCCGTGAAGCGGCCGCCGAAGTTGCTGTGGCCGAACCACTCGATGGGATACAGCCCGGGGCCGAGACCCTGGACTTCGCATCGTCCGGACCCCGGCATGAACGTGCCGGAAAAGGGCGAAGCCATCATGATGATGAGGTTCCTGGGATCGAACGCCGGAAACGGCAGCTGGTCTCCCACGAGATCGAAGAAGATCGCGGAACCGATTCCGTGGCCGCCGCCGAATTCCTCGTACTTCTCCGTGGGAATGGTGCTGATCTGTTTGGTCGTCAGATTGACTCTTAAAATCTTACCGGTATATCCGCCTGACATGATGTCTCCCCCTATGCCTTTGGTTTCGCTTCTGGTTTCGCCCCGGGCTTGCCTTTAGGCGCACCGCCACCGAATCCGCCCATTCCAGGTACGGCCGTTCTGCTGTCGTCGACCAGCCCGAGCTTGAGCCAGTGGTCGTTCCGCAAATTGACGTTGTAACCGTCGGTCTCTTCCTGATTGGGAGTCTCGGTGACAAATTTGATGGCCTGCATCGGGCAGGTTTCCACGCACGCCTGCTTGCCCGCCGGTCCTCCCTTCTCGTTCCAGTAGGGGGTGTCCAGGCACAAGTCGCACTTGGAGGAGACGGCCTTCTGCCCGTTCATGGCGGGAACCCAGACCGTCCTGCGCGGCTGCTGCGGACACATCTTGAGGCAGGTCCTGCAGCCGATGCACTTCTTCGGGTCGATCCTGCGGACGTTTCCGTTCTTCTCGTCGATATAAGCGGCGCCGACCGGGCAGTTGAGGACGCACGGCGGCGTCACGCACTGGCGGCAGGGAGCGACCTCGAGGTCGCTGGGGAACTTGCCGAAGGAGTCTTGCATGATCTGGATGCGCGCAAGCGACAGACTCTGGACTCCGTAATGGGTCAGCGAGCAGGAAAGCATGCAGGTCGTGCAGCCGATGCATTTCTTGCTGTCATACACCAAATATCCCTTGGATTTGGGATAATTGACCGCGGCAGGGGATGGGGAAGCGGCCGCAACGGCCTTCGCAGGCGTGGTCGCGATCAACGCGTCCACCGCGACTACCGTTCCGCCGGTAACCAAAAAGTCTCGCCGTGAGTATTTCTTTTTGGCGGCTTCTTCGCTTTCAGCTTTTTTGCCTCCAGACATACAATTGCTCCTTCGCTAATTATTTTCCGGTGAATGTCGTTTTACGGGGAGAGCCCCATGCACAACCTCAAACCATGACCTTCTCTAATGAGCGGGTACTTACACTGTGCGGCAAAATGCGAGGGATTGTCAACATCTATCGCCTCCGCCCTTGCGCCCCCTCGTCCCGGGTCCGGAATATCCGTACATCTTTTGATTTACTCCGGATGCGCCCGCTTTGTTTCGCCCCAATGAGCGTGAAAAATGCCTTGTGGATTCCGAATATTTCTATTAATATGGAAATATATTTTGAAGGAAATGGAAATATGGCCCCGAAAACGATGCCTGCAAAAGAACCGATCACTCGGATTGCGGACATGCTGGCGGCGATGGGAATGCCGGCACGGCTGCGTATCATGCGCCTGCTCCTGTCGGCCCACCCGCAGGGGATGATTGTGGGCGATATCCAGGCGGAGCTGGGGATTCCCGGGTCCACGCTGTCGCATCACCTGGAAAGGCTGCGGACCGAAGGCCTGGTCCGCGTGCGGCGGCAGGGGCCCTTCCTCTGGCATACGGCGGATACGGACCGGCTGGCGGAGATCCTGAATTTTCTCTATGCCGAATGCTGTAGCCGGCATGCGGGGGAGGAGCCCGGGCCGGTAAAAATCGATCTCGGGGGACTGCAATCGTAGTAAAGGAGAATTCGATGAGCGTGAAGGAAGTCGTAAAGGAGCAATACGGGAAGGCCGCCCTGCGCGTCCTGTCGGGCGAAGGCGGCACGGGTTGCTGCGGCGCCCCGTCGAGCTGCTGCTCCGCGGACGTGATCACCGGGGGGTTGTACGACAGCCTCCAGAAGAGCGAACTGCCCGAGGCGGCCGTCCTGGCGTCCCTGGGCTGCGGGAACCCGACGGCGCTGGCCGAACTCGGGCCCGGGGAGACAGTGCTGGATCTCGGCAGCGGCGGCGGCATCGACGTGCTGCTCTCGGCCAAACGCGTCGGTCCCGCCGGCAAGGCGTACGGGCTGGACATGACCGACGAAATGCTGGCGCTCGCCCGGGAAAACAGGGAAAAGGCAGGCGTCGAGAACGCCGAGTTCCTCAAGGGGGAAATCGAGAATATCCCGCTGCCGGACGACTCGGTCGACGTGATAATTTCCAATTGCGTGATCAACCTTTCGGGCGACAAGGATAAGGTTTTACGCGAGGCGTTTCGCGTGTTGAAGCCGGGAGGGCGCTTTGCCGTTTCCGACATCGTGACCAGAGGCGACATTCCGCAGGACATCCGTCGGAACATGATGCTTTGGGCCGGGTGTATCGCCGGGGCGCTGGAGGAAAACGAATACCGCGGAAAGCTCGCGGCCGCCGGCTTCGAGGAGATCGGCGTCGAGCCCACGAGGATCTACCGCGCGAGCGATATGCTGGCGTTCCTGATGCGCAAGGGAGCGGACGTGCTGCGCTTCGGTTCCCAACTGGAAGGCAAATTCATGAGCGCCTTCGTCCGCGCCAGAAAACCGCGTTAGAAAAGCCGGCCACGGATGACACGGATTTCACGGATATATAAGTGATTTAAAATCAGTGTAATCCGTGCAATCCGTGGCAAATTTTCACGGCATCGGACCTGCCCGAGCTTGGCGATAGCACCCGGAAACCGCGTTAGAAAAGCCGGCCACGGGTGACACGGATTTCACGGAGAAAAACATTTTTAAAATCCGCGCAATCCGTGGCCAATCCCCGCGGAATCGGAGCTACCGGCGGTCGACGATGAGTTTCTTGGCGCGGCCGACCCTCTGCAGAGAGCCGTAGGGCACAAGCTCGATTTCCGGTTCGAACATGCCGCGTGCGGCCAGGTGTCCGGCGAAGGGCGGCGCGGCAGCCAGTTTCGCCCGTATTTCCGAAATCCTTCCGGTCTGTTCCGGGACCATCTCGATTTTAAAGCCCAGGCGGTCGATGCCGCGTTCCCGTGTCGCGACCGCCTGGTAATCCACCAGGCCGGGGATCTCAAACAGAATATCATCCAGCAGCGCGGGGTGGATCTCGCCTCCCTGCCCGAAGGGCGCCGTCGATTCGAGCCGTTTGCGGACCGTTTCGATGCGCAGCAGGCCGTGCTGGCCGCACGGGCAGGGTTCGCGGCGAACGCGCGAGAGGTCGTGCGTCCTGTAGCGGATCAGCGGCATGGCCTCACGCGTGAGCGTCGTGAAGACCAGTTCTCCCTCCTCTCCGGGCGGCAGGGAAAGGCCGGTCGACGGGTCGACGACCTCCAGCAGCAGGTCCGCCTCGTTGAAGTGCAGCCCGTCGTGCGCCTCGCATTCGACCGCGACGCCCAGCCCCATCTCGGTCAGGCCGTAATGGGTGCGGATGTCGCATCCCCAGAGCCGCGAGAGTTCTCGCCGCATCCCGGGCGGCAGGTATTCGGAGGCGAGAAACAGGACGCGCACGCCGGACTTCCGCAAATCCGTCCGGCGCCCGAGTTCCTTCGACAGCCGGAAAATTTTCCGCGTGTAGCCGAACACGACCCTGCATCGCGAGGACTCGAGAGCCGCCATGAACTCGTCGGCCGAAATATCGGATTCGGCGACGACGGGCCGGGCGCCCATCGCGGCGACGCCCTGGCGCAGCAGGTCCGACTGGCTGTTCGGCCTGCCGTCGGGCAGCAGGACGAGGACCGCGTCTCCCGGATCGGCGACCGTGCCGATGCCGGCGGCCATGAAAGCCACGATCCGGTTCAGGTCCCCCTGCGTCCAGAAAATCTTCTTTTTGGGGCCCGTCGTCCCGGACGTGATGAAGGTATACGGCCTGGCGACCTCCGCCTGGGAGGTGCACAGGAACCGGTACGGGCCGTCCGAGAGATACTGCGGTTCGGTAAGGGGGAAGCGCGCCAGATCGCCCAGGCCGGCGATGTCTTTGGCCGGCGCCCCGGCGCTCCGGAACAACTCGGCATAGAACGAGGAGTGTTCGCGGCAATACCGCAGCGTACGGTTCAGCATGCGCAACTGGTAGCGCTGCACATCGGCGCGCGACAGAGAGGCCGTGGCCGCCGCGTCCCCGCATGCCGTCCCGATCGTATGGTGAACCCAGTTTTCGAGTCGCACGGTTTGTCCCGGAATAAACGTTAGAATGTTAGAACGTTGTGAGTGATCGGTCGAGGCCGGTCGATTCCGGCGCCTTTTGCACCCCCGAACCACCTCAGCCTTTCGCCCTCAATCGGGTGCAACGAGCAACAGAACGTTCCAACCTTCCAACCTTCCAACCTTCAAACCTTGTTATCCCTGCTTCAGACGGCGCCCCCGGGTATCCGTCATGTAGTAAGCGCAGAAGGGAATCAGCTTCCCGTCGCCCGTGACCACGTGAACGCAGCATTGCTGCAGGCGTTCGAGATCGATGTTCCATGCGTCCTGGAACGCCATGGCCGAGACGCAGAGGCTGTGGCTCAGGACGCGCTCGAAGGGCGTGTCCCGGGCGCCGGCGTCCGCTCGCGAAACGGAGCCGCAGCAGTTTCCGGCCTGCGGGCCGGCGGGTTCCCTGTACCTCCAGTGCCGGCGGACATAATCGCGGGCGCGCGCCGCTGCGTTTGCCGGGGGCTTGCGAGGCTCGTCGTACCGCGTGGTCGTCATCAGGGTCCCGTCTTCTCTCAACACGGAGAGCGCCGAAAAGGAGCA
The DNA here is from genome assembly GCA_964613495.1 of uncultured Acidobacteriota bacterium. Lineage (GTDB taxonomy): Bacteria > Acidobacteriota > UBA6911 > UBA6911 > UBA6911 > UBA6911. Next base: position 9,981 of record CAZTHE010000084.1, on the reverse strand, counting down.
GTGGGACGCCTCTCAGCCGGCGGGAATCAGGTTTTCGACCCTCAGCTCCCCGTGCGTCTGCGTCTCGAGGGCGGCGAGGAGGTCCGACAACAGAAAACGCTCTTCGTTGCGCGGCGCGGCCGGATACCGGCCGAGGAACGCCGCCGGCTGGAAGTGCACGCCTTTCACCGTGGGCATCCACCGCTTTGCGAACCGGATGATGTCGCCGACCTGGCCGTCGTTGACGTTTTTTACGATCGTCGGAACGAGGATGACGCCGATTTTCCAGCGCGCGCAGTTCTCGAGCGCCTTCCGCTTGAGCGGCAGGAGGTCGGCGCCCCGCAGACGTTCCTGGACGGCGGCCGTGACCCCGTCGAACTGCAGGTAGACGGCCGTCGCCCCGGCGTCCACCAGGGCGCGCCCGTAGGCCTCGTCTTCCGCAAGGCGTATGCCGTTGGTGTTGATCTGAACGTGGTCGAAGCCGAGTTCGCGCGCCGCGGCGACGATGCGCGGCAGGTCGTCGCGCAGGGTCGGCTCGCCGCCGCTGAGCTGCAGCGGGCAGAGGCCGGCGCTATCCCGCACCGCTTGGAGCATCGCGGCGATCTGTTCCGGTTCGGGATCGGGGGCGCCGTCCGCCGCGGCAAAACAATAGGGGCAGCGGAGATTGCATCGCCCGGTGACCTCCAGGATCGCGGTGCAGGTCTGCTGCCGGTGCTCCGGGCACAGGCCGCAGTCGCCGGGGCAGGTTTCGGAGCCGGAAGCGACGGTGTGACGGCCGCGCGCCCACTCGCGGAAAGGCCTGGGGAATTCGTTCCACACGAGCACCCGCTCCAAGTCGCCGTGCTCCGGGCAGCTCTTTTCGAGATACACGGCGCCGCCTTCGGTGATCCTGCGCGCGGGAATGCGCCGCAGGCAATGCGGGCAGAGGCTGGCGGTCGGTTCGGGCGGCGCGGTCATGGGATCCTGCTATTTCTCCTCGAGGAGTTGTTCGGCCTCGCGCACCACGCCGATCACGATATCCTCGGTGAGGTAAGCCGTGCCGCACACGGGACACTTCAGCCCGGGAACATGCTGCACCAGGTCCAGGTATCTCATCTTCACCTGTGTCCGCTCCATCGGGACCTTGTCCTTGAAGCAATGCCATTCCGTCACGGCTCGTCCTCCTCCATCAGGAACCTGTGCGTGTATGCCCCGTGGACGTTGTAGCCGCCGGCGCACGGCGAGTATTCCGCGTAGAAGTAGACGTCCTTCACGCGCAGCTTCGACAGGAACCGGTCGGATTCCGTCTGGTAGAGCTTCCGGCCGGTCCTCTCGGCGTGGTCGATGACGCGCCTCACGTCGTCGTCCAGAATATGGCGGACCTCCATGTAGCTGCGGATGGTGTCGGAAATTTCGAGCTTGACGGCCGCGGCCTCCTTCGAGAGAGGCGCGACGGGAGGGTCTTCGGCAAAGGCATACGCGCCCAGCAGGGCGGCGGAGCCCAGCGTGAATTCCCTACGGGTGAGCGGGTGCGGCGTGTCCGCGTCCTTCGGTTTCTTCTTCTCTCTGTCCATCACCGGGGTCCTTTGAAAGATGCATCTCCCCAACATGCTAAATGGAGAAAGAGCCGGTGTCAAAGTTTCCGGCGGATTTCATCCGCATAGCCATGCCCGGATCCGCGGCCGGAGCGCAAAGCCTCACGAATGAAGCGGGCCGATCGGCCGGGCAGGGGCATCGGCGGGGAAGCGGCTTGACAGCCGGAAGCGACTTGAATATCGTGGCGGACTATACGCGGGCGGCCGCGTCCGCGATGCGGCCGGCGCCGGCCAGGGCCCGGTTCCGGGAGGCGGCAATTCGATGAGCGAAGAGAAACGAAAAATTTCCGAAATGCTCGACAACCTGACGCACGACAGGTATCCGCTGGAGGAATACCGCTCGATCGGCCGGCGCGGCGTGCGCCGCCTCGACGGCTACGAGAAGGCGAGCGGACGGGCCCTGTACACCATCGACGTCAGCCTGCCGGGAATGCTCTACGCCCGGTTCCTGACGTCGCCGTACCCGCATGCGCGGATCGTGAGCATGGACACGAGCCGGGCCGAAGCGCTTCCCGGCGTGCGCTGCGTGCTGCGGTACGACGATCCGGAACTGCCGGCCATGGCCAACCTCGGCGGACACGTGCCGAACCTGACGGCGGTTTTGCCCTCCATCGCGTATTTCCAGGGGGAAGAGGTCGGCGCCGTGGTCGCCGCGGATTCGGAGAGTATCTGCGAGGAAGCCCTGAAGCGGATCCGCGTCGAATGGGAGGAGCGGCCTTTCGTCCTGGACGAGGAAATGGCCATCCTCGGGGACGCGCCGCTGGCGAATCCGGAGACGTATCCGGACGGGAACTATTACAACGCGGGATTCATGGACACGGAAAAGCACGGCGACGCGGAGCGGGGATTTGCGGAGGCCGACGTCGTGGTGGAGTTCCAGGCCCGGCGCCATGCAAACACCTGGATGGGGCCCGAGCGCCCCTGCGGCGTCGTCCGCTGGAACGGCGAATACCCCGAAGTCTGGCTGAAGCAGCAGCACCCCCTGGTCAGCAAGCGCGCCATCGCCTCCTGGTTCGGCGGCATCCCCATGAACCGCATCCAGCTCCACTGCCTGTACCAGGGCGCGAGTTTCGGCGGGTGGACGCACTGCTCGTGGATGATGGGCCCGTATTACTGCGCCGCCGTCCTGGCCAGGAGGACCGGAAGGCCCGTGAAGTGGCTGTTCGACCGCAGGGAGGACTTTTACGGCGGCGAGATGGACGAGGGGACCTATTTCGTAAAGGTCGGCGCGCGGAAGGACGGGACCATCACGGCGGTAGAGGGGAAGGCGCACGTGGTCAACCAGTGGTTCCCCGTTTTCGGGGCGTTTCATCACCTGGGGGAAAACACGCGGGTCCCCAACATCGACGCACGGCTCCAGGCCGTCCAGGTCAACAAGGGGCCGAACGTCCCCACGCGGTGCGAACAGAATTCGAACTGCCTGACGCTGACGCTCATCTGCGAACGCGTCGCCGAGGCGCTCGGACTGGACCCGATCGAGGTCGCGCTGAAGAACGACGGCGCCGAGGGGCACGACATGGACTGGCTCAACCGGCGCAAGGCGGAGTTGGGTTTCCCCGTGCGGGACAGCCTGCGCGAGTGCATCGAGAAGGGGAAGGCCGCCATCGGGTGGGATGGGAAATGGCATCACCCGGGCGGACGCAGGCTGCCGAACGGGAAGATGCACGGCATCGCGTTCACCTGGACGCACGAATGGGAGGATTCGTCGGGATCGGGCGAAATCGCCATCCGGCTCGAGCGCGGCGACGGCACGGCGAATATTTTGGGGATGCGCTGCGACATCGGCGTGAACGCCGAGACGGCCTATTGCCAGATCGCGGCCGACGAACTGGGCATGAAGATCGAGGACGTGTTTTACCGGCCGCACCTCGATCCGGGTTTCTTCACCATGACGCCGGATTCGTCGACCAACCTTTCGGTCAACGGCGCGGCGATCCGCAACGCCGCGCGAATCCTGAAGAAAAGGATTCTCGAGGTTGCCACGAAGCCGCGCGGGGAAACCGTGCGCGGCTGCTTCCCGGCCGCATTCCCCGGATACGGGCCCGAGGACCTGGACATCGAAGACAGTGTCGTTTTCGTCAAGCGCGACCCTTCCATCCGGATGACGCTCGCGGACCTGGTCGGGCCGGCCGGCGGCGAGGGTCCCCTGTGCAGCACGCCGGAGATGGGAAAGGGAGCCCAGCGGAGCATTTTCACGGAGCCGCTGTTCGCCTATGGCTGGCAGGTGCAGCAGGGGGCTTACGCGAGCCAGCGCCTCCGCCTGTGCCGGCAGGCCCATTTTATGGAAGTCGAGGTGGATCCCGAGACCGGCGAGGTGGACGTGACGAAGGTAGTCAACGTCAATGACGTGGGGAAGGTCATCAGCTGGGAGGGATGCGAAGGGCAGCAGTACGGAGGATCGTACATGGCCGTCGGGCGCGGGCGCAGCGAGGAGGTCGTACACGACCCGGTCACCGGCGTGATGCTGAACGGAAACCTCCTGGACTACAAGATCGCCACCATCGAGGATATCGGTTCGGTGGAGACGTTTTTGGTGGAAACGGGAATGGGGTACGGGCCGTACGGGGCGCTCGGCATCGCGGAGGATGTCGCCACGGTCGTACCCGGCCTGATCGTACCGGCGGTGCACAACGCCCTCGGCGTGTGGGTCGACGCCTACCCGGTCACTCCCGACCGCGTCCTGCGCGCCCTCGGAAAAACCGCCAACGCTTGAAGGTTTGAAGGTTGGAACGTTGGAACGTTGGAACGTTTACACGTTCCAACCGCATTCAACCAACTTGACATGGCGCCCGCCCCTGCTGTAATTTCCGTCCATCCCTGGCGGGAATGAGTCCGGCTGTAAGATTCATTCCATTCGTAAACCGTCGCTACCCGATAGCGATGAAGTGTGTGTAGTTGTGGATTGGAAAATTCCAGTTAGGAGAGAATTGATGAAAAAGCTTGTGTTTTTTGCAGTGCTGATGATGGGCTTTTCGATAATGGCAGTGGCGCAGGATGTCCCCGCGGTCGAGGTTTTCGGCGGGTATTCCTATCTTCGCGTGAATCCTCCGTCCGATATGGAAGATGCGGATGCGGTCAGCATGAACGGCTGGGACGCCTCCGTTGCGATCAACGGCAACCGCTGGCTCGGTTTCGTGGCGGATTTCGGCGGCTACTATGATTCATCGTCGGTGGACTTCGGCGAAGAAAGCTACGACCAGGATGTCAGGATCCACTCCATCATGTTCGGCCCCAGATTTGCCATTCGCCAGGGCAAGGTCACGCCTTTCGCTCATGCGCTGTTCGGCTATGCCCGTCTGACGTCGGACGTAGAGGGCGAAGAGGTCCTGCACGAAAACGACTTCGCCATGGCCTTCGGCGGCGGCGTGGACATCAACGTCAACGACCGGATCGCCGTCCGTCCCGTGCAGGTGGACTATCTCGCCGTCAAATACGGCCTGACGGGCGATTTCCTGAATAACTTCAGATACTCCGCCGGAATCGTCTTCAAGTTCGGAAGCCGTTAACCGAAAGCGTAATCGGATGGAATTCCGGGTGCGGCGCTCGCCGCCGCCCCCGGAGTTCCGGATCGGGGGTCCGCGATGACCGTGAGATTCTTGCCTGCTGCATTTCTCCTCCTGTCCCTGGCCGTATGGACGCCGTTTTCCGGCTTCGGGGCAGGCAAATACCGGAACTTTGCCGCCTCCATCTATGCCCGCGTCTATGAGGTGCGGCAGATGGCGGACCCGGCATGGCTCGAACCCCGCTGGAACGAGATCACGCGGCAATTGAAGGTCGACAAGGTCTACCTCGAGACCCACCGCGACATGATCGTCGCGGAAAAGGAAACGATCCTCAAACTCAAGAAGTTCTTCGGAGACCGCGGGGTCCGCGTGGCCGGCGGCATCACGATTACGGTCAACGAAAGGAACCGTTTCGAGACCTACTGTTACACCAACCCGGAGCACCGCCGGAAACTCAAGGAAATCGTGGAGTTCACCGCCGGGCTGTTTGACGAGATCATCCTGGACGACTTTTTCTTCACCAACTGCAAATGCGACCATTGCATCCGGGCCAAGGGGACGCGCTCGTGGACCCGATTCCGGCTCGACCTGCTGGACGAAGCGGCGCGCACGCTCATCCTTCAGCCCGCGAAGTCGGTCAATCCGAAGGTGAAGATGGTGGTCAAATACCCGAACTGGTACGAGCACTTCCAGGGCCTGGGTTTCAACCTGGAAACAGAGCCCGGCCTGTTTGACGGCATTTATACGGGCACGGAAACGCGCGACCGGTCCGGCGACCAGCACCTGCAGGAATACCTCGGGTACTCCATATTCCGCTATTTCGAGAACATCAAGCCGGGCGGCAACGGCGGCGGATGGGTGGATACGTACGGAGGGCGCTATCTGGACCGCTACGCGGAGCAGCTCTGGTTGACGCTCTTCGCAAAGGCCCCCGAAATCACGCTGTTCGATTTCGGGCAGATGCTGCGCCAGATCCGGCCGGCGGAGCGTGCCCCCTGGCAGGGGCAGCAGACGAGTTTCGACTACGACGCCATGATGGCGCCCGTCGTGCAGCCGGACGGCTCATCCGTGAAGCCGACGACTTACGCGCGCGCGGCCGGTTACACCCTGGAAAAAGTCGACGCGTTCCTGAGCAGTCTCGGCAGGCCCGTCGGCCTCAAGAGCTATAAGCCCTACCACTCGACGGGCGAGGACTTCCTGCACGCCTATCTCGGCAACGCGGGGATTCCCATCGACCTCGTGCCGGAGTTCCCGCACGAAGCGCCGACCGTTCTGCTTACGGAATGCGCGGCCTTCGATCCGGCCATCGTCGGTAAGATCAAAAAGCAGCTCACGGACGGGAAATCGGTCGTCATCACTTCCGGGCTTTTGCGTGCGCTGCAGGGAAAGGGCATCGAGGACATCGCCGAAATCCGTTACACGGACCGCAAGGCGAGGATCCGGAGCTTCCGCGGCCAGCCGCAACTGCCGGCGGATCTGCACATCCTTATTCCCCAGATCCAGTATCTGACCAACGACGCGTGGGAACTCGTGAGCGGCATGACCCAAAACGACCTGGGGTACCCGCTGCTCGTGCAGGCCGGATACAGCAAGGGAACGCTGTACGTTTTGACCGTCCCGGAGAACTTCAGCGATCTCTATAGCTTCCCCGCGCAGATCCTGACTCAGATCCGGAACGTCCTGCTGAAGGACCTGTACGTGCGGAGCGAGAGTCCCGGGGACGTCAGCCTTTTCGTGTATGACAACGACACGTTCATCGTGCAGTCTTTCCTGCCCGAAAGCGTCGATGTGATACTTTCCCTGGACCCGAAGTTCTCGAAGATCAAAGAGTTGACCGGAGGCGGGGAATTCGCTGCGCAGGCGGCGGGTGGGGGCATGGGCTTCGGCGGTTTTTCCGCAGGGGGCGGCAAGAGATCGCTTTTTACGGTCCGGCTGAAGCCGCATTCCTATCTGGTGTTTTCCGCAAGGACGCAGCAGGCTCCCGGTACCGGAAGCCGCTGATAAAAAAGAAATTGAAAGCGCACGGGCGCTTTCTGTAGAATAGCCCGGAAGCGGCCGGACCGCCGGAAACGCAAATTTCGGCTTTTCGCCGCTTTTTCTTGGTGATTCGCGATCAAATCTGTGGTTTTATTGACGTCGTACAATCAAAAGGGGGAACTGATGAAAAAGCTTGTTCTTGTTGCTGTGTTCTTGTTGGGCTTCTCCGTAATGGGCGTCGCACAGGATGCTCCGCTGGTGGAAATTTTCGGCGGCTACTCGCTGGTGATCGTGGATACCGAAGATACCATCTACGTTCCGGAGGATCTTGATCTGAACCTGAACGGCTGGAACGCCCAGGTCGCGTTCAATGGAAATAAGTGGCTCGGCGCCGTGGTCGACTTCGGCGGGTATTATGGGTCCGTCGAAGGTCCCGAGGAAGTGGGCGAGGATGCGGACGTCAGTGTTCACTCCATCATGTTTGGCCCGAGAGTCGCCCTGTACCGGGGAAAGGTGACGCCGTTCGTGCAGTTGCTGGCCGGATACGCCAGGATCAAGGCCGATGTGGACGGTGAAGAAATATTCGGAGAGAACAACTTCGCCATGGCCTTCGGCGGCGGCATCGACTACAACCTGACGGACAAGATCGCGATCCGCCCCGTTCAGCTCGACTATTTCACGACCAAAGCGCGATTGACCGGCGATTTTGCCGACCACCTGCGCTATTCCGCCGGCGTCGTGATCAAGCTGGGAAGCCGCTAGAAGGAAGCAGCCAATCCGCAGTGGAAGTATGGGGGGCGGGAAACAATGCCGTCCCTCATGTATGCGGGTAGCTTGTCCCGAAGGGGATAGGGCGCCACGGGTGATCCCGTTTTCACGGACCGGAAAGGCCCGTGAATCCCGGATCATTCACGGCGCTTTTTTATTTTTGCGCGCGCCAATCGCCACGGCGCCGCCTCAGGATTTTTTCCCGGTCCAGCAGTAGGTGCAGATGGTGTCGGATCTGCGCCCGATGGCCGCGGCCATATCCTCAAGGTCCTGGTACATCAGGGAATCGGCCCCGAGCTCGTGCGTGATGGTTTCGACCATTTGCCGGTATTGGGGAGATCCGGAGTCGAGGTATGCGGCAACGTCCTGGATATCGCTGCCCTCCAGTTTCCGTATGGCCCTGCGCGCGGCGAGTTCCCCGGCCGTGCGGGTGGACTGGTTGTACATGCAGGGGAACATCAGCGGCGGGCAGGCGATGCGCAGGTGCACTTCTTTCGCCCCGTGCGCGATGAGCTTCTCCTTGATCAGCTTTCTCAGCTGCGTGCCGCGCACGATGGAATCGTCGCAGATCACGATCCTTTTCCCCTTGATGATCTCGGGGATCGCGATGAGTTTCATGTCGGCGATCAGGTCGCGGGTCGCCTGGTCGGAGGGCATGTAGCTCCGGGGCCAGGACGGAGTATATTTCACGATCGGCCGGGCGTACGGGATTCCGGATTCGTTGGCGTAACCGATGGCGTGGCCGACGCCGCTGTCGGGGACGCCGCACACGATGTCGGCACGGAATCCGGCCGCCTTGTCGCGGCGGGCCAGCAGGGCGCCGCTGTTATACCGTGCCTGTTCGACGTTGATGCCCTCTATGGACGTGGCCGGGAAACTGGTGTAGATCCAGAGGAAGGCGCAGGGGTGGGCGGCGGCACCGTCTCCTTCCTTGCGCCGTTCGATCCCGTTTTCCGTGATCCGGACGATCTCGCCCGGAAGAAGCTCGGCGATGGTATTGTATTTCAGGTTGGGAAACGCCGTGGTTTCCGTAGTGACCGCATATCCGTCCGCGCTTTCGCCGACGACCAGCGCCGAGTGTCCCCCGCGGTCGCGGGCGGCAAAGATCCCGCCTTTCGTGAGGATGAGCATGGAGACGGACCCCCGGATGCGGGCGAAGACGGCCTCGATGCCGGCCTCGAGGCTTTCGGCGTTGGAGATGATCTCGGCGATCACCTCGGCGGGGCTGATGCTGAAGTCCGGCTGGATCTCGGCGAAATTCGCCCCCCCGGTCTGCAGTTCCGTGATGATCTCGCTGAGGTTCGTGACGTTGCCGTTCATCACGAGCGAGAACACGCCGTGGCGGCAGAACAGTACGATGGGCTGTATGTCGTAGCCGATGACGCCGATGCCGAAGCGCCCCTTCATTTTCGCGTAATCCTGGCGGAACTTGGGCCGGAAATTCTCGCTCCGGATGTCGTGGATTTTCCGCTCGATCCCCTTTTCCCCGTACACGGCGATCCCCGCGTAATCCGTGCCCAGGTGACAGTGATAATCCACGCCGTAATAGAGGGACTTTGCGCAGTCTCCCTGTTTGGAAACCGCACCGAAAATTCCAGCCATACCGCAGCTCCTTTGAAAGAGGGTGCAACGACGGGGCACTATACCAAAAAAACCGGACCCGGAAAACGGCCGTTTTGAGGGGAGTGCGGCAACTCCCCTGTGATGCGGCCGGGATGCTGATATGGCTGTGTCGTCCTTTCAGGACTCCATCAAATGCCTATTCCCACCCGGGGTTCCGTCGCCCGCTCGACGGGCTCCGTCACCCCGGGCTGTGCTGCAGCGTGCCTCCGGCACTCTACGCCGGCGGGTATTCTTGGGAGTCGTGGCAAATCTGCGGGGAAGCGCCGGAAGTGCGTTGAACCATGGGGAAGCGCCGGAGGCTCGGCGAACCATAGGGAAGCGCCGGAGGCGCGGCGAACCATAGGGAAGCGCCGGAGGCGCGGTGTACCATAGGGAAGCGCCGGAGGCGCGGCGAACCATGGGGAAGCGCCGGAGGCGCGGCGAACCATGGGGAAGCGCCGGAGGCGCGTGTACCATAGGGAAGCGCCGGAGGCGCGGTGTACCATAGGGAAGCACCGAAGGTGCGGCACAGCAAAGCCCGGGATGGAGGCCGCGCAGCGGCCGCAATCCCGGGTCAG
>CAZTHE010000083.1:16567-18149 GCA_964613495.1 uncultured Acidobacteriota bacterium | reverse complement strand
AAGTGGTGCCCGAGCTCTCCGAAAGCATCATCCGTCGCACGATCGAGGAACAGGAGCGCGCCTGAGGCGCGGCGGCGAATTCCCGATTCAAATAGACGCTAAACGTTTACACGTTGGAACGTTTGAAGGTTGGAACGTTTACACGTTAGCAGGTTCGGCTGGCCTGAAGGGCGGCGGCCTCTGGGGAAGCGGTGACGTTTGAACCGCACCCGTCAACGCCCGAACACCCCCCACCCTGCAACCCTGTAACCCTTCCAACCCTCCAACCTTCCAACCTTCAAACGTTCCAACGTTCCAACGTTCCAACCTTCCAACCTTAATACGCTAATTGCCTGCTAGACTCCGCCTGCCGATTCGCATAAAATTCCACGTTTTATCCTGGCTGCGGAAATCAACACGGAAAAGAGGTCTGGAATGTCCCGCGAACTGCTGGCGAAAGCGTACGAACCGACGGAATTCGAGCAAAAATGGTATGCATTCTGGGAGCGGGAGGGCTTCTTTCAGGCGGACGCCGATTCCGGGAAACCGCGCTTCTCGATCGTGATTCCGCCGCCGAACGTGACGGGGTCGCTGCACATGGGGCACGCGCTGCAGCACACGCTGCACGATATCCTGGTGCGCTGGAAGCGCATGAGCGGATTCAACACGCTCTGGCTGCCGGGAACGGACCACGCCAGCATCGCCGTCCACTACGTGCTGGACAAACAGATGGAGCGGGAAAAGATCAGCCGGTTCGACCTGGGGCGCGAGAACTTTCTCAAGCGGGCCTGGGAGTGGAAAAAATCGAGCGGCGGCACCATCCTGAACCAGATGCGCCGGATGGGCGTGTCGTGCGACTGGAGCCGGGAACGCTTCACAATGGACGAGCAGCTGTCGCGCGCCGTGGTCGAGGTTTTCGTCCGCCTGTACGAAGAAGGGCTGATCTACCGGGGCGAATATATCGTCAACTGGTGCCCGCGCTGCAAGACCGCGATTTCGGACCTGGAGGTCGTCTACCAGCCGACGTCCGGAAATCTCTGGCACATCCGCTACCCCGTGGTCGGGGGGACCGACTCGGTGGTCGTGGCCACGACGCGGCCGGAGACGATGCTGGGCGATACGGCCGTAGCCGTGCACCCCGACGACGAGCGCTACAGGCACCTGGTCGGGAAAAAGGTGCTGCTGCCGGTGATGCGGCGCGAAATCCCCATCATCGCGGACTCCTTCGTGGACCGCGAATTCGGCACGGGGGCGGTGAAGGTGACGCCGGCGCACGACCCGCACGATTACGAGGCGGGGACGCGGCACGGCCTGCCGAAGGTGACCGTGATCGACGATTCGGGCCGGATGACGGAGGCGGCGGGAGCGTACCGGGGCATGGACCGTTTCGCCTGCCGGCGCAAACTCGTCGAGCAGCTCTCGGAAGAGGGCTTCCTGCACAGGGTCGACCCGTACGAGCACAGCGTGGGGCAGTGCGACCGGTGCTCCACGGTCGTGGAGCCGAAAATTTCGCTGCAGTGGTACCTGAAGGTCGAGACGCTGGCGAAACCGGCGATCGAAGCGGTGGAGAGCGGCCGGGTCCGGTTCGTGCCGGACAACTTCA
>CAZTHE010000083.1:13636-16557 GCA_964613495.1 uncultured Acidobacteriota bacterium | reverse complement strand
GAAGCGCTATTTCGAATGGATGTACAACATCCACGACTGGTGCATTTCCCGGCAGCTGTGGTGGGGGCACCGCATCCCGGCATGGTTCTGCGACGCGTGCGGCGACATCGTCGTGTCGCGAACGACGCCGGAAGCGTGTCCGAAATGCGGTGGCGGCCTGAGGGAAGAGAGCGACATCCTGGACACGTGGTTCAGCTCGGCCCTGTGGCCCTTCTCGACCCTGGGATGGCCCGGGGACACCAAAGACCTGCGCGTGTTCTATCCCACCGACATCCTGATCACGGGCCCGGACATCATCTTTTTCTGGGTGGCGCGCATGATCATGATGGGGCTCAAATTCGCCGGCGACATCCCCTTCCGCCAGGTGCACATCAACGGCATCGTCCGGGACGCGAGCCGCAAGAAGATGAGCAAAACCAAGGGGAACATCATCGAGCCCCTCGAGCTGGTCGACCAGTACGGCGCCGACGCCGTCCGGTTCACCCTCTCCTCGATGGCCGTTCCGGGGACCGACATCCCCTTTTCGTCGGACCGCATGAAGGGGTACAGCGCCTTCGCCAACAAGGTGTGGAACGCCGCGCGCTTCGTGCTGATGAACCTGAAGGACACCGACGGGGCGGTGGCTCCCGAATCCGTCGATGACTGGATCCGGAGGGAGGGGGACGCCGTCCCGCTGGAGGACCGCTGGATCCTGCACCGGTTGAGCGAGGTTTCCGGCCAGATCTCCGAGGCGCTGGACAAGTTCCGCTTCCACGACGCGTCGGCCGAGATCTACCAGTTCATATGGCACGAGCTGTGCGACTGGTATATCGAGATGGTGAAGCCGGTCCTGACGGACTCGGCCGTCGACACCGGCGCGCGCGAATCGCGGATCCGGGTGCTGGTGCACGTGCTGGACTACGCGCTGCGGCTGCTGCATCCTTTCATGCCGTTCATCACCGAGGAAATCTGGCAGAAACTGCCGCACGAGGGCGGATCCATCATGGTCCGGAATTTCCCGGCGCCGCGCCCGGCGCTGGAAAACCCCGATGCGGCCGCGAAGATGCAGGGACTGATGGACCTGATCGGCGCGATGCGCGCGCTGCGCGCCGAAGTGAATATCGATCCCAAGCGGTTCCTGGACGCCGCGGTCTGCATCGGTTCCGCCGGGGACCGGCGCCTGGTAGAGGAAAACATGCCCAAGCTCCTGTCGCTCGCGCGCCTGAGCTCCGTCGCCCTCGAGGAGACGCTGTCCGGCGCGTACCTCCGGGGAGTGTCCCGGATGGGCGAATTCGGGCTCGACGTGCACGGGGCCCTCAATGTCGAGGGGGAACGGGAGCGGCTGCGGAAGGAAATCTCGAAGACGCAGGCGGAGATCGACGGGGTCCTGAAGAAGCTCAACACCCCGGACTTCGTCGCGCGCGCTCCCGAAGCCGTCGTCGCCGAGAACCGCGAACGGCACGGGGAGCTGTGCGGGAAGCTGCGCAAACTCGAGTCCAGCCTGAACCATCTGCCGCAGGACTGACATGACGACGCGGATGATTCCGGGGGTCCTTGCCGAGCTGGCGCGGGCAGGCGAAGAGGGCCTGAGCCCGAGCCCGGACCCCGTCTTCCGGCGGGAAATCGACCTGTGCCGCGCATGGGGATTCCGCATCCGCGCGGACTCCGGCCGGGTGCGCCTCGAATATGACCGGGAACAGCTGGTGCCCCGGTGGATTGCGGAGGAGACGCCCGCACTCGCGTGGCCGCGCCTGGACGTTCGTGGATTCCTGAGCTGCGGATCCACCAACACGGAGGCGTATGCCCTGGCGGAACAGGGGGCGGCTTCGGGCACGCTGGTATTCGCCGAAACCCAGACCGGAGGGAGAGGGCGGCACGGCAGGGTATGGCACTCGCCGGCCGGCACGGGCCTGTACTGCACGCTGGTCCTGCGGCCGCGGCAGCCCGCCGAATTCTGGCCGCTGCTGACGCTGGCCGCCTCGGTCGCGCTGGCCGATGCGCTGCGGGAGCTCCCGGCGCACCACGGAATCGCCCGGCCGCCGGACCCGGACCTGAAGTGGCCGAACGACGTCCTGGTTGCGGGCAAAAAGTGCGCCGGCATCCTCCTGGAGGCCGTCTGCGGCGGCGCCGGGCAGGGCGCCGTGATCGTCGGATCCGGCATCAACGTGCATGCGGGCAGCGTCCCGGAGGATCTGAAAGAGACGGCCGCATGCCTGGACGAGGCCTCCGGGGCGCGCATCCCCCGCCGGCTCCTGCTGGTGTCGTATCTGAGGCAGCTCGAGACCTGCTACCTCATGTTCGAGGAAGGGAAGCACCGCGAGCTGCTGCAGCGCTGGAAGGAGCGATCCTCCATGTGGGACGGGACCGAAATCGTGATGGGCGACGGCGCGTCGCGCAGGGAAGGCGTCACGTGCGGCCTGACCGGCATCGGGGCGCTGCGGGTGCGCATGGCCGGCGGGCGCATCGAGACGCTCATGGCCGAAGACGTTCGAGTGCTGCGCCCGAAGCGGGCGAAGTGAAACCCGGTTTTCGGGTCCCGGCCGGGGAGGCTCGACCGTCCGGCGGCCCGGCCATCCACCTGTTTTCCGAAAGGAGAAGGGATGCTGTTCAAGAGATCTTCCGGAGAGGCGCCCGAAAAGAAGGCGGGCCTCTTCGAGAGAATGAAAAAGGCCCTCGTCGCCACCAAGGAAAGCCTCGTCGGCAGGATCGAGGCGGTCCTGGCGTCGCACGGGGCGATCGATGCCGAGGCGCTCGACGCGCTGGAAGAGACGCTGCTCGGGGCCGACCTCGGGATCCGGGTCACGGAGCGAATCATGGACGCCGTCCGGGAGCGGCACAGGAAGGGGCTGCTCCAGACTCCGGACGACGCCAGGTCCGAAATCCGCGCGCAGCTGCTTTCCATCGTCAATCCGGCGGTGCGGGGCGAAGACGCGGCGCGCCAA
>CAZTHE010000083.1:11088-13536 GCA_964613495.1 uncultured Acidobacteriota bacterium | reverse complement strand
AAACCGCGCCGCAGGTGTGGATGGTGGTGGGCGTCAACGGCACCGGGAAGACGACGACGATCGGCAAGATCGCCGCGCGTCTTTCGGGCGAAGGGAAGAAGGTCCTCGTCTGCGCGGCGGATACGTTCCGGCCTGCCGCGATCGAGCAGCTGGCCGTTTGGGCGGAGCGGTCGGGCGCCGACCTGATCAAGAGCCGCACCGGCGTCGATCCCTCCGCCGTGCTGCACGACGCGCTGTCGGCGGCGGCGACCCGGCAGAGCGACCTGGTCATCGTCGATACGGCCGGCCGGCTGCACACCAAGAGCAACCTGATGCAGGAGCTGGAAAAAATGCGGCGGGTGGCCGCGCGCAAGGTCGCGGGCGCTCCGCACGAGGTGCTGCTGGTGGTGGACGCGACCACGGGGCAGAACGGGCTGAGCCAGGCGCGAGAGTTCATGAAGTTCACCGGGATCACGGGCCTCATCGTGACCAAGCTGGACGGGACGGCCAAAGGGGGAATCCTCTTCGGCATCTGCCAGGAACTGGGCATCCCGGTGCAGTTCATCGGGATCGGGGAGGGCCTGGAAGACCTGGTGGACTTCTCTCCCGAGCTTTTCGTCGACTCGCTCTTCAGCGAGAAGAAGCAACTCGCCGGCTGAAGCGCCGGCTTCCGGATTTTTCGCGCGGAATCGCGGCCCGGTTTTCCGCGGGACCGGCGCCGGCCAGGGGGCATATGACCGAAGGGCTTGTCATCGTGCACGACGCCGCGGCCGCCCGGTGGCTGCGTTTCGAGGCGCCCTGCCGGATCGTGCAGGCGTTCCGGGCGGACGAAGTGGAGCCCGCGTTGCGCGAGGCGGCGTCGCTCGTCAAGCGCCGCGGCTGGCACGCCGCCGGTTTTCTCGCCTACGAGGCGGCCGGCGCATTCGACCCCGCCCTGTGCGTCAAGGAGACGCCCGGGTTTCCGCTTCTGTGGTTCGGCCTGTACCCGGAGGCCCGCTCCATGCGCCTGCCGGAGCCCGATTACGGCGCGTATGAGCTCGGCGCGCCGGTCGCGTCCGTCGGCCGGGCCGGCTACGACGCCGCCATCGGCCGGATCAGGCATTACATCCAGTCGGGCGACACCTACCAGGTGAACTACACGCTGCGGCTGCGCGCCTCCTTCCGGGGCGACGCGTATCACCTGTTCCTGGCGATGGTGCGGGCGCAGTCGCCGGGGTACGCCGCCTATGTGGACGCGGGGCGGTACGCGCTCTGTTCGGCGTCCCCGGAGCTCTTCTTCCACCTGGACGGCGGCACCCTGACGTGCAAACCCATGAAGGGAACCGTGCACCGCGGGCGCACGCTCGAGGAGGACAAGTCCCTGGCCGCGTGGCTGCAACATTCGGAAAAGAACCGCGCGGAGAACCTGATGATCGTGGACATGATCCGCAACGACCTGGGGCGCGTCGCCGACTTCGGCGGCGTGCGCGTGGAGGCGCTGTTCGAGGTGGAGCGGCACCCGACGCTCTGGCAGATGACATCCACGATCCTGGCGCGCTGCGCCAGGGAACCGGCGGACATTTTCGCGGCCCTTTTCCCGTGCGCGTCGATCACCGGGGCGCCGAAGATACGGACGTCGCGCATCATCGCGGAACTCGAACCGGATCCCCGGCGCGCCTACACCGGGTGCATCGGCTTCCTCGCGCCGGACGGGCGGGCGCAGTTCAATGTCGCGATCCGCACCGCCGTCGTGGACCGGTCGGCCGGGACGGCGGAATACGGCGCAGGGGGCGGCATCGTGTGGGACTCCGCAAGCCCGGAGGAATACACCGAAGCCATCCTGAAGGCCCGCGTGCTGACCGAGCGTCCCCCGGCGTTTTCGCTGCTGGAAACGCTGCGGTGGACGCCGGAAGAATCCTATTTCCTGCTGGAACATCATCTCCGGCGTCTGGCCGATTCCGCCGAGTATTTCCGCTTTCGCCTCGACGTCGAGGCGGTGCGCCGCGGGCTGCTCGGGGAAGCGGCCGGCTTCGGGTCCGGAGCGCGGCGGGTGCGGCTGATCCTCTCCGCCGACGGAACGGTTTCCGTCGACTCCGCTCCTCTCGGGGAGGAGGCCCCGGCGCGAATCCCGAGAGTCGCCATCGCACACAACCCGGTTCAATCCGGGGACGTGTTTCTGTATCACAAGACCACCCACCGCGAGGTCTACGAGCGGGCGCTGCGGGATTTCCCGGATTGCGACGACGTGCTGCTGTGGAACGAGAAGGGCGAACTGACCGAATCCTGCGTCGCCAACGCCGTGGTTGACATCGGCGGCGAACTCGTGACGCCTCCGGTGGACTGCGGGCTGCTCGCGGGCACGATGCGCGCGCAGTTGCTGGAGGAGGGAAGAATACGGGAGCGTGTCGTCCGGGTCGCCGACCTCGGCCCCGGATCGCGGATCTGCCTGGTCAACTCCGTGCGCCTCTGGCGCGAGGCGCGCTTGCACCA
>CAZTHE010000083.1:0-10988 GCA_964613495.1 uncultured Acidobacteriota bacterium | reverse complement strand
TCAGGGTTCGGCCAGCAGGGCCTCGGCGTCGATCAGGATGATGCGGCGCTGTTCGATGGAGAGGATGCCCTGTTTCCGCAGCCGCGCCAGCGCGCGGGTCACCGTTTCGCGCGACGTGCCCACCATTTCGGCCAGTTCCTGGTGCGTGATCTTCAAATCGACGATCGTGCCGCGCGCGTCGCGGATGCCGTGGCGGGACGCGAGCTGGTAGATCCCCATGCGGATCCTGGCGTCCGCCGTGCTGGAACTCAGGCTCTGCGCCTGCCAGACCTGGCGCAGCCGGGCGCACAGCACGTTGATGATCTGCCGCATGACCTTCTCGTTGTGCAGCAGGTACTTGTGAAAATCCGCGCCGCTGACCGAGATGATCCTGGCATCCTCCATCGCCGAGACCGTGGCCGGCGACGTCTTGCCGTCCAGGAGCGACATCTCCCCGAAGAAGTCCCCGGTGCGGTGGATGGCGAGGATGGTCTCCCTGCCGCCGGACCCGGATTTGGATACCTTCACCTTCCCCGAGAGGACCAGGTACATATAGCTGCCGGTTTCCTCCTCGAGGAAAATGATCTGGCCCTTGCGGTAGGAGCGCGAGACGAAGATATGCTCCAGCTGAGCGAACTCGCTGTCGGTCAGCGTGGAAAACAGAGGCACCCTGCGAATCACGTCCACTTTCATCGCAACCTCAATCTTGAGTAGTCCGTCCGATCCTGCCCGTCCGGCGAGTTTTTGACTGCGCGGCGGCGGAGCCGGAACCGCACGTACGCGGCGGCTGCGCCGGCGGCAACGGCGAGAACGCCCAGCAGCACGACGAAGAAGATGGATTTCACCACGGTGTGCAGGAGCACGACGGGGACGCCAAAGGCGCTCCCGGATTTTTTCGGCTTTTCGTAAATCCAGCGGACCGAATAGGTGTGCGTCAAGGGACCGAGGATTGTGGCCGCCGAGGGGGGATCGAAGCCGCCCTGCAGAACCGCGACGACGGGCCCCGCTCTCTTTACGTACGCCTGCGTCCGGCCTTTTGCGGCGCCCCCCGCGTCGGAAAAATCGGCGAAATATTGCTCCGCGACCTCCGGGGTCGGGAACTTGAGCAGCGAAAGCGTTCCGGACCGGCCGCCGACGGAATAGCGGGCCCGGGCTACCTCGGCGTCCGCGTCGATGCCGAACGGCCGGACGGCTTCCTTTCCGGAATGCGTCTCGAAGGCACGGATTCCGGGGAAATAGTTCACGGTTTCCGCCTCGAAACCGGCTTTCGGAAAGCGGGCGACGAGGGCCGGGGGTTTGGCATCCACGGAGCCGAGCCGTAGGCTCGCATGGAGCGCCACCGCCCGCAGCCGGGCGTCGGGGATGCCGGCCCCGTCGATCCGGACCCATTTCCGGGACTGGCAGAAGAGCACCTGCCCGGGCGCCGCCGCGAACAGGTCCCCCGGAGGCCCGCTCTGGATCGCACCCTTTCGAAGCAGCGTCAGCAGCGAATACGCGGCCCGGAAGTCGGCCAGCGACACGATCGTAACGGAGAGCCTCGCCGAGGCCCCGTCGGCATAGACCCTGCGCTCGTATTGCCGGAAGCCGACGGCGTCCATCAGCGCGCCCGATTCGACGCGCGCGAGCCGCGCGGCATCCTCGAACGATTCGGACTCGAGCGTGACGCGGGCTTCGGCGAATTCCGTTGCGGAGGGGAAGGGATCGCCGGGCCGCCCGCTTTGTTGGGCCGGGGCGGCGGCGGTCCAGAGCAGTACGAAGAAGAATAAAATAGGAATTCTCATTTAGTTCCCGGCCGGCCGGTTCCGGGCCAGATCGCCGCCCAGCGTTTGCATATAGCCTTCGATCCCGGAGAACAGCGCCTGCACAAGCTTTTCCTGGTTCCGGGACTTCTTCAGGAGCTTTTCGTCCCTGGGATTGCTCAGAAACGCGACTTCCGTGAGGACGGAGGGCATGTTCGCCCCGATCAGGACGATGAACGGCGCGCTGCGAACGCCCCGGTTCTGCGATTCGGGGAACAGCTTCCGGGTTCCGGCGTACAGCTTTTTCTGCACGATGGCCGCCAGTTCCCTGGATTCGGCCGATTTGTCCGCCTGCGCGATCCGCTTGACCATGTCCTCGAGTTCGCTGACCCGGGCCGTCGACGCGGCGTTCTCGCGGCTGGCGACTTCCCGTTCCGCGCTGGTTTTGGCGAAATGGAGATAGTAGGTCTCGACGCCGCTGGTGGCGCGGCTGCGGCTCGAGTTCGCGTGAATCGACAGGAAGAGATCGGCGCGGAAGTCGTTGGCCATCTGCGCGCGCTCTTCGAGCGAAACGAAGGAGTCGTCGGTGCGTGTGATCAGAACCTCGGCGCCGAGTTTTTCCTCGAGGAGAGGTTTCAATTCGAGCGCGATGGAGAGCACCAGGTCCTTTTCCAGCAGGCCTCCCGGCCCGACCGTGCCGAGATCGTCTCCGCCGTGCCCCGGGTCGAGCACGATGCGGCCGATCTTCAACCCGAGCATGCGCGTCAGGGTCCGGTTCCCGAGGCTGGTCGGCTGGGCGCCGAGGGCGGCCTCTGCCGGCGCCGGCGCTTTCCGCGCGGCCGTCGAAGGGGCGGGCTCGCCCGGGGAAGCCGCCGCAGCGGCGGAGACCGGCTTTTCGGGCGCGACGGAAACGGCCGCGGCTTGGGCTGCCGAATTCTTGCGACCCGGCGCCGAAGCATGGGTTCGTGCCTCGCCGGAGGGCAATGGAGTCAGTCCGGTAACGGCCTTCGGCGGCTGGCGCGGTTGCTTCCGGGGCGTATCCGGCCGGGCGGCGGCGGAAACGGGCGCCGCGGGAGGGTTCTGGCCGGATCCGGGGTCCGGGGGCCCGGGCGCGCGAAGATCGATGACGATCCGGTAGGGATCATATAATTCAGCGACTGAATGATTGCTGGCGGATCCGAGCTCCAGAACGATGCGGACCTTTTCGGGTTCGTTCTGGCCGATGCGGATCTGCTTCAGGAGGCGGTCTTCGACGCGTATCGGCTGCGTGCTCATGCCGGTTCCGATCCGGGCCCGGGAAACGTCGAAGTAAATGCGGTCCGGGTTGGTAATCCGCTTTTTGATGAAATGCGCGGCCGCGTCCAGGTCGATCGTGACGCGGGTATAATCCTGGGTGGACCAGTGGCGGATGCTGCGAACGGTCGAAACAGGCGCCGGCGCCGCCTGCGGTGCTGCGGGAAGCGGACGGATTGCGTCGGGAGCACGGTCGCGCGCCAGGAGCCGTCGCGAAGCCGGGGAAGCCGAGTAATGGGTCTTCAGCATCCGGTAGGCATTCTGGGCCGAGGAAGCGTCCTTCAGGGGATGGAGGTAGATATCGCCCATGCGCAAAAGGGCGTCGGGACAGTGCTGGCTGCCGCCGTAATCCTCGACAAGCAGCTGGAAGCGTTTGAGGGCGATCCGGTAATACCCGGTGTCCGAAAACCGGTCCCCCATCTCCTGGTAGACGACGGCTTCCTCGTAGATGGCGTCTCCCGTGCGGCTGAAGTGCGGGTCGCGCACATGGACCTTGCGAAAGGTCCTGGCGCATTCGAGGTACTGGTCCAAGGAGGGCTCGGGCTTTACGGCAAGCTCGGTCCGCATATCGCGGGCGCGCTCGAAGGCTGCGGCCGCGCCCTCCGTATCCCATCGGCTGCTGGCCGAGAGCAGGGGCAGCAGGGCGGCAAAAAATCCCATGCAAGCAATTGTGCGCGTAACACTTGCAACGCACCGCCGAGGTGTCATACGCACCATATTAAATACCCTGTTTTGCCGTGTCAAGTTCAAATAGTTAGAACTTGTTGATAATTAAGGCACTTGCGGGATAAGCAGCCGGCCTCGTCCCGGCCGGGCAAATCCGGCCCGGCAAACCTCAGCGGGTCGGCGGAATATTGGTCAGGTGAAGAACCCCGGTTTCGTCGACGAACTGGAAGGCGGGCGGATGTATTTCTTCTTCAACCTCGCCCTCTTCCGGCTGCTGTTTCCCGTACCGGGACGTTACCAACTGGACGTAGTTCTGAGTTTCCCGGATGTTGGGTACCCGACCGAGGCGCTGCACCAGGTTTTCCCCGGCGTTGTAGGCGGCCAGGCTCAATTCGATATCGTTGTTGAAATTGTCCATCAGGGTGCGGAAATGCCGCACGCCGCCGCGTATATTCTCTTCGGGATCGAAGCTGTTCCGGACCCCGAGGCGCCGGGCCGTCGCCGGCATCAACTGCATCAGGCCCTGCGCCCCTTTGGGGGAAACGGCCCTGGCGTTGAATCCCGATTCCGTCGCGATGATGGACCGGATCAGGGACGGATCGAGCTGGAAATCGGCGGCGTATTTTTCGATGATCGGGTTGTAGGCATCCTCCCTGGCCGGCGCCGCGGCGGGTTCCTGCGGGGGGACCGCTCCGATCACGCTGATTTCCCCATGGCAGTTCGAGGGGGGGATATTCGTGCGGATCTGGTTGCCGTCCTCGTCTTCGCACTTGTACAGCGCCTGTTGCCCCCACGCGCTGCCGCCGAGTGCGGCCGCGAAAAGAACCGGAAGAAGGATCCTGAAAATCTTCGAGTCGTGCTTCATGCGACGCATGCCCTTATCCCAAACAGAATAAATATCGGCTAATTCCCCTAAAGTCTATAGGATTCTTAGCCTTCATAGCCGGGCGTCCGGCGCGGTTTCACCGCGGCGGCCGGTCAGGCTTCCGCGGGCGACAGGAGCTTGCGGATGACCGCATAGGCGTGTTCGACGGCTTCAGGGATCTTCGAGCGGTCCTTGCCCCCCGCTTCGGCCAGCTCGGGCTTGCCGCCGCCGGAGCCGCCGACCAGCGGGGCGATCTGCCTGATCACGTTTCCGGCGGGTATGCGTTTGCACACGTCGCCGGTGACCATGACGACCAGGGCCGCCTTGCCCTCGTACGGCGCGCCCAGGATGACGACGCCGGACCCGATCTTTTGTTTGAGTTCGTCGGCGATGTTGCGGAGGCTGGCCCGGTCGGTCTCGGGGAGCGTTGCGGCCAGCACCTTGACGCCCGAGATTTCCCGGACGCGGTCGAGCATCCCGGCAACGCCGGCCCGTGCCGACCGGGCCTTCAGGTCGAGGATCTGGCGCTGGAGGTCGCGAACCTGTGCGTGCAGTCTTTCGACGAGACCGGGGATGTCCTGGCGCGACACCTTGTTTTCGGTCTGGACCAGGTCAAGCACCCGTTCGGCGCCGCGGAACCGCTCGAGGGCCGCGGGACCGGTGACGGCCTCGATGCGGCGGATGCCGGCCGCGATCCCGGACTCGCTCACGATCTTGAACTGGCCGATGGCGCCGGTAGCGGAGACGTGGGTGCCGCCGCACAGTTCCTTGCTCACGCCGGGGACCTGGACCACGCGGACCCGCTCCTGGTATTTTTCGCCGAAGAGCGCCATGGCGCCCGATTTCATGGCGCCGTCGAGGTCCATCACGGTGGTCTCGACCTTCACGTCGGCCCAGATGGCTTCGTTGACGAGGTCCTCGATCCTGCGCATTTCCGCATCGGTCAGGGGGGCGAAATGCGTGAAGTCGAACCGCAGCCGCTCGGGAGTGACCAGCGATCCGGCCTGTTTCACGTGGGCTCCGAGCGTCCGCTGCAATGCGGACTGCAGGAGGTGGGTGGCCGTGTGGTTCTTCATGGTGCGGCGGCGCCGTTCCAGGTCGACGGCGGCCTCCACCGCGTCCCCCTCCTGCAGCGTGCCGGAATCCATGTGCACCCTGTGGGTGATGATCGTGCCGCGGTACACGGTGTCGAGCACTCTCGCCCGGGCGCCGGCCCTATGCAGGAATCCCGTATCGGCGGCCTGGCCGCCGGATTCCGCGTAAAAAGGGGTGGCGTCGAGCACGATCTCGCCCTCTTCCCCTTCGCGGAGGATGCCCGTGCGCACTCCGTCGACCAGGACGGCGCGCACGGCCGCCTGCACGGCGCCTTCGACGCCGTAGCCGACGAAATCCGTCTTGCCGTCGATGACGGCCTGCGTGACCTGTTCTTCGACTTTTCCGGCGAAATAGTCCTGGCGCGACCGCTCGCGCTGCCGCTCGAATGCCCTGTGAAACCCCGCCTCGTCGACCGTCAGCCCGTTTTCCCGCGCCAGGTCCTCGATGATTTCGAGCGGCAGGCCGCGCGTGTCGTAAAGGAAGAACGCGTCCTCGCCGGGCAGCGTGCGCCCGCCGTCGGCCTTGAGCCTGCGCGCCTTGTCCCTGAAATCCTTCAGGCCTTCCCCGAGGGTCCCGGCGAAGGAGTCCTCCTCCTGGCGGATCACGCGGGCGATGGTGTCCCTGGACGCGATCAGTTCCGGGTAGGCCTCTTTCATGCGCTCCACCACCCGGCCGGAAACCCTGTAGATGAACGCCGGCTCGATCCCGAGGCGCTTCCCGTGCACCATGGCGCGGCGCATGATCTTGCGCAGCACGTAGCCGCGCTTGTCGTTGCCTGGATACTGGCCGTCGCCGATGACGAACGTGGCGGCGCGGGCGTGGTCGGCGATGATGCGCATGGAGATGTCGTCGTTCGGATCGGCCCCGTATTCGGTGCCGGCGATGGAGGCGATTTCGTCCAGCAGCGGCCGGAAGAGGTCCGTGTCGTAGTTCGACGTCCGGTCCTCGAGGACGGTCGTGATGCGCTCGAGGCCCATGCCGGTGTCGATGGAAGGGGAGGGGAGCGGGCGCATCGCGCCGGCCGCATCGCGGTTGTACTGCATGAAAACGAGGTTCCAGACCTCGACCCAGCGGCCGCAGGAGCAGGTCAGGTCGCAATCGCCGTGATCCGGGAGGGGACTCCTGCCGAAGTCGTAGTGAACCTCGGAACAGGGGCCGCAGGGGCCGGTGTCTCCCATGGACCAGAAGTTGTCGTCTTCGCCGAGGCGCAGGATTTTACCCTCCGGAATGCCCTCCTGCCGGTGCCAGAGGTCCCACGCGTCGTCGTCGTCGCGGAACACGGTGATCCAGAGTCGGGCGGGGTCGAGCGCATAGTGCCGGGTCAGCAGTTCCCACGCGAAGTGAATGGCGTCCTTTTTGAAATAGTCGCCGAAGCTGAAATTGCCCAGCATTTCGAAGAACGTGTGGTGGCGGTTGGAGTGGCCGACGTCCTTGAAGTCGTTGTGCTTTCCGCTTACGCGCATGCATTTCTGGCTCGAGGCGGCACGCTTGTAGGGCCGGTTCTCGTTGCCGAGAAAGACGTCCTTGAACTGGTTCATGCCCGCGTTGCTGAACAGGAGATTGGGGTCGTTGAAAGGGATCAGCGACGCGCTCGGGACGACCCTGTGGCCGGCGCGTTCGAAATACTTCAGGAAGGTTTCCCGGATCTGGTTGCCGCTAGTCAATGCACTCTCCTGTCTCAAAGCGCTCCAAAACCGCGGCGGGGACTTCCCCGCGCAGCGCGCGCAGAATATCCTGCATCTCGAATCCGCGCCGGCCCAGGTGCAGGATGAGCCGGCGCACGCCTTTTGCGTCGGCCGGCAGCGGGCGGCTCCCGAAGCGCTTGCGCAGGTACCGCGCCAGGACGGGGGCTCCGCCGCCGAGTTCGCTTCGGACGCGCTCGAGCGCGCGGTCGACTTCGGCCGGCGCTACGCGGCGGCGCTCGAGCTCATGCCGCACGCGGCCCGGGCTCCACCCTTCGTCCCCGCAGCGCCGGAGTGCAAAATTATACGCATATTCCGCATCGTTGAGAAGGTTCCGCTGTTCGAGAACCGCCAGGGCCGCGTCCACCTCGGCGGGGCGGCCCAGGGGCGCCAGCCGGTCGCGCATCTCCCCGCGGCTGAAGGCGCGGCGCGCCAGCAGGGACCCGGCCTTCCTCAAGAGCGATGCTCGGACGGTCTCATCCATGGACGGAGGCTCCCGGACGCGCGCCTCCCGCCCGGGCCCTGCCCGGGGAAGCGATGAGGCACGCCGGGGCCATCATACTACCTGGCGATTTCTCGTTCCATGGATTCTATCGCGGCGTCCTTGGTGGTGTAGATGCCCTGGACGCGCAGCTTGAACTCCTCGGGGTTGGTGGCGTAGTTCAGCGCGTCGTCGAGCGAGACGCGGCCGGCCTTGTAGTGTTCGTAAATCGACTGGTCGAACGTCTGCATGCCGTACTGCGAGGTGCCGGCGGCGATGGCTTCGCGCAGCATGCGGGTCTTGTCGGGCTCCAGCACGCAGCTGCTGATCAGGTTGGTGGCGCGCATGATCTCGATGGCGGGGACCCGGCCGGGGCCGTCGCACCGCCGCATCAGGCGCATGGAGACCACGGCGCGCAGCACCATCGACAGCTGCAGGCGGATCTGCCGCTGCTGGTGCACGGGGAAGACGGCGGCGATGCGGTTGATCGTCTCCACGGCGTCCAGGGTGTGCAGCGTGCTGAATACGAGGTGCCCGGTTTCGGCGGCCACGAGCGCCGTTTCGATCGTTTCGATATCCCGCATCTCGCCCACGAGGATCACGTCGGGGTCCTGCCGCAGGGAACTGCGCAGCGCCGCGGCGAAGCTCTGCGCGTCCACGCCGATCTCGCGCTGGCTGATGATGCTCATCCGGTCGGTATAGGCGAACTCGATCGGGTCCTCGATCGTGATGATGTGGCGCATCGTATGTTCGTTGATGTAATTGATCATGGAGGCGATGGTGGTGGATTTGCCCGACCCCGTCGTCCCCGTGACCAGAACGAGCCCCCGGGGTTCCATGGAGATCTTTTCCAGGATGCCCGGGAGATACAGATCGCCGAATGAGAGGATGTTCGTCGGAATGGCGCGGATGGCGGCGGAGACCTGGCCCCTCTGCTGGAAGACGTTCACGCGGAATCGCCCGAGCCCGCGGACCCCGTACCCGAGGTCGATCTCGGCATTGTCCCGGAAGCGCTCCTTCTGTTTGTTGTTCATGATGGAAAAGGCCATCATGAGGCAGTCTTCCTTTTCGAGCCTGCCCTGGTCGGCGAGGGGGACGAGTTCTCCGTTGACGCGCAGGTGGGGAAAGCAACCGACCTTCAGGTGCAGGTCCGATGCGCCTTTGGAGATCATGACGCGGAGCAGCGTGTCGAGGTTCATACGGTGCCTCTGGCTTGAATGGGCCTTCTTCGTTTTGCCCGGCCTTCCGGGCGCCCGGGGAAATGCGGGTCCGGCCCGCACGGGGACCCGCTTTCCCTGCCTATCGGTATCGGCCGCAGAGTGCGCGCACGATAGTTTTGTTCTCCGGATTCGGCGCCTGCGCGAATCGCGGTAGAATGCATTGGGAACTAAGGGCTTTCAGCTTGACTGCCCCGAAGGCTTTCCGTAAGATTCAGCTCTTATGAGAACGGAACCCATATCGGAAACACCCGCGGCCGATCCGCAGGCGGGGACGCGCTCGAACCCGCTCACGACGCTTCTGGCGTGCATCGCCGGGTATTGCGTTCCCGGCCTGGGGCACGCGCTGCTTCGCAAATGGGACCGGGCGGCCGTTTTTTTCGGCAGCATCGTGCTGATGTTCGCCTTCGGGCTGATGCTGGATGGCCGCGTCGTCCAGCCCGAAACCCACGGCCTGTTCGCGATCCTGAAGTTCCTCTCGGAAGCCGGCGCGGGACTGCTGTACTGGGGCTCGCTGTTTCAGGGCATCGGGGCCGGGGAGCCCACGGCCTACACGTTTGACTACGCGAATGTTTTCCTCTATGTCGCCGGCCTGCTGAATATGCTGGTGATCGTGGACGCATTCGATATCGCCATGGGCAGAAAGCAATGAACCATCACTTCGTGTTGCTGGGGATCTTCAGCGTGCTGACGTCGCTGGTGCTGACGTTTATCTCGCGGAACGGGTTCAGGGCGCGGCTCAGGTATTTTCTGCTGCTCTTCTGCTCCTTTACGGTCCTTTCCATCGTGGCCAGCTGGCTGATGTATCCGTTCCCGTTCTGACGTCGCGCCCGCCGCGACGCCTCTTCTTCAGGATTTCGACGTGAGCTTCGAGGGACGCAGTGCCATCGTGACCGGCGGCGCCCGGGGAATCGGGCGCGCCATCTGCCT
The DNA here is from genome assembly GCA_964613495.1 of uncultured Acidobacteriota bacterium. Lineage (GTDB taxonomy): Bacteria > Acidobacteriota > UBA6911 > UBA6911 > UBA6911 > UBA6911. Next base: position 1,041 of record CAZTHE010000083.1, on the reverse strand, counting down.
GGAACTCGGCAGGCGCGGCTGCAACGTCGCCTTCAATTACCGGAACAGCGGCGCCCAGGCGGCCGAGGTCTCCGCGGAGCTCGAGTCGATCGGGGTCAAAACCCTGTGCCTGCAGTCGAGTGTCGCGGATTTCGGATCGGCCGAAGACCTGGTGCGGGAGACCCACAGGCGGTTCGGATCGGTCGATTTCCTGGTCAACAACGCCGGGCTGGTCCGCGACAAGCTCCTGATGCGCATGACGGAAGCCGACTGGGACGAGGTGGTGGACACCAACCTCAAAGGCGCGTTCCATTTCTCGAAAGCCGCCTGCCCGGTCATGGCGCGCGCCCGCTTCGGCTCCATCCTCAACATCACCTCCGTCAGCGGCATCGTCGGCAACGCCGGGCAGGTGAACTATTCCGCTTCCAAGGCCGGCATGATCGGGTTGACAAAATCGATGGCCCGGGAATTCGCGGGCCGGAACATCACCGTGAACGCGCTGGCGCTCGGATTCGTGGACACCGAAATGACCCGCGGGCTGACGGGTGAGCAGAAGAGCCGGGCCGTCGAGTCCATCCCGCTGCGCCGTTTCGGAAGCGCGGAAGAGATCGCGCGCGTGGCCGCGTTCCTGCTTTCCGACGACGCCCGCTACATCACCGGCCAGGTGATCCAGGTCGACGGCGGGCTGGCGATATAGGATCGCCGATGCGAGATTGACAATGCGAGATCATCGATGCGGGATCGTCGATGCGGGATTGACGATTCGAAATCAGGAAAAAACAAAAAAATATTGGCAACCGGAAGCCCTGCTTCATTAGACCTGTGGTTGAGGCGCTTGCCTCGCGTGACGGACCGGGCAGTACCACGAACCACGGGTCGATATGGACAACGGTTCCGAATTGCTGGACCTTCTTTCTTTCGTGCTTTCCCGCAACGGCGGCAGTCCTGCGGCACGCCTGGCGTCGCGGCGTTTGATGGACCATTTCGGGTCCGCCCAGGAACTGGCGCACGCCAGCCTCGAGGAGATTCGCGTGGCCGGAAGGCTTTCGCCGCGCCAGGCGC
>CAZTHE010000082.1:0-18183 GCA_964613495.1 uncultured Acidobacteriota bacterium | reverse complement strand
CGCCGATCCAGATCCGGCCTTCCGACGGCTCGTCCAGGCCCGCGATGATCCGCAGCAGCGTGGACTTGCCGCATCCGGACGGGCCGAGGACCGTGACCACTTCCTTGTCCCGGATGTCGAAGGAGACATCCCTGAGGGCAGCGGCGCCCCCGGGAAAGCGGCGGGTGACATGTTGCACGCGAACGGTGGCCATGGTGCCTCTGCTGCCTCGGGTCCGGTCCCGTCAGGCGGGATGCCGGCCGTGCGGCGGCATCCGCGTTCGGGATGTCCATCGGCCGGGAGAGCCGGGGGTGCCTTGCTGTGCGTGGCCGGCGGGGAGGCATCCCGCAACGCATCGCGCCTCCCCCTCGTCTCAGGCTTACCTTCTACAAAATAGCACAACACCCGGGCGATGTGTCCCCCGAAATGGCCGCGGGCTTCGCGGCGCGCCCGCGCCGTGCGGGCGAATTGCCTTGTAATTTGGGCTTTGAGTGCAGGATAAATAGAAATCGCGCAGCCGGATTGCCCGGGACCGCCGGGGGGCGGGGATCGTGAGGCGGCCGGGGAACCGATGCGGACGGGGAGTGCAATGACGGTATCGATCGCATTCGCGGTAATCGGGGGAGTGATATTCATCGGCTTCCTGGCCAACATCCTCTTCCGGGTTACCAAAATTCCCAGCGCCCTCCTCCTCATCGCCATCGGCGTGGTGCTCGGACCGGTGACGGGCTGGATGCCTTCCGCGTCCCTCATGGACATCGCTCCCATCTTCGGGACGGTCGCGCTGCTGATCATCCTGTTCGAGGGAGGCCTGGAGCTCGACATCGGCAGCGTCATCCGGGAGGCGCCGAAAGCCACCCTGCTCGCGGTCCTCGTCTTCGCGTTCTCGTTCGGGACGGTGCTCGCGTTCGCGCTGTTTCTCCTGCACATGTCGATGTTTCATTCGCTGCTGCTGGCGGGGATCCTGAGCGCCGCCAGCCCGGCGATTTGTCTGCCGGTCATCTCGGGCCTGAGCGTGCGGAAGGAGATTCAGACCCTTCTCAAACTGGAATCCACGCTGGCAGACGTGCTGCTGATCGTGACCGTGGTCCTGATCCTGGATTTCCAGACCGCGGGCAGCCACGGTTCCATGGGAATGGTCTCCAGGTTCGTCGTGTCCTTCGCCGTGGCGTTCCTGATCGCCGTCGTGGCGGGAGTCTTGTGGGCGCGCCTCATCGGCTGGATGGGCCGGGAACCCCTGGCCTACATGCTCACGCTGGGCTTTGTCTTCCTCCTTTACGTCTCGGTGGAGGAACTGGGGGGGAGCGCCGCCATCGCCGTGCTGCTTTTCGGCATCATGCTGGAGAACATGCAGAGGATCGCCGGCCGCGCCGGCGGGCGGGTGCGGTACCTGTTCGGCATCGATATCCGCGCGGAGCAGTTCGTCCTCAACGAATTCATGAAGAACATCACGGAGGAAATTTCCTTCCTGGTGCGCACTTTTTTCTTCGTGTATCTGGGCCTGATCATCGACTTTAAAAGCATCACGCCGGGCATCGCCCTCTCGAGCGTCGGAATCGTCGCCCTGCTGCTCGTCGGGCGGGGGCTCGGCGTGTGGTGCATCCGGAAACCGGGACGGCTGACCGCGGGCGAGATGGGGACTGTCGTCGCGCTGCTGCCGCGGGGGCTGACTACGGCCGTCATGGCTTTCCTCCCGGCCCAATACGGCATCGCGGGCACCGGGCTTCTCCCGGTATATGCGTTCACGGTGATCATTCTCACGAATGTCCTGATGACGGTCGGCATTTTCGCCGGCGAAAGGCGGCTGGCGAGCGAACGGGCCGCTGCGGGCGGCCCCGCGGAAGCGCCGCTGCCGGTCGCCGAGGCGGTTATGGCCGCAGGCTCCGTGCCGGACTCCCCGATGGACGTCCCGGCGCCCGCGCCCTCTGGGGAGGTCGTTCCGGAAGAACCGCAGGAAGACCTCCCGGGGATCGTCGCGCCGGAGTCCGCGCCCCCGCCCTCGTTTACCTGCCGCATGTCCCAGTTCCTCGGGATCCGGCCGGCGGACCGGAAATATTTTTATATCGAGGCCATCCGGGCGTCTTCGCTGGCACACGCGCAATTCTGGGTCCTGATTTTTTTCGCGGCCGCGCTGACGGTCCTGGGCCTGATTCTCAACCAGAGCGCCATCGTCATCGGGGCCGCCCTGATCGTGCCGATTGCGTGGCCCGTCGTCGCCGCGGGATTCGCCCTGACGATCGGGGACGTCTACTTTTTTTTCAAGCTCCTGCTGAAACTGGCGCTGGCCGCGGCGCTGATCGTCGCGCTGTCCTCGGCTTTCGGCGGACTGCTTCCGTTCAATGCGGTCAACGCGGAGATCGCCTCGCGGACACGCGCGACCATCCTGGACTTTCTGGTGGCCTTCTTCGCCGGGATGGCCGGCGCGGCGATGCTGTTTTCCAGGAAACGGACGCTCCAGTTCCTGCCGGGAACGATCCTCGGCGTCACGCTGCTGCCGCCGCTGGCCGTGATGGGGTTCGGCCTGGGGAGCGGCCTGCACGTCGACATTTTCCAGGGCGCCGCGATTCTCTTTACGTCCAACTTCTTCGCCGCCGTCCTGGGCGCCTCCTGGATATTTGCCCTCGCCGGAATGCCCTCCGTCGCGGGATTGAAGTCCATCCGCACCTTCAAGCGGCGGGAGTTGAACAAGCCGGTCGTGAAGGCGATTTTCAGGCGGCTGGGACTCCAGGACCTCGCCGAAGGGACCGGGAGTGTCCGGTCGCGTATCCTGATGGCGGCCGTTTTCCTGCTGGCGCTGGTGATCCCGCTGCAGATGGCATTCAACCAGCTGAGCATGGAATTTCGGGCACGCCAGGCCGTGTCCGAACTGGAAAAGATATTCGAGGTGCCGGGGCGCTCCGCCATCATCAATTCCGCCTCGAGCATCGGGGAAGACGCGATCGTGGTCCGGATCCAGGTCGCCACAAACGCATTTTTCACATCCTCGGACATCCGCCGCTTCGAGGAAAGGGTATCCGACCGCACGGGCAAGGCGGCACGGCTGGACCTGGTGCAGAGCCTGAGCGATGTCGGGGAGGGGGAAAAGATCCGGGGCATCCTGAGCCAGACGGTTCCCTCGCCCGCCGAGTACCTCCCGGGCATCCCGGAGCTTACCATCGGACTGAGCAACGAACTCGAAAAGAGCCTGCGCGCGGTCCCGATGCCCCGGTCCGTAACGATCCTCGGCGCCAGCGCCGGCCTGGGCCCCGGCGGCCAGGCGGCGACGTTCCGCATCGATTATCTCGCCGACGAGGCGCTGAGCGAAGACGCGTCGTCGATCCTGACCCAAATGCTCGAACGGCAGATGAAGCTCGGCGCCGGGACGATCCGCCTGGCGCACGTCCCGGCCCGGTATTCGGTCCGCCTCGACGCGAACGGGAGAGTCTCCGCGGCCGACGCGCCGCAACTGCTGGCGACGGCCGACCTGCTCCGCCAGTTCCCCCGATTGCATGCCGAAATCGCGTGGCCCGGTCCGGGCGGGGAGGCTCAGGCGGATCGGGCGCTCCCGGCACTCCGCGCGATCGCGCCGATTCTGGGGGATCCGGCGCGGATGTCTTTCCTGCCCGAACCGTCCCCCGAGGCGAGGACCGCGGTCCTGAACCTGCGTCCGGATCCGGCATCGGGAAGCGGGCGGTTCATCGGCCCGTTGCCGTAAGCGTTTCATCCGCATCGTTCATGAAGCCTCGTGAGCAGAGCGGGAGAACGGACTACAGGGATTTCCCTGCCGCTCTCCCCTGCATGCCGTATGGCGCCCCGCATTTTCCCGGGGTAGCATAAAACCGGCTGACAAACAGGCTATGGGTGGAAAATCGCGCGACCGCGGAGCCGGCGATTTTGGGGCCCGCAACGCTCCCGCATGCGTATGCCGGCACCGGAACACGATCTGGAACCATCTCCCGCATTCCCGGCAACGTGGGGACCTGTGCTGCCGACGGGGGGCGTTTTCGTTCCGATGCGGGATGGAAGGCTATTCGGATGAGCATGAACCAGAAGCTGTTGCAGCGCTACACGCCGGATGAGTTTCAGAAGGCGCTGGGCAAAATTCTTTCGATCGTTCGAAATGCAGCCTCGGTCGAAGAGGCGCGGCGGTCGCTGTATTCCCATGTTTCCCAGGAACAGTACGAACAATGCGCCGCATCCGTATCCTTCGGGGCGCGGCTGTATATCAGCCGGGACTGCGCCCGCGCCTGGCGCGGCTTGCTGACCGTTCCGTCGGACGCCAGGGCGGGATTCAGCAACATACAGGCGCTGTGGGATCTGAGCCGCGGCGTCCCCCGGCCCGACCTTCAGCCGGGCTTCTACGCCGAGATGATCCACATGGCGCGCGGGCTCGAGGGAAAGGCGGCGCTCCTGGAACCGGATACGGAGACCGGTGCGCCGGAGCAGACCGGCCGCGAGGCCGCGCTCCGGCGTTCGGACGAACTGGACCGGTTGTGGGCGCTGGTCGAGGCGCAGATGTCGCATTTCGAGGACGGCCTGTCCCCGGAATCGGGGCAGCGGCGATCCGCGCGGCGCGCCGGGATTCAGGAATCCCTGGGCGCGACGCCGGAGCAGTTTTCGGACTGGAACTGGCAGGTGGCGCATATCGCCCGGAACGCCGAGGACCTCGAACGGATGGTGACGCTGTCGGCGGACGAGCGTGAGGCGATCCGGCGCGCGGCCAACGGCCGGCTTCCTTTCGGCGTGACGCCCTATTACGCCAGTCTTCTGGACGACGCCACGGAATCGGGCCGCGACCGGGCGCTGCGTGCGCAGGTCATTCCCCCGATGGAATACGTGGACCGGATGCTCGATCGCCGGGGCGACCGGGAATGCGCGTTCGACTTCATGCTCGAGCGGGACACCTCGCCCGTCGACCTCATCACGCGCCGGTATCCGGCCATCGCGATCCTCAAGCCGTACAACACGTGTCCGCAGATCTGCGTCTATTGCCAGCGCAACTGGGAAATTGACGAGGCGATGGCTCCCGATGCGCTTGCCGATGCCGGCGCGGTGGACAACGCCCTCGACTACATCAGGCGGCACCCGGCGCTGCGCGAAATCCTGGTCACCGGGGGGGACCCGCTGGGCCTGCCGGACGACGCCCTGCTGTCCATCCTCGAACGGCTGGCCGCAGTCCCGCACGTGGAGGTGATCCGGATCGGCACCCGCACCCCGGTGACGATCCCGATGCGCGTGACGCCGGAACTGGCCGCGGCCCTCGGGAAACTGCGCATCCCGGGATACCGCGAGATCTGCGTGGTCACGCATATCGAGCATCCCTACGAGATCACGGCCGACCTCGTCGCGGCGGTGGACCGCCTGAAACGCCAGGGGATTTCCGTCTTCAACCAGCTGGTGTATTCCTTCTATGTCTCGCGCCGTTTCGAGGCGGCCAAGCTGCGCATGCTGCTGCGCCGGAGCGGGATCGAGCCATACTATACCTTCATGACGAAGGGCAAGGAGGAAACCAACGCCTATCGCGTCCCCCTGGCGCGTCTGCTCCAGGAACAGAAGGAGGAAGCGCGGGTGCTGCCCGGATCGCGGCGCACGGATGAGGCCGTCTACAACGTCCCCGGATTGGGGAAAAATTATCTGAGGGCTTTTCAGCACCGCGACCTGCTGGCCGTCCTGCCCGACGGTTCGCGCGTCTACGACTTCCATCCCTGGGAAAAGGGGATCTCCGACCGTGCGTCCTTTGTGGGGCGCGACATCCCTCTCCTGCAATACCTGTCCCGCCTCGCGGAAATCGGCGAAGATCCGGACGCCTACGAAAGCATCTGGTACTACTACTGATCCGCTCCGGGCGGCGGCGCGCCGTTTGCACGGCCGCCCGGACGAATGCGTCCCGCTTCGCTGCCCGCGATTTCTTTCCTGCCTTCACCCGCACGATTCGTGAAGCTTTTTGGTGCCGCGGCGGATCCAGGCAGGAATATTTTGATTCCAGATTCCAGATTCCGGAATTTGGAATCCGGAGTCCATCTTCAGGCCGGCGTCTGCGATCATCGAAAATTGGCGGCTCGCATCCGGAAGTCTGATAGTCTATAGGAGAAATCCGCCCGGTGCGGGCGGAAGCGCAAATCCGGGGATGCAGCCATGAAGAGCAGCGCGGGCGCGATTCTCCTGCTGGGATTCGGAACCCTGGTGGCGTTGATCGCCGTCTTCGGTTTCAACGCCTACCGCAGGGCGGACCGGATCGAATCCGAAATTGCGTCGATACACAACAGCTACCGGCGCAGCGTCCGGGTGCTCAGCCAGATCAAGGAAGACACGTATCTCTCCGCGGTTTTGATCCGGGACTATCTCCTGGACCCGTCGCCGAAAGTCGCTCCTCAATACCGGAAGGACCTCCTGGAGATAAAGGCTTCCAGCAGCACGCATCTGGACTCGCTGGACCGGCTGATCCTCCGCGATGAGGGAAAGGCCCTCGGCCGGTTCCGGCATGAACTGGACGTCTACTGGGATTCTCTGGATCCCGTGTTCGAATGGACGCCGAAACAGAAATCGACCCTGGGGCCCTCCTTCCTGAGGAAGGAGGTCATCCCCCGCAGAAACGCCATCCTGGACATCATGGGCGAAATCGACGACCTGAGCGTCCGGACATTCACCTATGAGCAGGAGAACATCCGCGCCAGCCGGATGGAGTTCCAGGCGTATCTCCGGAAGATGCTGCTCCTGTCCCTGGCCCTCGCCGCCGGAATCGCGCTGGGAAGCATCTCGCGCGTCGCGGCGCTGTCGAAACGGTCCGAAAACCAGCGCGCCCGGGCGGAGGAGGCGGAAAGGGAACTCCGCCGCCTGTCGCACCAGCTCGTACAGGCTCAGGAAGAGGAGCGGAAATCGATTTCGCGGGAACTCCATGACGAAATCGGCCAGATGCTGACCGGCCTCAAGATGGAACTGGCGAACCTGGAGGCGTTCCGCCACGCCCAGGGCGGCGAATTCGCGGAGCATCTGGCCGAAACAAAATCGCTCGCGGAGCGGACCATGAAATCGGTCCGCGAAATGGCCATGGGACTGCGACCGTCGATGCTGGACGATCTCGGACTCGAACCGGCGCTCCGCTGGCAGGCCCAGGAATTTTCGCGGCACAGCAATATCCCCGTATCGATCGAAACAGACGGGAATCTCTCCGGCCTCTCCGAGCCGACGCGCACCTGCATTTATCGCGTCGTGCAGGAATCGCTGACCAATTGCGCGCGTCACGCCGAGGCCAGCCAGGTTCGCGTCACCCTGCACGGGGGAGCCGAGCGGATTTTCCTGACGATCCAGGACAACGGCAGGGGATTCGACCCGGGGAGCGCGGGCGGCAGGGGGCTGGGATTGATCGGGATGGAGGAACGGGTCAAAAAGCTAGGGGGCAGGCTGACCATCACATCGCAGAGCGCCGAGGACCGCCGCGGGACGGTTCTCTCGGTCGAGCTGCCGCTTTCCATGGAGGCGCGTCATGAGCAGGATACGCATCCTGGTCGCGGATGACCACGGAATCGTCAGGAAAGGGCTGCGTTTCCTTCTGGAACGGCAACCCGATATGGAGGTGGTCGGGGAAGCATCCGACGGCAGGGAAGCGGTCCGCCTCGCCGGGGAGCTTTCGCCCCATGTCGTGATCATGGATGTGGCCATGCCCCAGCTCAACGGAATCGATGCCGCCGCCCAGATCATCAAAAACCGACCCGGGACGCGCATCGTGGTCCTGAGCATGTACGCGGACGAAGCGTATCTGATCCGCGCGCTGAGCGCGGGCGCCAAGGGGTATCTGCTGAAGGATTCCGCCGAGGTCGACCTCGTGCGCGCCGTCCAGGTCGTCGCGCAGGGGCGCCCGTTTTTCAGCCCGCAGATCGCGCAGTCCCTTCTCCAGGACTACGTGCGTTCGCTGCAGAAGCGGGAGCTGCAGGATTCGTACGACCTGCTGACCGAGCGGGAGCGGGAGGTGCTGCAGCTCCTGGCCGAGGGCAAGTCCAACAAAGAGGTGGCCGCCATCCTGGATCTGAGCACCTACACCGTCGAAACCCACCGCACAAATCTCATGCACAAGCTCAATCTCCATAACACCGCGGAAATCGTGTTGTACGCCGTCCGGAAAAAAATCATCGCCTGAAGGGCCCCCGACGGAGCACTCCCGCACTCCCGGGAAATGTGCGGTTTCTTCCCTATTGCTTGTAGAACACCGCCCGATGTAGTACAAGATTCCCGTTTCGGTTTGGCGCATCCGGGACGGGGGGTAGAGGGGACATGTCCGAAAAGACCTGGCAGAACTACAAGCAGAAGAAGGGGACGCGGCCGGCCCCGCTCGAGGGCATCAGGGTGCTGGAAGTGTGCACCATGCTGCTCGGACCGATGGGCCCCGCCCTGCTGGCCCAGATGGGAGCGGAGGTCATCCGCTGCGAGATACCGCCGATGGGCGATTCCACGCGTTCGCTGAATCCCTTCGGCTGGTTCTTCAAGGACCAGAGCCCGCTGCTGCTGCATATCAACCAGAACAAGTACTGGGTGGGGCTCGACCTGCACAAGCCCGAAGCGCAGCAGGTATTCCGCGAACTCGCCGCGCAGTGCGACATCGTGGAAAACAACTTCCGGCCGGGCGTCATGGAGGAATGGGGGATCGGGTACCGGCAGATCGCCGAGATCAACCCCCGCATCATCTTCCTGTCCAAGAACGGCTACGGGCAGTGGGGCCGGTACGCGAAGGAAAACCGGCCGTCAAACGACGGCGCATCGCAGGCGCTGACCGGTTATTCCTACATGTCCCGTTTCCCGGGACAAACGCCGCTGAAACTGCGCGCCTACATCGGCGACAATTACGGCGCGATGTGCGCCGAAGTCGCCGTGCTGGCCGCGCTGCATTACCGGGACCGGACGGGCAAGGGACAATTCATCGAGTTTTCGCAGACGGAGAACGTCATGCGCACGATGACCTGGATCTGGCCCTACCTGCAGATTACCGGCACGCAGCCGCAGCCGACGGGAAACCGTGACGTCTCCATCTGCCCGGCGGACACGTTCCGATGCCGCGACGACAGGTTCGTCGCCCTGGCTGCACCGGACCGGGAGGAGTTCGCCGGTCTGTGCCGGGCGATGGGCAGGCCGGAACTGGCCGAAGACCCGAGGTTCCGGGAACATGGGACACGCCTGAAGGAGGAAAACGCGGCCGCGATCCTGGAGATTATCGCCGGATGGGCCCGGACGCGCACTCCCGAGGAGATCGAGGCGATGGCGGAGCGATACGGTTTCGCCGCCAGCCATCTCTACACGGCCAGGGACATCGTCGAGAACGAGCGGTTCCGGATCCGGGATTTCTGGACCGAGATCGACGACCCGATGCTGGGCAGGCACCATAACTACGAGTTCCCGGTGAAGATGTCCGAAACGCCGCCGGCCACCCGGTGGTCCGTCCGTCCGGTCGGCTTCGACAACGAGTTCGTGATGAAGCGGTTTCTCGGCAAGAACGAGGAGGAGATCCGCAGGCTCTATGAAGCGGGCGCGTTGGGGAAGTGGAAGGACATGCAGGGACGCCGCCCGCCGCCGGACTGGGACGGCAAAACGGGCCTGAGGACGTAGCGGCGGTTCGCGTCGACGAATTTACACTGTTGCTTCGAGGAATTGAGGATGGCCGGCAAAACCAGGTCGGATTGGTCGGAATGGTCAAACTGGATCCGCGAACGGGATGATCCCGCGATCGCGCACACGAAGCCGGAGGCGCTGGACGATCTCACCGTCCTGGACCTGAGCAGCAAGAGCTTCGCCGGGTGCCACTGTTCGTCGGTCCTCGCCGAGCACGGCGCCAGCGTCATCCGGATCGAGCCCCCCGGGGGCGACTTCATCCGCGGCTGCACGCCCTACGGGTTCCTTTACGAGGGTGAGGGGCTCAATTACCTGACCGAGGGGCGGAACAAGCGCCACGTCACGCTCGATCTCCAGCGGCCGGAAGCGCGGGAGATGCTGCGTGAGCTCGTGCGCCGGGCCGACGTTCTCATCGAAACCTTTCCGCCCGGGACCATGGACGCATGGGGCCTCGGCTACGAGGACCTGAAAGAGATCAATCCCGGACTGATTTTCGCTTCCATCACGGCGTACGGTAACTTCGGGCCCATGAGCCGGAGCAGGATGGCGGATTACGACAATGTCGCCCAGGCGATGTCGGGATTCCACTATGACACCGGCGAAAGGCTCCCCCCGGGCAAGACCTACGACGAATGCCCGTGGGCCGTGCCCACGAAATCGGGGCCCTGGATCGCCTGGTTCATGTCGGGCACGTTCATGGCGATGGGAATACTCGCCGCCCTGCACGCACGATGGCAAACGGGCAAGGGACAGGCGCTCGACGTCGCATCCGCCGAAGCCTACGCGCGCATCGACGACTTCGTAGCGCTCTGGTACGAGCACAAGGGCCGCATCAACGAGCGGTTCGGGAACCTCGACACGGCCATCTGGCTCTACTGCTTCGCGCCGACCAAGGACGGCGCGGTTTTCCTCGGCGGCCTGCGGCTGGAGATGTGGCAGGCTTTTGCGGACATGATGGGGAAATGGGAGGAATGGGGCGCCGCCGGCTGGACGAGCGTCGCCCCGTTTACGGCGGAGGAGGAGCAGCTCAAATGGTCCGCCCTCGTCTTCGAGGAAACGCTGAAGTACACCAGCGAAGAGCTGCTGTGGATGTCGCTGGACTATTCCCGGCACGGGCGGCTGGCGCCGATCACGTGCGTGGTCGCCCCGATCCTCTCGCCCCGGGATGCGGTCGACGATCCCAACTGGAGAGACCGGGGCATATTCACGCCCATCGCGGATCCCATCTACGGGGAGATCATTACCGCCCACGCGCAATACAAGATGACGGAAACCCCGCTGCGGACCAAATGGGTCTGCCAGCCGGCCGGTTACGAGAACGAATCCGTGTATCGGCAGTACCTGGGATTGACCGCGGAACGGATCGAAGAACTCAAAGCCAGGGGCATCCTCTGATCCCGGGCACGGTTTCCCGTTCCGGCGGTTCGCGCATTTCCGCTTCTTTGACCCGCACTACTCATGAAGCATCTGCGGCGGCGGAAATAAAGATTGATTCCAGATTCCAGATTCCAGATTCCAGACAAGCCCGCGGGTCACCGATTTGGGCAAGAGTGAGTTTCGTCAGAACCAGGGAGTAGCGCAGACCGTCTGGGAATGCGGCATCCGGAATCTGCCACCTGGAATCTGGAATCGGTTGCACCGCCTCGCGACGCACCCTTGTGAATAATTAGGTTTAGAACCCGACTGAGGCCTTTCCTTCATCAAACGCTTTAATGTTTATCTCGTGTAGTTTTGCGGGAAGCGTCTCCGTGATCGCGTCCACCCATTGGTTCTTCGAAATCCCGGGAAAGAAGGCCGAGAGAGCCCCGAGCAGCACGATGTTGGCCGCCTGGCTGTTGCCGATTTCCTTCGCGATGCCGTATCCGTTGACCATCCAGACGTTTTGTTTAAAGCGTTTCCTGAAGGTTTTTTCCACGTTTCGGGGATACTCCATTTTCCCCAGGTTGACGGCCGGGGGGAGAATGGCGTGGTTGTTGATGATCACCTTGCCTTCCGGTTTCACCCAATTCATGTAGCGCAGGGCTTCCAGGAGTTCGAAGGAAACGAGAAAGTCGACGTCGCCCTGTTTGATCAGCGGGGAGTAGACTCTTTCCCCGAAGCGAAAATGGGTCGTCACGTCGCCTCCGCGTTGGGCCATGCCGTGCACTTCGGCCTTCTTCACGTCGTACCCGGCATGCAGCATGACCTGGCCGAGAATATTGCCCGCCAGGATCGTGCCCTGTCCCCCGACGCCCGACAAGAATATGTTCGTGGTTTTTCCCGTATTGGACATTGCTCGTCTCCTCATTCCTGGTTCGGCCGGATGCTTTCGAATTCGCAGATCTGGAAGCACACGCTGCAGCCCACGCACTGGTCCGGGTTGATGCGGGAGATGCCTTTTCTCTTTCGGCCGCTTTTCGAAACGCCCTCAACCTCGACCCAGCTGATGGCCGGGCAGTTCACGTTCAGGCACATTTTGCATCCCGTACACGTGTCGCCGTCGATCCGGTACGTGGGATGCTTGAACTTTTCCCGCGGATTTTCGCGGCGCAGCAGCATGCACGGGCTGTTCCGCGTGATCAGGACCGACGGCTCCTCGCGGTTCACTTCTTCGCGGATCGCGTCGATCGTCTCCGGGATGTCGTACGGGTCGATCCACCGGACATTTTTGACGCCCAGGGCCCTGGCCAGTTGCTCGTAATCGACCATGCCCGCAGGGTCGCCCTTGATCGTGTAGCCCGTTCCGGGATGCTCCTGCTGTCCGGTCATGGCGGTGATCCGGTTGTCCAGGATGATGGTGGTGGAATAGCCGCCGTTGTAAACGGTATCCATCAGCGGGGCGACGCCGCTGTGCAGAAACGTCGAGTCTCCGAGCACGGCGCAGATCCTGCCGAGCCCTTCTTTCCCGAGCACCTTGCCGGCACCGTAAGCGCCGCCGATCCCCGCGCCCATGCAGGTCGAGGCATGCATGGCGGACAGCGGCGGCGAAACCGCCAGCGCGTAGCATCCGATGTCCCCGAAGACGAAAACTCCGAGCTTCTTCAGCGCGTAAAACAGCGGGCGGTGCGAGCACCCGGCGCAGAGATTGGGCGGCCGCTTGGGCAGTTCTTCCGGGCCGGCCGGCGCTTTCAGGGATTTTGCGCGCTTGCCGGTGACGGCCTTCGAAAGCGATTGTTCGATGATGGCCGGCGTTAATTCCCCGATCGCGGGGATGAGGTCCTTGCCGTGGCGCACCTTGAAGCCCATGGCGCGGATCTCGGTCTCGAAAAACGGGTCCAGCTCCTCCACCACGATGACCTTCCTGACCCTGGCGAAAAATTCGGCGAGGAGCTTTTTGGGCAGCGGCCAGGCCATCCCGAGCTTGAGGAACGAGCACTGCGGGAATACCTCTTTCGCATGGAGATAGGTGACGCCCGAAGCGATGAAACCGACGGAAGGGTCCCGGATCTCCATGACGTTATAGGGGAATTCTCCGTCCGCGTAGGCCGCGAGCCTGGCGGTCCGCTCTTCGACCAGCAGCCTGCGGGCGCGGGCGTACATCGGCACCATCACCATCTTGGGCACGTCCTTCTTGTCGAGGCCCTTCGCAACCGGCGATTCCATTCTTTCCCCCAGCTCCACGGGGGAGTCGCAGTGGGCGACACGCGTCTCGGTGCGGAGGAGCACCGGGGTGTCGAACCGTTCGCTGATCCCGAACGCGAGGCGGGTGAAATCGCTGCATTCCTGCGCATCGGCCGGTTCGAGCATGGGCACTTTGCCGAACCGCGTCCATTGCCGGCTGTCCTGCTCGTTCTGCGAGCTGTGCTGGCCGGGATCGTCGGCCACCACGAGGACCATGCCTCCCTTCACGCCCGTATAGGAGATGGTCATCAGCGGATCGGCCGCCACGTTCAGCCCGACATGCTTCATGCAGGCGATGGCGCGCCCGCCCGCGAAGGAGGCGCCATGCGCGACCTCCACGGCGACCTTTTCGTTGGGGGACCATTCGGTCGCCACCTCCGGATAGCGCGACAATTCCGCCAGCACTTCGCTGCTGGGCGTCCCGGGATATGCGCATCCCACCACCACGCCCGCCTCCCATGCTCCCCGGGCGATCGCCTCGTTCCCCTGCAGGATCTTCTTCATGCGTCTCTCCTCCTCGGTTCCAGGTCATCTTAGCATAACCGGACTTCTCCCCATTTCAGATTCCAGATATGCCCCTGGGACAGCAGTTGGGGCGCGGGGGGGGGATCGGAACGAAAGGGTGTTGGGGATCGTTTGGCGCGCCGCCCTCCGGAATTTGGAATCTGGAATCGGTTTCTCAAACCGCCCGCACCGCCTCGCGGCGAACCCTCAGGAATAATGCCGGCCAAGGGCCGGGGGGGGTGGGCCTCGAAACGTCTCAAATTGATTGCCCTTCGGCGCCTGTTATGACAGACTGCACTGTTTCAATTTCACTGCACCGACGGAGACCACCTATGATGCGGCCGATTATCTTCTGCATGGCGATGATTGCATTTTTGTTCACCCAGGCCTGTCAACCCAAAGGAAAGGCATTGCCCCCCATGAAAACGACTGTTTTCGGAACCCTGCCGGACGGACGCCCGGTGCACCAGTACACCCTCGAAAACCGTTCCGGAGCCTCGGCGCAAATCATCGACTACGGGGCGACCGTTACGTCGCTGAAGGTCCCGGACCGGAACGGGAAACTCGAAGACGTCGTCCTCGGCTATGATTCCCTGCAGGGGTACGTGGACGGGACGTCCTATTTCGGCGCTATCGTGGGCCGGTATGGCAACCGCATCGGCAAGGGCCGGTTCGTGCTCGACGGCAAGGAGTATCAGCTGACGGTCAACGACGGCGAAAACCACCTTCACGGCGGCGCCGTCGGCTTCAATAAGGTCCTGTGGGAGGCGATGCCCCCCGACTCCGGGGAAGCGTCTCTCCGGTTGCAGGTTGTCAGCAAGGACGGGGAAGAGGGGTATCCCGGCACGGTGACGCTGAGAGTCACCTATACGCTGACCGACAAAAACGAACTCCGGATCGACTATGAAGGAACGACCGACCGGCCGACCATCCTGAATCCGACGCAGCACTCCTATTTCAACCTGTCGGGTGCCTTCGACCGGCCCATCCTCGATCATCTGCTGATGATCGAAGCCGACGGGGTCACGCCCGTGGGCGCCGGCCTCATCCCGACCGGCCGGATCACCGATGTCGCGAACACGCCGATGGATTTCAGGAAGCCGATGGCGATCGGGACTCATATCGACGATCCGGACGCGCAGCTGGCCCTCGGGAAGGGGTACGACCACAACTGGGTGCTGCGGGGCGCCGCAGGCAGGGTGCGCAAGGCGGCGGAACTATACGAGGCCGGCAGCGGGCGCATGATGACGGTCTTCACCGACCAGCCGGGTCTGCAATTCTACTCCGGAAATTTCCTGGACGGGTCGGCGAAGGGGAAAAACGGCATCGCCTATGGCCACCGGAGCGGCCTCTGCCTCGAAACCCAGGCGTTTCCCGACACGCCGAACAAGCCGCAGTTCCCGTCCGTGACGCTGCGGCCGGGCCAGGTCTATCGTCAGACGACCCTCTATCAATTTTCGACCAAGTAGCCTGTGAAGGAGAACGCCGAATGAACGTGCTGCATCCTGTGGACTGGATCGTGATCCTTGCCTATTTCGCTCTGATCGCGGGAATCGTGGTATGGGTTGCCAAAAGGCAGAAGAAGACGTCGGACAGCTATTTCCTCGCGGGCCGGCAGCTGGGCTGGTTCGTCATCGGGGCATCGATCTTCGCGTCGAACATCGGTTCCGAGCACCTCGTGGGACTGGCCGCTTCGGGGGCGACCGACGGCGTGGCGATGGCCCACTACGAACTGCATGCGTGGTGCCTGCTGATTCTGGCGTGGGTCATGGTGCCCTTCTACATGCAGTCGAAGGTTTTCACCATGCCCGAATTTCTCGAGCGGCGGTTCTCGCCGACCTCGCGCACCGTCCTCTCCGTGATCTCGCTGGTGGCCTACGTCCTGACGAAGATCGCCGTCGGGATTTTCGCCGGCGGCGTAGTCTTCTCGGTGTTGCTCCCCGAACTCAGCTTGTGGGGCCTGGACAGCTTCTGGATCGGCTCTCTCCTCGTCGTGGTGATCACGGGCCTCTACACGATCGTCGGCGGGATGAGCGCCGTCGCCTACACCGAAGCCATCCAGACGATCGTCCTGGTCGTAGGCTCCGCGCTGGTCACGTTCTTCGGCCTTCAGGCGCTCGGCGGGTGGTCGGAACTGCGCGCCATCGTGCCGTCGGACATGTTCAACCTGTGGAAGCCCCTGGTGCCGGACGGCATGCAGGCCACGTGGGCCCCGGTGAAGGACATGCACCGGATGGCCTGGTATTTCAACGACAACTACCCCTGGCTCGGGATGCTCATCTGCGCGCCCGTCATCGGCCTCTGGTACTGGTGCACCGATCAATACATCGTGCAGCGTACCCTCACCGCCCCGAATGAGACCCAGGCCCGGCGCGGCGCGATCGCGGCGGCGTTTCTCAAGCTTCTCCCCGTATTCATCTTCATCATCCCGGGCATCATCTGCTACGCATTGGCCATTTCGGGCAAGGTCCCCGGCTTCCAGCGCCTCCTGATCGGGGCGGACGGGAACATCATCCGCGACAACGCGCAGCAGGCCTTCCCCCTCATGGTGGCGAGCGTCTTGCCGGTCGGCATCCGCGGCATCGTGGTCGCGGGCCTGCTCGCGGCGCTGATGAGCTCGCTGGCGGGGGCTTTCAACGCCTGCGCCACCCTGTTCACCATCGATTTTTACGGACGGCTGCGCAGCGGCGTGTCCCAGGAGCGACTGGTGTGGGTCGGCCGGATCGCGACCGCGGTCATGGTCCTCATCGGCATCTGCTGGATTCCGGTGATACGCGGCGGGCGCGGCCTGTACGACTACCTGCAGGGCATCCAGGGATACCTGGCGCCCCCGATCTTCGTGGTCTTCTTCCTCGGAGTCTTTTTCAAGCGCCTCAACGCCAAAGGATGCCTCTGGGCTCTGATCTCGGGCTTCCTGCTGGGCATCGCCCGGCTGGCGATCGATACGCCGGTCAAGCTGATGCAGGGCTTCCAGTACGAGCCCGGTTCGCTGCTGTGGATCGTGAACAACATCTTCTTCCAGTATTACAGCATCGTGATCCTGCTCGTGTCGGCCGCGGTGATGGTCGTGGTCAGCTATGCGACCGCCGCACCCGATTACGGGAAGATTACCGGTCTGACCTATGCGACGCGGACCGCGGAGAACAGGCGCACGACCCGGGAGAGCTGGAAGGCGAGGGACGTCGTTCTGTCCGTCGTGGTGGTCGTGTTGATCGTGGCCGCATACCTCTATTTTGTCGGGTAGGACATTATGGCGCGCTACGCAATCGGCCTCGACTTCGGTACCAACTCCTGCCGTTCGCTGCTGGTGGACGTCGGATCGGGGAGGGAGATCTCCAGCCGGGTCTTTCCGTATCCGTCCGGAACCGACGGCGTTCTCGTGGATCCGTCCGATCCGCATCTGGCGAGACAGAATCCCGCGGACTACCTCCTCGGCATCGAGGCGACGGTCCGCGGCGCCATCCAGAGAGCGCGGGAGGAGGATCCGGGTTTCCGCCCGTCGGACATCATCGGCATCGGCGTGGACACGACGGGCAGCAGCCCCATGCCCGTGGACGCGCAGGGGCAGTCGCTCTGTTTCCAGGACAGGTTCCGGAACGATCCGGCCGCCATGGCCTGGCTGTGGAAAGACCACACGGGCCACCGGGAAGCGGCGCAGATCACGCAGCTGGCGTCCCAGATACGGCCGCACTATCTGGCGAGGATCGGCGGCACGTACTCGTCGGAATGGTGGTGGAGCAAGATCCTGCACTGCCGGAACACCGCGCCCGACGTTTTCGATGCGGCCGACAGCTGGGTCGAGATCTGCGACTGGATCCCGGCCGTCCTGACGGGAGAGCTGCGGCCGCGGGAGCTGAAACGCAGCGTATGCGCGGCCGGGCACAAGGCGATGTTCAACCCGGAGTGGCACGGCCTGCCGGACGCCGGGTTCCTCGACAGGCTCTCTCCGGGACTGGGCCTGCTGCGGCCGCGGCTGTATGACACCGCGCATGCCGCGGACCGCCGCGCCGGCACCCTGTCGCGCGCGTGGGCGGAAAAGCTCGGGCTGCAGCCGTCGGTCGCCGTTGCCGTCGGGGCCTTCGACGCGCACATGGGGGCCGTCGGGGCGGGGATTTCCCCGGGGACGCTGGTCAAGATCATCGGCACGAGCACCTGCGATATCCTGGTGCACCCGAACGGCGCGCCGCTGGCGGACATCCCGGGCGTGTGCGGCATCGTCGACGGATCGGTCATGGGCGGATTCTACGGCATCGAGGCCGGGCAGTCGGCCGTCGGCGACATTTTTCTGTGGTTCGTGAACGCGCTGGTTCCGGAACGGTACGGCAGGACCCTGGAGGAAAAATTCGCGAATCTCGCCGGGGCCGCGGCTTCCCTGACGGCGGGGGAGAGCGGGCTGATCGTCTGGAAGGACGACGCGAACTACCTGCTCTGCGGTGCGGACGGCGAGCGCGGAACGGCGATGATACTGCGCGCGGGCGGTGAAACAAAAACGGTTTACTCGCGTGTCGACGGCGAGCGCCGCGT
>CAZTHE010000081.1:15997-18340 GCA_964613495.1 uncultured Acidobacteriota bacterium | reverse complement strand
CGACGGCGATGACGGGCCTGCCGATCTGCTCCTCGCGCATGCCGTTGGCGCGCCAGAGGCTGCGGGCTCCCGCCATTCTCCGTCCTTCGGTCGTCGTCGCACTTCTGAGTCTCGTAGGCATAGGGTCCCCTTCCGTTTTGGTAGGGATTCAAAATAGCGGATGCCGGCGATTTATGCAACCGCGGCATGCCGGCAGACCGGCGCGTTCAGTCGGACCCGCCGTCCCGGGAGTGGACGATGGTCTTGACGATCAGCAGCGCGAACAGGAGCAGCACGCCCCCCAGGAGGAACCGGTCGTTCGAAGTCCGCGCCGGCAGGAGGCCGTAGAGCGCGATCGATATGAGGACGCCATAGCAGGCCATCGCGGCGATCAGGCGCCGGTTTGCGCCTTTCAGCCGGGCCAGCAGGCCGGGCGCTGCAGGAGATCTGGGCATTGAGTTCCCTTCCGCCGAACGGATGGCCGGCCCGGGCGATTCCCGCCGGCACTCGGACTATTTCTTCCGCGCCTCCTGGCCCTCGGCCGTCAGAGACGCCACGTCGATGACGCGCATCGTTTCGTCGCAATCGAGGAGCTTCAACGAGTCCTGGAGCATGTGCAGGCAGAAACCGCACGCGGTTACGATCGTGTCGGCTCCCGCGTCGCGGGCCTGCCGGACGCGCAGGTTGTTGATCCGCTCGCCCCGCTTGAGGTCCATGAAATAGTGGCCGCCGCCGGCGCCGCAGCAGAGGCTTTTTTCGCGGCGGTTCCTCATTTCGCTCACCTCGGCCTGCGGCGCGGCGCGCAGGATCTCGCGCGCCGGCTCGTAGATCTTCTGGTAGCGTCCGAGGTAGCACGGGTCGTGATAGACATATTTGCGCCCGCCGCCCTCGGGCGGCCGGAGGGCGCCGCGCGCCACCAGGTCGCGGATGTACTCGCTGTGGTGCACGACGTTGAAGTCGCCGCCGAACTGCCGGTATTCGTGCTTGAGCACGTTGTAGCAGTGCGGGCACCCGGTCAGCAGCACCTTGAATTCGCGCCGCTTCAGGAGCTCGACCTGCTCCTTCGCGGTCTGCTGGAAGAGCATCTCCTGTCCGAGGATGCGGACCGGGTCGCCGCAGCACTTCTCGTCGGCGCCGAGAACGCCGAAATCGATACCGCACTTCTCCAGCAGCCGGCAGATGTCCGACGCGATCCGGTGTTTCTGCGGGTCGAACGCCACGAGGCACCCGACCCAGTACAGCACGTCGACCTTCTCGCCCGGGCCGACCACGCGGGCGTTCAGCTTTTCGACGAAATTCTCCCGGTCCGACTGCGAGCCGAAAGGGTTGCCGTTCGTCTCGTAGGTGCGGAGCGCCCGGCCGGCTTCCTCCGGCATGCGCCCCTGGATGAGCACCTCGTTGCGGCGCAGTTCCACCAGCAGGCCGACGTGATCGATCATGGCGGGACAGACTTCCACGCAGGCGCCGCAGGTGCGGCAGTGCCAGATGAATTCCTCGTCGAAGGCCGTTCCGACGATGTCGCTCGACTCCGCGGGCCGGACTCCGTCCCCGGCGGTTCCGGGATCGAAATCGTCCAGCGATTTCTTGACGCGCGCGATGAAGTGCCTGGGCGAGAAGTAATCCTTGTCCGCCATGGTGGCCGGACAGACCTCGTCGCAGCGCCCGCAGGAGACGCAGGTGTCCAGGTCCATGCGTTGCTTCCGGGTCAGCTCGCCGGCCTTCTGCAGCCCGACCTTCAGGTCGTCGCTCTCGGCGCTCTCCATGAGCCGTTCGATGTCGTCGCGCTCGAGTTCGCCGCGCGGCCTCAGCTTGGAGAAGAAGACGTTGGTGGGCAGCGACAGCAGGTGCACGAACTTGGTGTACGGGATGAGGGCGATCCATCCCAGCGCGAAGATTGTATGCAGCCACCAGAGCGACGCGTGCAGGGTCTGCCCCGCGCCGGCGCTCATCCCGGCAAACAGGCCGGAGACCCCCCAGCCGACGAAGGACAGCGTCTTCCACGGGTCGCCGATCACGGCGATGCGCAGCCCCTCGACCAGGTATCCGGTGATCACCATGCAGGCGACGAGGAGCAGGACGAGAGCGTCTTCCCGCGTCGTGGGGAGCGTTTCGGGCTTCCGCACATACCGGCGGTAAGCCGCCATCGCGATGCCCGCGAGGATCAGCAGGCCCGCGAGTTCGGAGGCGACGGAGAAGAAGACATAGACGAAGCCCTGGAATAGGTTCAGCCGCACGCCGAACAGCTTCCCCGCGTCGTATTCGATCATGACCAGGATCGTCGTGATCGTCAGCACGATGAAGGAGTAGAAGATCAGGCAGTGGAAGACGGCGGGGTAGCCGGAATTACGGACCCGCGTCTGCAGG
>CAZTHE010000081.1:0-15987 GCA_964613495.1 uncultured Acidobacteriota bacterium | reverse complement strand
GAAGCTGCGGCCACCGAAGCCGTCGACCATGACGCGCACTTCGACCCCGCGCGCAGCTGCACGCTCGAGCGCGGCTGCAATGCTGCGTCCGGTTTCGTCCGGTTCGAAGATATAGGTCTGCAGGAAGATCTCGCGCAGGAGAATCCCGAGGCGTTTTCCCCAATCCGAGAATTTTTCCTTCTCGCTCTTCCCTCTTCGCCAGAACTGGATTCGCCGGTACGCTCCCCAGCCGAAGACGGCCAGTGCGGCGGCGAAGAGTGCGTACATGACCCAGACGTGGGACACATTCCACATCAGGGGTCGACTCGCTTCGGACAGTGGGGGCATCGTGGTTCCCTCGCTCCATCTCACGGAATTACATCTGTCGCAAGCAGCCGGCTCCCGGGAAATCAGGCTCTTGCCCTAGAAAAAAAACATAAACCCTGCGACAGGGTCAAGATCAAATGTTCGGGGGGAACGGAGAGGACGGGCACCCGCCGGCTCAGCGCGGCGGGCCCAACAGGCGGTTCAGGCGCTCGTGGAATTCCCGGCGAATCCGCTCGAACCCGGCCCGTGCGGCGCGGCCGAAGCGCGCCTTTTCTTCCGCCTGCACCCTGAAGGCGCGGCCGATCGCGGCCTCGAGCGCCGCGGGATCGGCGAAATAGCACGTCCCCAGGTGGCGCGGTTCCGTGCGGGCGGCCGGCACCAGGATCCCCGACCCGGCATCGAGGTGTTCGTTCATGGGAGGCGCGTCGAGAGTCACGATCAGCGCGCCCGTGGACATGCCCTCGACGATGTGGTGCCCCCACCCTTCGCTCCGCGACGGGCAGAGGTGAATGCCGCACCGGTTCTGCAACTCCCTGAGCGCGCCGTCTTCGAGGTAGCGCGTGATGCAATGGACGTTGGCGGGGACGCGTTTGGGCGCCAGCGCCTCCTTCTGCACGAGGTGCAGCACCGGCCACCCGGGGTGGCGCGCCCAGAGCTCCACGAGGTCCTCGGTTCCCTTGAGCGTACTCCCCCCGGCGAGGTGGAAGATCCCGTTCCAGTCCTTCTCGACGGAAGGAAGCCACCGGTCTTCCGACAGGAAGCCGAGGTATTCGGCCGCGCAGCCGAGGCCCCGGAATATTTCCGCGGCGCACCGGCTCTTGCAGAGCACGAGGTCGATCCTCTTCAGGCGCCCGAGGTGGCGGCGGGGAAAACGCTCCTGGTTGGGGATGAGGATGTGGCGGCGCGCCGCCGAAAACCACGCCGGGAACGCCCGTTCGAGATGGATGGCCGTGTCGGCGCGGCGGCGGCGCAGGATCCTGCTCGCGAGATCCCGGTCGCGCGGGTGGGCCTCGCCGATGGCCCCGCACAGACGTTCGGCGCGCAGGGCGCCGACCAGCAGGTCGCGGTCCCGGGAAAGCCCGAAGCTGTTCTGTTTGCCGATGACGATCGTGTCCAGCATCGCCCCGCATTATATGCCGCAGTCCGGCCGGCGCGAAAGGGCATATGGGGCGCCCGCACTGCCGCAGCATTTCAGTGGACAAGGCCGGAACGGTTGCAGTAGAAAACCATGGGAAATGCCGGCAGATTCCGTTTCGGGAGATTTCATGGCACAGGGACAGCGATACCGTTGGGCGCAGTGGGGCGATCTGAACGCCTTTTTCGGGCTTATGCTGGACAACGTCACCAACCTCGTGGTCCTCACCGGGATCCTGGTGGGCGTTTTCGGGTATCCTGCCGACATGGTCTACCGCCTGATGATCCCGGGAACGGCCCTCGGCGTGCTGTTCGGCGACGCCGTCTACACGTGGCTCGCCTTCCGGCTGGCGAAACGGACCGGCCGGAGCGACGTGACGGCCATGCCGCTCGGGCTGGACACGCCGTCGACCATCGGGATCGCGACGGCCGTGCTCGGCCCCGTTTACCTCGAGACGAAGGACCCCGTGCTGACCTGGCAGGTGGGCATGGCGACGCTCATGATCATCGGCGTCTTCAAGGTCCTGCTTTCTTTCTTCGGGGACTGGGTGCGGCGGCACGTGCCGCAGGCGGGACTTCTCGGCTCGCTGGCCGGGCTCGGAATCACGCTGCTCGCCTTCTTTCCCGTCATGAAGATCTTCTCGGCCCCGGTGGCGGGGATGGCGTCGCTCGGCATCATCCTCTATGCGCTCACCGCCGCGCGCCGATTGCCCTTCCGCATTCCAGGCGCCTTCCTCGCAGTCGCCGCCGGCTGCCTGATCTATTACCTCGCCGGCGGCATCGGCCTTTTCGGCATGCGCGCCGCGGCACCCGCGATGCAACTGCATCCGGCCTTTCCGGTGCCGACGCTCGATTTCGTGTTCGGCATGGGCCGGGCGATCGCCTACCTGCCGATCGCGTTCCCGTTCGCCCTGTTGACCATCATCGGGGGGATCAACAATACGGAAAGCGCGCGCGTGGCGGGCGACGATTACCGGACGCGCGACATCCTGCTGACCGAAGCCGTCGCGACGGTGGTGGCCGCGCTGTTCGGCGGCGTGGCGCAGTCGACGCCGTACATCGGCCACCCGGCCTATAAGGCGATGGGCGGGCGCGCCGCCTACACGCTGGCGGCGGGGCTTTTCATCGGGATCGGCGGGGCGCTGGGCGCGATGTCTTTCGTGGTGCAGGCGATCCCCGAGGCCGTCATCACGCCCATCCTTCTCTTCATCGGCATCGAGATCGTGGCGCAGGCCTTCCGGGAATCGCCGCGCCGGCACATCCCCGCCGTGGTGTTTTCCATCATGCCCGTGGTCGCCTATCTCGTGCTCACATATGCCGACAGCCTTATCGGGAAACTGGACCCGGGGACCGCATTGTCACGGGAGATCCTGGACGAACAGAACATCCTGCGCGCCGCGGGGCACGGGTTTATCCTGACCGCCATCCTGTGGGGCGGCTTCCTTGCCGACCTCATCGACGGCCGCACCCGCCGGGCCGCCGTTTTCATGGCCTTTTGCGCCGGTCTTACGCTGTTCGGTTTTATCCATTCGGTGACGCCCGCGGGAGGAATTTATCTCCCGTGGCAGGTGGACAACAGCCTGGTCCGGCAGATTGCGCTGGGGTATGCCCTCATCGGCGCCTTCGTGCTTTTCAGCCGGAATATTCGTGAGGGTTCGTAGAGAATTGATTGCAGATTCCAGATTCCAGATTCCAGATTTCAGAATTTGGAATCTGGAATTCAAGACGTGCAAATCAAGGAGGGTCGAGTCTATGAAAGTCGTGGCAATCAACGGAAGCGGAAGAAAAGACGGCAATACCTTCATCCTGCTGAAAACCGTTCTGGCGGAACTGGAGGTTGAGGGATTCCAGACAGAAATCATTCAACTGGCGGAGGGAAAGCCGATCCAGGGGTGCGTAGCCTGCTTCAAGTGCATGGAACGGAAGAACATGAAATGCGCGATCGAGAACGATCCGTTCAACGACTATTTCGCCCGGATCAGCGACGCGGACGGCATCCTGCTGGGATCCCCCGTCTATTTCTCCGACGTCACGGCCGGGATGCGGGCCTTCATCGAACGCTGCGGCTTCGTGTCGCGCGCGAACGGCGGCGTGCTGCGTCGCAAGGCCGGCGCCGGCGTCCTCGCGGTGCGCCGCGCCGGCTCCAATTTCGCCCTCGCGAGCCTGAACTACCTTTTCCTGATCAGCGAGATGATCGTGCCGGGATCCAGTTACTGGAACATGGCCCTGGGAAGGAATCCCGGCGAGGTCGCCAACGACGCCGAGGGCATCGAGACGATGAAGACCCTCGGCCGCAACATGGCGTGGCTCATCAAGAAGCTCAAGAATTAGGAAACAGACCGTCCGGAAGCGGCCGGAAAACCGACGGATTCCAGATTCCAGATTCCAAACTCCGAATCTGAAATCTGGAATCGCTTCTCCATGCAACCTGATCGACCCTGCAAGCCCCTCCACCAACTACCAGCCATCAACTGCCGGCCGCTATCGGGGAAACACGACATCTACTACCGACTGCCGACTGCCGACTACCGACTGTTTCGGCGCCCCCCTACCAACTACCAACTATCCACTGCTTTCGGGGAAACACGACATCTACTGCCGACTACCGACTGCCGACTGCCGACTACTTCTTGAACTGTGCCACGGACTGGGTCAGGATGACCTTCTTTTCCGGGCCGAGCTTGAGGGTCTTGGCGACCTGGGCTTCATCGAGCATCGCGCGGAGAATGCACGCCAGCCCTTCCGATGCACAGAACAGGTAGACGTTTTGCGCGATCGCCCCCGTACCGGCATAAACCCAGGGAAGTCCGACATCCTGCCCCTGCCACTTCATCCCCTTGGTCTTGGACATGTCGGCGACGTAGATGAGGTTGAGCGGCGCCGTCTTCACGAAATCCTGCTTCATCGGCCCGGACCCGTCGAGGCCCGCCGTGGCCCGCACATCCTCCCTGGAGATCACCTTCAGCGCGTGGCTGACGGCATCATAGATGAAAACGCCGTCCGCAGTGGTGCAGTAGATTTCGACGTTCTGCCAGTCCACCGCGGAAGGGGCGGTGCGGTGTCCTCCGGGGCGGTTCACTCCGTCGGCGGCCCAGAGCAGGTTCGACAGCACCTGCATCGGGAGCTTTTCCGCGGGGCCGAAATCGCCGCGGGTGCTCTGCCGCAGTTTGAGGGCCTGCATGAGCGGCTTTCCCCCATCCGTCTGCGCCGGCGGCAGCTTGATCACTTCGCCTCCCTGCGCCGCGGAAAGGGTCGGGAACACCAACAGGAACGAGACGGCCACCAGACCTGCAAGGAACTTTTTCATCGTATCCTCCTCATTTAATTCCAGATTCCAGATTTACGATTTCGGATTTCGGATTCCGATCCCGGCCGGCGAATCCTCCGGGTAGTGGTCATTATAGCAGGCGGCATCCTGCGAGGGGACGAAGAGTTGCCCGGGCATCGGCGTCACGCCGAGTTGGGACGGCTCCATCGTCCCGCGCACGGGGTTTATTCCCGCCATCCCGGGCGCCCCGATCCAGCCGGCAGACGCGGATCATTCCGCCTCCAGGCTGCGCAACAACTCCCGTCTCAGCTCTTCCAGCTTCGGCTCGAACTCCTGCCGGATTTCGTCGACGGAGCGCTTCCACTCCTCGTTTTCTTCCAGGTTCGGCCGGACCGCGGATCCCGAAATCCCCAGTTCCCGCATCCCGCCGCTGGCCAGCGCCGCGAATTCCCCCTGCCGCCGGTCCCTGGCCGACTCGAATTCGCCGATGTACTGTTCGAAGCGCCGCGCCGCATCTTCGCACGACTGCCTCCTTCGAGGCGCGACGGCGGCGGCTCCCCGCAGCGCTTTCCGCGCGTCGCGGGGCGTCTTCCCGAAGCGCAGTTCGCCGCAGAGTGCCTCGAGCAGCGCCCGGCGGACCATGCGCCGGCGCTCCCCGTCGTACCGGTCCACTTCGGCCGGGAGATCGTCCCCCGCAAGCGCGCCGTTGAGATACTTCACCGCGATGGCGGTTCCCAGCGGGGTGAGTTCCTTTTCCCTCTGCGCCGCAATTTCCTGCGGCGTCAGCTCGGGCAGCGCGGAGATCCGCTCCATCGCCAGTTCCAGTGAGCTCTTGACTCTCTCTTCTTCCATCCCCTGCTCCTAAAATCCTCCGTCGAAATAGCGCCGGATGACGCGGAAGTTTTCCCGGACTTCCTCCTTGCCCTTTAAGATGCCCGGGCTGCCGTATGCGTGTCCGCACAGGAGAAGCTCGATATCCAGCCGGGACAGCCTTTCGATGCTCGCCTTCAGGTCCGCGGCGCTCCCGCCCGGAAAATCCGTGCGGCCCATGCTCCGGTAGAAAATGCAGTCCCCGGCAATCAGCACCCCGTGCGCGGGCCAATAGACGGTCACATGGCCCGGCGTGTGCCCGGGCGAATGGAGTACCTGAAGGTCCAGGGCTTTTTCCGAACGGAGTTCGAGCGTTCCCTCCCGCAGGAAGAGGTCGACCTTGCCGCCCATCATCCCGTAGTTCGGGGCATCGGCCTCGTGCAGCGCCACGAGGGCGCCGCACTCCTGGCGCAATGCGGCGGCGGCCTCGCAGTGATCCGGGTGCCCGTGAGTCAGGAGCACGAGGCCGATGCGCGACGCATCGATTCCGTCCCGGTGCATAGCGCCCAGGAGGCGCTCCAGGCCCGCCTCCTGCGTCATGGGCGTCATCAGGTGGCCGGGGTCGACCACCACGTGCCTGCCGCCGGCCAATGCGCCCGCAAAAACATAGGAATTGCAGTTGTTGTCGTTGCCCCGCCACGGGTAGGCATACAGGTCATCCACGATTTTCATAGCGACGTATTTTAATATGCCCTGCCGCCGCCGCAAAGTGCAGATACGGCGGCGGGCCGGAAATGCATGGCCCCGGTCTGCCGGAAAAATGAATTGAATCTCCGCGGCCTCTGGACTATTTTGCCTACTTGATTCCTGGTTTCAAATCCCACATTCCAGAGCGCGTCGGCATACAGTCCGATATCTGGAACCCGATATCCGGAATCTGGAATCTGAAATTTGGAATCAAAACCGGCGCGTGCGGAAATCCTGCGGTCAAGGAGCGTTCATGAAAGACAAATACGTCAAGGAGCGAAATCGGGCTCGCATCCCCGATTCCTACAAGTGGGATCTGAGGAACATCTGCCCCGGCGACCAGGCCTGGGCGGAATCCAAGCGGAAACTGACGGCCGGCCTGAACGGGATATCGGCCTACAGCGGGAAGCTGGCCCGATCGCCCGAAAAGCTCCTGGGCTGCCTGCGGCTGCTCGACGATCTTCAGAAGGAGTGCACGCGCCTGGCCTGCTACGCCAGCATGATGTCCGACCTGGACACGCGCGACTCCAAATACCTCGCGATGGACCAGGAAATGGGTCAGATCGCTTCGGACCTGGCTTCCCTCAGCTCCTTCATCGAGCCGGAAATCCTGCAGATGGGGAAAAAGGCGGTGCACCGGTTCCTGGCGCAGGAGCCGAAGCTCGCGACCTACCGCCACATATTCGACGACATCCTGCGCAAGAAGAAGCACACGGGAACCAAGGGGGAGGAGCGCATCATCGCCGAGGCGAACCTGATGGCGGATTCCCCGGTGAGCATCAACAACGTCTTCACGAACGCCGATTTCCCCTACCCGGAGATCCTGCTGGAGGACGGGACGCGCGTGCGGCTCGACCCGGCGGCGTTCAGCCTGAACCGGCGCTCCCCGTCCAGGAAGAACAGGAAAAAGGTCTTCGCCGCCTACATGGGAAAGATGCACGAATTCCGCCGCACGTTCGGCGCGCAGCTGGCCGCGGAAGTCCGCAAGAACATCTTCTTCACCCGGGCGCGATCCTACGGCTCCTGCCTCGAACGCGCGCTCGACGCCTCCAACATCCCGGTCGCCGTGTACGAAAGCCTCATCGCGGGGACCCGGGCGCATCTGGACACCCTGCACCGCTACCTGCGTCTGCGCAAACGACTGCTGGGGCTCAAGGAGCTGCACTACTACGATCTCTACGCGCCCATCGTGAAAGACCTCGACCTCGGCTACACCTACGAGGAAGCGGCCGCGCTGGTGCTCGATTCGCTGCGGCCGCTGGGAGAAGACTACCAGGCGGTCGCCCGACGGGCGCTGTCGGAGCGCTGGATCGACGTCTACCACAACGACGGGAAACGGTCGGGCGCCTATTCGAACGGATCGGTTTACGACAGCCACCCGTATATCCTGCTGAACTACAACGGCAAGTACGACGACGTCAGCACCCTGAGCCACGAGCTGGGCCACACGATGCACTCCTATCTCGCGAACAAGGCGCAGCCGTTCGCGTTGTCGCACTACTCGATCTTCGTCGCCGAAGTCGCCTCGACGTTCAACGAGTCGCTGCTGCTCGAACACATGCTCGAGACCGAGGCCCGCGACGAGGTCCGGCTCTCGCTGCTGGGCAATTACCTCGACAACGCCCGTGCCACCGTATTCCGCCAGGTGCAGTTCGCCGAATTCGAATGGAAGATCCACGCGACCGCCGAAGAAGGCACCGCCCTGACCGGGGACCTGCTGCACTCGATGTATTCGGCCATCACGCGGGAATACTTCGGGCACGACAAGGGCATCTGCATCGTGGACGACGACATCCAGGCGGAATGGACCTACATCCCGCACTTTTATTACAACTTCTACGTGTACCAGTACGCCACATCCTTCACGGCATCGACCTCCATCCTCGAACGAGCGCTCGCCGGGGAGAAGGACATCATCGGCAAATACCTCTCCCTCCTGGCCGCGGGCGGATCGGATTACCCGATCGAGCTCCTGAAACGGGTCGGCGTGGACATGACCACGTCCCAGCCGCTGGACGCCACCATGGCCCGCATGAACCGGATCATGGACGAAATCGAACAAATCGCCCGCCGCCTCTAGGAGTCCGGGCCTGAAAATTCGATTTTGGGCAAAAATCGTATTTTCAGGCCTGACGCTATTCCATCGATAATGGCGACCTGCTACTATCCTTCAATGCTGAGGTATGCGCGACGGGTGGTCATACTGGTTGTCGGAATGACGGTACTGCTGATCGGCGTTGCCCTGCTCGTCCTGCCCGGTCCCGCATTTGTCGTCATCCCCGTCGGGCTGGCGATACTGGCTACGGAATACGCCTGGGCCCGCCGCTGGCTCCGCACCCTGAAGGAATCCGCCGAGAAGGGGGCCGAAATGCTGAACCTTCGCTCCATATTTCCGGGGAAATCCAAGCCCGGCGAACCCGGCGCATCCCCCGATTAAAGGATCGGGTTAAAGGCATCGACTTCGCTCCAGTCTCCGGATAGGATAAAATCCTGAGTGTCTTGCGGTAATCCAAACGGAAAGAGGTATCTGCGCCCGGTTCCCGGCAGGCGCGAACGGATTCAGGACCCATATTGCGCCGCACTCAGCCTCAAATCCGGGGTCCGGCATCCGTGATCACTACCTCCGCTGCAAAAGACGCTTCATGAACCATGCGGGCTGAGCGGAAAGACATGAAAAGGCGGTGGATCAAGTGGTTTCTGGCGATATCGGCAGGGACGATCCTCATCCTGCTGCTGGGCGCCGGACTGCTCCACACGCCGACGGCCAGGCACCTGATACTGAAAAAGGTCCGCGCCCTGTTGATCGAAAAGTCCGGGATGGACCTCCAGGCCGCGTCATTACGCTACAACCTCTTCAAGGGAGAATTCACCGTCGAAGGCCTGACGGTCCGGTCCGCGTCCGTCCCCGGCCTGAGTCCGCTGTTTCAGGCAGACCGCGTCTATGTGAAGCCCGACCTGCGCGCCATCCTTCGGGGATCCTGGGACTTCGAAGAGCTGCAAATCACCCGGCCGAGGATCCACTACTGCGTCGGCGAGGACGGGCGGAACAACCTGCCCCGAACGGAACCTTCATCCGGGCCTGCCCCCTCTTTTTTTATCGCGAATGCCGCGGCGCTGGAAGGATCGGTCCGAATCGAGGATCGCCCGAAACGTCTCTCCGCTTCGGTCCCGCGGTGGCAGTTCCGGATGCGGGGCGACCGGAAAACGGGCAACCACGCATTCGATTTTTCCACCCTGCAGCCGGGATCCGTCCGGGTTCGTGAAAATGCGGTCCCGATCGACAGGCTTCGCGTTTCCGGCGAGCTGCTGCCCGCGGCGCTGCGCCTGGAACGGGCTTACGTGGAGTCTTCGGGATCCCGGGTCTCCGTATCGGGTTCCTGGAACGGTTTTTCCCGCCCCCGGCTGGACCTTCGGATCGAGCCCGACCTGGACCTCGGCGCGATCGCCAGGACCGTGAGTTTCTTCCGGGGACTCGACGGGCGCCTCTCCGGAAATCTCCGTGCCCACGGCGCGATGCAGGACCTTCGACTCGCGGCACGGCTCCGCGGCGAGCGTTTCAGCGCCCTGAGCTTCCGGAATACGCGTTTCGATTTCGAGGGCGCCGGCGCGTGGGACGGCCACCGCCTGGAACTCCGGGATCTGCAACTGCGCTCGCCGCACGGCGCCGTGTCGGGCAGCGCCGAACTCTCCGCCGGATCCGGCACGGGCGAAAACCGCATCCGCGCGGAACTGCGCGGTTTCGACCTGGCCCCGGTCTGGAAGCTGCTGGAGCCGCCCTTCACCCTCGCGAGCCGGGGCACCGGCAGGATCGCGTTGAACTGGAACGGCGCTTTCGAACCCGACGGGATCTCGGGCGACGCGGTCCTCACCCTGGCCGCATCGCGTCCGTCTCCCGGCCCCGACATCCTCCCGGTGTCGGGCATGTTGAACGCCCGGCTGAGTCCGGGACTCACGGTCGTAGACCTGCAGCCGCTTTCGGCCCTCGGCGCAAATCTGCGCGGGCAGTTTTCGCTGCGCTCCTTCCGGCACATCGCCGGCGGCATTCAGGGGGACGCGCCCGACATCGGCGCCCTGATCGCGGAACTCTCCCGTTTCCTCGGAGGGTCGGACGGCCCGGCGGGCGCCCTGGGGCTCCAGGGCCCGCTTCGTTTCGACGCCCTCGCCGGAGGCGAACTGGCACGGCCGGAAATCGCGATCTCCGCGGAAATCCCGGCGCTCGAGGCCGTCGGCCTCCGTCACCTGAGCGCCGGGACCGAAGCCAGGATCGACGGTCCCGGCATCAAGTTTCAAAACACGCTCCGCCTGCCCGAAGACTCGGCCGTATACGCCGAAGGCCAACTGGATCTCGGCAGTCCCGGTCCCGCGCTCGTCCTGGACGTCCGCGGGGACAACATCCCCGCGACGGCCATCACAAAAATGCTCGACGCGAACCTTCCCGCGTCCGGGACTCTCGGGCTGCGGCTGCACGTCGAAGGACCGCTGGACGGTCTCGCGGGCGATGCCTCGGTCGGAGGCAGCGATCTCCGCCTGGACCGCGAACCGCTCGGGCGGCTCGATGTCGGCCTGAAACTGGCCGGCAAGGAAATCCGGTCCACCCGGCTCACGCTTCTCAAAGACCCGCAGGCAACGGGCTCGAACCGCCTGGACGGGATATTCGTCTACGCGCTCGATTCGGGCCGGTTCCGGTTCGAAGCGGACGGCAGGGGGCTCCGGTTCGACAGCCTCGGGCTCCCGAACGAGACTCCGCTTCGCGCGTCCTGGAATCTCACCGCATCCGGCACCGGCACCGCGGAGGAGCCTTCCATCGAAGCCCGTATCGAAACGGCCGATCTGCGGATAAAACAGGGGTCGCTGGGACCCATTAAGCTGCACGCGTCGATGCAAAACCGCGATGTTCGTTTGGATGCTTCGGCCTCCGGCCTGCAGGCCGGGGCGGACGCCCGCATCACGGCAGCCGCACCCTACCCGTTCGATGCGAAGCTGCGCATCGGGAATACCGACCTGGAGAAACTCGGGTTCAAGACACCGAACGGGCGGCCGCTGGCCGGGGCCCTCGATGCCGAAGTGACGGGTTCCGGCAATCTCTCCCGGATCGCCCAATCGCGTTTTGACGCCCGGATACGAGATTTCCGGCTGCGGGCCGGGAGCCTGCAACTGCATGCGCAGGGTCCCGTGCTGGCCGGATACCGCGACCGGTCGATAGAAATCGCGCCCGCAACCCTCGTCAGCGGGAATTCCAGCCTGGCGGTCTCCGGCCGGGCGCCGCTCGGCAAAGATGCGCCTCCGGGAAGCCTGAACCTCGAACTCCGGCTCGACCTGGCGCAGGCGGCGGGATTCGAACTGCTGCCCGAAGGGTACACGGCGGAAGGGATGGCGCATCTGGATCTGACGCTGACGGGAACGCCGGCGAAGCCCGGCGGCGCAGGAACCTTTTCTCTGGACCGGGGCACATTCCGCATCCCGGGCATCCCGGTACCGTTGACGGACATCTCCGTCCGGGCGACCGTCGAGGAAGGCGCCGCGGTCGTGCGGAAGGGCGACGCGTCCTGGGGGGAAGGGCGGATCGCGCTCACGGGAGAGTTCCCGTTCGGCTTGTTGCCGGAAAACCTCCCGGTGCAGATCCCCCGGAAGGCAGGTCCGGCCGTTTTCTCGCTCGACGTGCGGGGTCTGCGGCCCGAAGCGGCGGAAAAACTGCCGCCGGGGATCACCGGGCTGATTTCGGTGCGCGCCGAGGGATCCGCGACGGCGACGGACCTGCGGGCGCTGACGGCCCGGATCGAATTCCCGGATCTGCAATTCCGGATGAACGAGTTCTCGCTCGGGCAAACGCAGCCGTCCCGGCTTTCGGTGCGGGACGGGATTCTGTCCGTGGAGCGCCTCACCCTGAGCGGGACGGAAACGAACCTGGACGTCCGCGGCTCCGCGGGAATTCTCCCGGACGGGCCCCTCGATGTCCGCGTTGCCGGAGGCCTGAATGCGGCGCTCCTCACCTTCAACAATCCGGACCTCCGGGCCTCGGGCAACCTGAACATCGAAGCCGCCGCGGCGGGAACGCCCGCGGCGCCGCTCCTGTCGGGATCGGCCCGGATGCAGGGGGGGAGGCTCAGCCTGCGGGATCCGCGGGTCGTCGCCGACAACCTGACCGTCCGACTGGAGCTGGACGCCGGGACCATCGCGGTCCGGGAATTCACGGGGACACTGAACGGCGGTCCGCTGAATGTGACCGGGAAGGCGGCGCTGAGGGACGGGACGCTGCGGGGCCTGGACCTCGAGGCCGACGTGCAGGACTTCTTCCTGAACTTTCCCGAGGGGCTGAAGTCCTCTTCCAGCGGAACCCTCACCCTCTCCTCCGAGCAAGACGACATCCTGATACGCGGCAACATCCGCGTGCTGGAAAGCTCTTACAGGGACTCGTTCGAGGTCCGCAGCCAGCTGATGAATTATCTGAAGGATCAGCGGATCGTCGAACCCGCCGGCGAGACCGATTCGCTGCTGGACAGGATCCGTTTCGACGTCTCGGTCCGCACCGTCTCCCCGCTCCTGGTCCAGAACAACGTCGCCCGGGTGGGAGGCAACGCCAACCTGCGGCTCCTGGGCCCCTTTCAGGAGCCCTCCGTGGTCGGGCGAATCACCCTGACCGACGGGGGGGAGATCGTCCTGAACCAGCGCACGTACTACATCAACCGGGGCACGGTCACCCTGACAAACCAGACGCGGATCGAACCCCAGCTGGACATACAGGCGCAGACCCGCGCCGGGAGCTACGACATCACGATGCAGCTCACGGGCCCCGCGGACCGGCTGAGCACGACGCTGACGTCCGAGCCCGCCCTCTCGGAAATGGACATCCTCTCCGTGCTCCTGACGGGGAAAACCCGGTCGGAGACCCGCGGGCAGGAAATGCAGGTGGCCCGCACGCAGGCCCTGGCCCTGGTCGCCGGCCAGGCCGGAGGGGAGATTACGGACGAGGCCCGGCGCGCGCTCGGCCTGAGCACCTTCCGCATCGATCCCGGGATGATCGCGTCCGAATCCGACCAGGGCGCGCGGCTTACGATCGGGGAGGACGTCACCCGCGACCTCAGCCTCATCTATTCCATGAACCTGACGAACGGGGGAGATCAGATCTGGGCGGCCGAATACCAGATGGCGCGCCGGCTGACGACCCGGGCCACCAAGCAGCAGGACAACTCCTACCGGTTCGAGCTGAACCACAGCGTGCTTTTCGGCGGATCGCAGGCGGCGCGCTCCACCCGCAGGACCCGCACGGAAACGCAGCGGTTCGAGATCGGGGAGATCCGGATCGAGGGGGGCGCGCCGTTCGCGGACACGACGCTCCTCGACAGCTTCAAGGTCCGGCCGGGCCAGAAATACGACTTTGCGAACATCCAGAAGGGACTCGACCGGGTGCAGGACTTTTACTTCCGGAACGACCATCTGGAGGCCACCGTGCGCCTGCAGCGGGAAACCGCCGGCCAGACGATCGGCCTGAACCTGGATACGGATGCGGGTCCCGTGGTCGACTTCTCCTTCGAAGGAATGACGGCAACCCGGGAGATCGAAGAGGGAGTCCGCGATTCCTGGAAGAACGGCGTGTTCGATGTCGAACGGCTGGAGGACGCGGCCCGCTCCATCCGCACGCCCCTCTTTCAGGCGGGATTTCTTCAGTCGAAAGTCGACTATAAAATTGAAACCGTTGACGGCCGGAAAACGGTCCGTTTCCTCATCACGCCCGGACCGCGATACGCGAGCGTCCCCGTCATCCTCGACGGAGCCGAATCCATCCCCGGAAGCGAGCTCCTCGAGCTGCTGGACCAGGCGAATCTGAGGCCCGACATCTACGTCGATCCGCAGAAGGTCACGGATTACCTCCAGCGGGTCTATCGGGACCGCGGGCACCTCCAGGCGAAGGTGCACCTCCCGGAACTGCGGCTCGATCCCGCCACGGCCACGGGCACGACGATCATCCGCATCGAGGAAGGCCCCCGGTTCACGATCGGCGAACTCGAGTTCAGCGGCCACCAGGCCTTCACCTACGACGAGCTCTGGATGGTCATCCCGACTTCCAGCGGCAGCCATTACGATCCCGACACCCTGCAGGACGCCGTGAAGGAACTCGAAACCCTGTACCGGCGCAACGGGTACACCGAAGTCTCGGTGCGGTTCCGCGTCGTTCAGGATTCCGCCGCGGCAAAGGCGGATCTCACCTTTTACATCGCGGAGCGCCGCCAATCGGTGATCCGGAACGTCGCGATCGAGGGCACCGGAAACACCGACGCGGACTTCGTGCGGAAGCAGCTGGATTTCCAGGCCGGCGACGCCCTCGACCCCGCCCGGATCGACGAGTCGCGCCGGCGGCTCTACAGCACCGGAATTTACGCATCCGTCGATTTCCAGACGGAAGAAGTTCCGGTCGCGCAGCGGGGACGCGACCCGCGCATCAAGGACGTGCGCGTCACCGTCCGGGTCCGCGAGATACGGCCCTACCGGGTGCAATACGGCCTGTTCCTCGATACCGATCGCGGCCCCGGCGGCCTCGTCGAGCTGGAAAACCGCAATTTCCTGGGGCGGGCGGTCGACGTGGGGCTGAGACTGCGGTACGACTCCGATCTGAAGGAAGCCCGGTTGTATTTCCTTCAGCCCTTCGTCACGAAAATCCAGATCAAGTCGGACGCCAGCGCCTTCGTGCAGCGGGAAACGCGGCCGGGTTTCTCGGCCAGCCGCATCGGATTTTCCCTCTTTCAGGAACGCAACCTCCCCAGGAAATACCGTTTCGATTACGGATACCGCTACGATCACGTCCGGTGGAACGGCATCCCGCCGGATCCGACGATATTCCAGGCCAGCGCGCCCGTGGCCCGCCTGATCGCGACTCTTTCGCGGGACACGCGGGACAGCGTGCTGGACGCCACGCGCGGCGAGTTTTCGTCGCACAGCCTGGAGTTCGGGCCCGAGTTCCTGGGTTCCGAAGACGGATTCGCGCGGTACTACGGCCAGTATTTCCGCTATGTGGCGCTCGACAAATTCCTGTTCCGGCAGCCGGCCGAGAAGCCGAAAAAGCCCGTTCCCAGCAAGCTCATCTACGCCGGGGCGCTCCGCCTCGGGCTGACGAAGGCATTCGGCGGGGGCGACATCATCTCACCGGAGCGGTTTTTCGCGGGAGGGGGCACCACCATGCGGGGCTTCGAACAGGACATGCTCGGCCCGCTCGAGACCCTCGAGGACGGCACACAGCGCCCGTTCGGAGGCGAAGGCCTGTTCCTCTTCAACAACGAGATCCGGTTCCCCATTTTCGGCATGCTGCACGGGGTCGGGTTCGTGGACATCGGCAACGTCTATCCGCGGATCGAGGATTTCGACTTCACCATGCGCAAGACCGCGGGCGCCGGATTGCGGCTGAAAATCAAATTCATCCCGCTGCGGTTCGATTACGGGTTCAAGCTGGACCGGCGGCCGGGCGAGAAGCGGGGCGCCTTCTTCTTCAGCATCGGCCAGGCTTTCTAGCGCGGTGCGCCCAACGGGTCCCGGATAATCACGGACAGGAATTCAGCCACGAATTAACACAAATTTCACGAAATGCTTTTATGGGCGGGCCTCCGGCCTCTGTAGATAGCCCGATCCGCAGGCGAGAGCGGCGCTCTCGCCTGCGGATCGGGCTATCTACAGGGCAGCGCAAAGCGCTGCCGCCCATAAAAGCACATTCCGGCTCCGTGGAATTCGTGAAA
>CAZTHE010000080.1:0-18362 GCA_964613495.1 uncultured Acidobacteriota bacterium | reverse complement strand
CCGGCAACGCCGCGAACCGCCGCGCTCAAACCCGCCCGAACGCGCAAATCGGCAACCGTCCCGCACCTCGCCGGCCCCGAGTTCGCTTTCAGCAGCACAAGGGCGCACGCTCCGGAACCGCCCATGAAACGCCCCCCGGAAATCCGGAAACGACACTCATGGAGTTGCTTGCGGAAAAATGGGTACTGTGCCAGAATTGCATGATAAGCGACTGTATTCCGGAAAACCTCAAATTGCGCGGAGGAGTTCCATGGCCGGCAACCTCGGCACAGACACGGACGGGCAGAATCAGTTCTTTCAATTCGTCACCGTTGCCGTCGTCCTCCTGGTCTGCGCGGTAGCGTACGGCATCCTGAAGGAATTGCGGCAGACGGGCGGTTCGGTCACGCAATACGTGCGCCCCGTACAACCCGCCGTCGCCAAAACCGCGACGCCCCGGCCGGCGGCGAGGCCGCAACCCGGCCCTGTCCGGGCTCTTCCCGAGACGCAGCCAAGACAGGAAGCAGCGGCGCCAAGAGTCGCCAGTCAACCGCCCCCGGCCAGGACCCTTCCGGCCCCCGCCGTGCCGGCGCCGGTCCAGGGATTGGCCCCGAAGGCGGAAATTCAAATGCTGCCCGCGCCTCTGACGGAGGTGCACCCCTTGAGCGACGCCGAAGAAGTCATGGGCGCGCCGTCGAGCGAGGTGGGCGAAATCGGGGTGACGCGGACCTTCAAGCTTCCGGATGACGAAGGGCAGACAGAGGCATATCCTTTACCGAATGAATAAAACCGGACCGGCATGCTCCCGCATGCATCCATCGCCTCAGGAGACCGTAATGAAGCAACTCGCACTATTGGCCGGCTCGATGCTGCTGATGCTGTCGCTTGTCCCTTCCCCGGGATTCTGCCAGAACCCGGTCGCGATGCAGGCAAAGATCTGGAGCTATGACTCGGTCTGCAGTTTTGACGACCCTCCGAACAGCGCGGACTACGACATCAAGGCGACGAGCGACAAGGTCACTCTCGAGGTGACCGACTGCAAGACTTTCGAGAAGAAGAACCCGCACCCGTCCGCCGTGCGCGTCAGCCTGAAAAACAACGGGACCGCTCCGGCGGAAGTCGCCGTCGAAAAGGACCTGGCCGGCGTCGAGCTGGCAACGCAATCAAGCGCCGCCGTTCCGGCCATCGCCAAGCGCTTCATGATGGAGGGGCCCATGGGCGACAAGAAAATGGAGTATGTCACCCGCATCGAGGCTTCCTACGTGATCACCCTGAAACCCGGCCAGGAAATAAACATCGTCTATTTCTTCCCGAAGGCCGCCCCGGGCGACCGGATAAGGGTCGGAACCCTGAAACCAATAAAGATCGAATAGCAGTTCATATTTCATATTTGAGCGGTCTGCACTGATACTCGTCGCCTCCCGGAAGACGGAAAACCCACCAGAGAAGATTTCCGCCCGAGGGGGTGAAACACGCGCCCGGCCCGCCGGCGGTCCCGCCGCGGAAGTCCACGTGTTTGCGCCATTGCCGTGCCTCTGAGATAAGATCCCAGTGCAGAAGGGGTGTCGCCATGAGAACGCATGCATTCCGATCCGTACTTTTTACCCTTGTCGGTTTCTTTGTCCTGTGGTGTCAGGCGGGCGCCGTCGCCGCCGTAGTCCGCGTCAAACCCGGGGGGAATGACGCCAACACCGGCGCCGACTGGGCAAACGCGAAAAAAACAGTCACGGCCGCCATCACCGCCGCCGGCCCGGGCGACGAGATCTGGGTGGCCGCCGGCACCTATAGCGAGAACATCGTCAACCGGATTTCGGGCGACGATGCGGTAGACGTCGCGCTGTACGGCGGATTTGCCGGGACGGAAACGGCCCGGCAGGAGCGCGACTTCGACGCGAACCCGACGGTCCTGCAGGGGACCGGCGCCGACGCGGTGGTCCGCATCCGGGAAAACGCCAGTTCCGCCACGCGTGTCGACGGGTTCGTGATCACGGGCGGGACGGCCGGGATCCTCGTTTCCGGTTCGGCCCCCGTCGTCACGAACAACACAATACGCGCGAATTCGGGCCCCGGGATCTACTGCTCCGACTACCGCATCGTCGGGGTGTCGCCTCCCAACGTCCAGTTCCCGGAAATCACCCATAACACCATCGCCGACAACACGGCATCGAACGGCGCGGGCATCGCCGTGGTGGGGACGCTGAACATCAACATTCTCCCGTCTTCGGCGCCCCTCATCGCGCACAACGTGATCGTGCGCAACACCGCCTGGCAGAACGGCGGAGGGATCGGCAGCTGGGGACACGCGTCTCCGGTCATCGCCTACAACTACATCGCCGCGAATACGGCGACCCGGTTCGAAACCGGGTGGGACAGCGATTCCCCCGCAGGCGCCTGGCTGGTCGGCGGCGGCGGCATTTTTTCCACGAAGAACGACATGGGAGGACAGCCGATCCAGTACGCCATCGCGGCCCCCGCCATCATCAACAACATGATTGTCGCCAACGGCGCATGGCTCGGCGGCGGAATCTCTCTGGTGGCCTACCCGTACGAACAGGGCATCCCGCCCGACAAGAACCCGCCTCCCCTGGTCACGAACAACACCATCGTGGCGAACAACGGCGCCGGGATTTTCTGGCAGAGCAATTTCCCGAAGGTCCGCAACAACATCGTCGCATTCAACACGTGGGGCCTGGAGCAGGATGCGGTGGGCCTCTCGTACCCCGTGATGGAATACAACGACGTCTACGGCAACGTGCTGCAGGACAGGGCGTCGAACTACAAAGGCATCGCCGACCAGACCGGGATCGGCGGGAATATTTCGGCCGATCCCAGGCTGGCGAACTACCGCGTCGGGGAGCTCCACGTCCAGGCCAATTCCCCGTGCCGGGACGCCGGGACGGCGGCCGCCGTCGAGCCGGGCTGGACGGACTTCGACGGGCAGAGCCGCACTCTCGGCACCCTGCCGGACATCGGCGCAGACGAATCCGACGGGACGGACTGGAACGTCGCGGGCGCCATCATACGCGTGAAACCCGACGGAAACGACGCGCAGGACGGCCTCGCGTGGGCGACGGCCAAGAAGACGCTGGCCGCCGGCATATTCGCCGCGGCGGCCCAGGGAGGCGAGGTCTGGGTGAAGGCCGGTACGTACGCCGAACACATCACGATCCCCGCCTTCGTCTACATGTACGGCGGCTTTGCGGGCACGGAAACCAGCCGCACCCAGCGCAACGTGAGCGCAAACGCATCCGTCATCGACGGCGGCGGCGTCGGGAACCCGAGCGTGGTCCAGAGCGTCAACGCCGGCTACCTGGTCAGCGCCCTGGACGGCTTCACGGTTCAGAACGGCGGCGCATACACGGGCGGCGCCATGCCGCAGGCGACCGTGGGGGAAGAGGGCCGCGGCGCCGGGATCCGCAGCGCGGTGACGTCGCTCTATATCACCAACAACGTCATCCGCTGGAATTCCCTCGGCAATCCTTTCAACACCAAGCGGGCGCACGGGGGC
Organism: uncultured Acidobacteriota bacterium; assembly: GCA_964613495.1. Lineage (GTDB taxonomy): Bacteria > Acidobacteriota > UBA6911 > UBA6911 > UBA6911 > UBA6911. The sequence goes on along the minus strand of CAZTHE010000080.1, from coordinate 14,875 downwards.
GGCGTCCACGGTTATCTGAGCCATTCCATCATCGCCGGCAACACCGTCACGGAAAATGAGCTGTTGAACACGATCGACGGGGTCGGCGGCGGCATGTATTTCAAGCTTTCGATGCCCACCATTTTCAACAACCGCATTACGCAGAATCGCGCGGAATACGGGAGCGCCATCTACTGTATCCTGTCGAATCCCAAAATCGCGCGAAACGTCATCGACAACAACGCGATGTACGACACATATCCGCTTCCGCTTTACATGGGCTCCGAGGAGGGAGCCGTCACACTGGACATGGGCGATGGATTTTTGATTGAAGGCAACCTGATTTACGCCAACGTCGCGGGCGTGGGCGCGGGCATCAACGTCAAGACGAACTACAAGGGGCGGATCGAAAACAATTTCATCGCCCATAACGACGCGTTCGATCCGACGTCTTCGGGGGGGATGGGAGGGGGAATCTACGCCCTGGCGCCCCTGATCGCCACGGAAAGCCTGTTCATCGTCAACAACACGATCGTCGAGAATACCGGCAGCGCTTATCTGTCGGAGCAGGGCGGCGGCATCGCCGTTTCCATTCCCCCGCGCATCACCGGCCCCGAGCCCATCCCCGACAGGATCGTCATCGCCAACAACATCATCGCCCACAACAGCTCGGGGATTTTCGAAACCCTGACGGCGCCGATGGTCTATCCGACGCTGGTCACCAACGATTTCTACGCCAACGACGACGACTACACCAACGTGCCGCCCGGAGCGACCGACCTGAACCTGGATCCCGGTTTCGTGGACGAAGACCTCGACCACAGGCTGCTGTCCACTTCGCCGTGCATCGACGCCGGGGACAACGGCTACGCGCCGGCGGGGTCGGCGGTCGACTATCAGGGAAACCCGAGGATCTTCGACGGCGACCGGGACGGAGTCGCCACGGTGGACCTGGGGATCTACGAGCTCTACTTCCCGCAGCCCGGTGCCGTGGACTTCGACGGGGACCGGAAAGGCGACCTCGTTGTGTGGCGCCCCGGCACGGGTGTCTGGTACGTGCGCCCCAGCGGCGCACCGGGGACGTTCACCACGGCTTCCTGGGGGGTCGCGGGCGACGTCCTCGTCCCGGGGGACTATGACGGGGACGGCAAGACGGACAAGGCCGTCCGGCGCCCGGGCAACGGCACGTGGTACATCCTCAAGAGCGGCACACCGGGCTCCTACACGGCCACGACGTGGGGTCTTTCGACCGATTGGGCGCTGCCCGGGGATTATGACGGAGACGGCAAGACGGACATCGCCGTGTGGCGGTCATCGTCGGGCGTCTGGTATATCCGCAGAAGCGGCGCGGGCGGAAGCTATACCGCCACCCAGTGGGGTATCGCAGGAGACAATCCCGTCCCGGCGGATTACGACGGCGACGGCAAGACGGATATCGCCGTGTGGCGGCCCGGTACCGGCGTCTGGTACGTCCTGAAAAGCGGATCGGCCGGATTCACCGCCAAGGCCTGGGGAATGGCTGGAGACATTCCGGTGCCTGCCGATTACGACGGGGACGGCAAGACGGATATCGCCGTCTGGCGGCCCGGCACCGGCGTCTGGTACATCCTGAAAAGCGGATCGGCGGGATTCACCGCCAAGGCCTGGGGGATGGCTGGAGACATTCCGGTGCCTGCCGATTACGACGGAGACATCGAGGCCGACATCGCCGTCTGGCGGCCCGGCACCGGCGTCTGGTATATTCTCAAGAGCAGCACAGGCGGCTACACGGGTACCGTATGGGGCATGAACGGCGATGTCCCCGCATCCCCGATCACGCCAATTCTGGACTGAGGAGACCTGGCTCGACGCAACCGTGCCGGCACGAGATGACCGAAGAAAGAAGAGCAGGGGTGGACCGGCTGCAGCAACCCGTCGTATCCATTCACAATCCCAGTTACCTGGTCTACAGATACCTGTTCCGGGACCTCCGGGACGCCATCCGCCGGTACGCTTCGGGCAGGGTGCTCGATGTCGGCTGCGGCAACAAGCCCTACCGGTCGTATTTTCAGCGCGCGGATTCCTATACGGGCTGCGATATCGTGCAGTCCAGCAGGCGCCTCGTGGACGTAGTGTGCCCCGCCACACGGCTTCCCTTCGAGGACGAGATTTTCGACACGGTGTTCTCGACGCAGGTCCTGGAGCATATTGCGGATCACGCGGAGGCGTTCTTCGAAATTCACAGGGTGCTGAGACCGGGGGGGCACTTCATCTTTTCGGTCCCTTTCGCATGGGAGCTTCACGAAGAACCCTTCGATTACTTCCGGTTTACCAAATACGGGATCCGGGCGATCGCGGACAGGACGGCATTCGAGCAGATCGAGCTGATTCCCAACGGCGGCAAGTGGGCGGCCCTGGGGCAGCTCAGGATCAACGTTCTCTGGTCGCGGTTCAGGAAAACGCCCGCCCTCGCCCTCTGGCACAGGCGCGCGCTGCGGTATTCCGGATTCATCGCATTTCTGAATACATACTATCGGCTTCTCGACCGCTGGGAATTCGACGACCTGCTCTCCCTAAACTATGTGGGCGTAGTCAGGAAGCCCGTGGGACCAGCGACGGGTCACGGGAATAGGGACCCGGTGCCGGCCGGCGTTCCCGGGAATTTGCGGGCTCCCGGCGGCGTTTCGTAGTAAGATTCGACTCTCGCTCCGGGGAAAACCGGAGGAAGCGGCCTGGAAGGGCCGCCTGCAAGCGGCGACCGGCAACGCCCGGGGCGCGGCATCGGCCGGCTACCGGATTCGGGCCCATAAACTCCGTGCCACCGGTTGCGGCACGGCGCCGCCCGGAGTCACGACGGCGTGAGGCCGCGCGGAACCATGACGGTTCCTGTTCCCGGGAACGACAACCGGAGCGATACGCACACACGATCATGAAGCCCATCTCCAGAACGCGCCTGCGCCAGGTCATGAACCCGCATCGCACCACGCAACAGGTGGAACGGATCCTCGTGGGAGCGGTTTCCTACGACATGTACCTGGAACACATCGGCCGCTATCTGTTTGCCGGGCCGTATGCCGCGGGGCAGATGGTGCTGGACGCCGCATGCGGGACAGGCTACGGGGCTTACTACCTGGCCAGTCAATCGGCGATCCGCGTCACGGGCGTGGACCTGTCGAGACGGGCCGCGGCCTATGCCGGTCTCACCTACAGGATGCGCTCGCTGCACTATTGCGCGGGCGATGTGACGCGAATGCCTTTCGGCCCGCGGCAATTCACCCTCATCACCTCTTTCGAGACCGTGGAGCACCTCCGGAATCCGGAAGCCTTCGTCGACGAATGCCGCAGGCTGCTGAAACCCGGCGCGACATTGATCATTTCGACGCCCAACCGCGTGGTCCATTCGAGCCAGGACTTCACCGTCCCCTATCACGAGAAGGAATTCCTGCTGGAGGAGTTCAAGCAGATGGTGGAACGGCATTTCGACATCCGGGGGATTTACGGACAGATGCCGCTCCGCCCCGAGCGCCTTGCCTCCGGGAAACGGGCATCGGCCTCCCTCGTGCACGCCGCGTCCCACGTGCCGCGGAGGATCCGGAGAATGCTGCTTCCGTTTTACGAAGCGCACGTAACCCGGAATCGATTGCTGTCGACTATCCGGTATTATCTGAACGGGCCCCGCACCGTCACGATATTGAGGCAGAAAGAAGTCCCCGGCCCCTATCGCATATTGCCTCTGGACCGGCTGGCCGCCGGGGAGGAATTCAAGACGTATGTCCTCGTGGCCGCGGCCCGGTGACGTTCGGTTCCGCGGCGGCGCCGGATCCGCTCCCCGCGGGCCCGGGGCGTGACCGGTCCGCATCCCGCGGCGCAGTCGGATCGAGGGGGGAGGGCTTGGAAGAGCGCATGAAGCTTCGAGTGGTGCAGGTCAGCCCCCGGGACGTCTGGAGCGGCGCAGAGCGTATCGCGTGGCTGCTGTTCCGCGGACTCAAAGCCCGCGGATTCCAGTCGGAAATGGCCGTCGGCGTCAAAACCAGCGCCGACCCCGATATCCGGGTCGTGCCCCATGGAGACTCCTACCCCGGAATCCGCAGGATTGCCTGGGTCGCACAGCAGCTGCTGGTAAAGCACGGGAAATCCGCCCGGGGGCTGTACCGGCTGTCGCGTTTCGTTCGCACGCTGGTCGAACCCGGCAGCGTGCTCGACTCCTATCGCGGACGCGAGGACTACCGGTTTCCGGGAACCTGCCGCATTATCGATCCATCCGATCCTCCGGATATTCTTCACCTGCACAACCTGCACGGCAACTATTTCGATCTGCGGGCGCTCCCGGCGTTGTCGCACGGCGTGCCGACGGTGCTGACGCTGCACGACCTCTGGACGCTTACGGGATTCTGCACCTATCCGCTGGGGTGCGAACGTTGGCAGACCGGCTGCGGCCGGTGCCCGTTGCTGCGTTCCCGCCCCTCCATCGTCCCGGCCGCGTGGCGCAAAGACGGGAGCGCGGGCAATTGGAGGGAAAAGGAATCCCTCTATGCCGGGAGCAGGCTTTTTTTGACCTGCCCTTCCGAATGGCTGATGGGCAAGGCCGCCCGGTCGATTCTGGCGCCATCGGTGATCGGGCGGCAGGTCATCCCCTACGGCATCGATCTCTCCGTTTTCCGCCCCGGAGACCGCCGGAAAGCCCGGGAGGCTCTCGGCATCGCGGCCGACCGGCCCGTCGCACTGGTCCTGGGCACCCGGATATTGAGGAATCCCGTAAAGGGATATCGCGTCATCCGCGATGCGATGATACGGCTGGGCTCCGGGTGGAAGGGTCCGCGGGTGCTCCTGCTGGTCGTCGGATCCAAAGCCCCGGACGGAAACTTTGCCGGGCTCGATATCCGGTTCGTCTCCCATGCCGGGGATGCGGAAGCGGTGCGGACCTGTTACCTGGCGGCGGACGTTTATATCCATGGAGCGACGGAAGACAACTTCCCGAACACGGTCCTGGAAGCACTGGCGTGCGGCACGCCCGTGGTTTCAACCGCCGCAGGGGGCATCCCGGAACAGGTGCGGCCTGCCCGGGTGCCGGGAATATCCGCAGGCGCGGCCGCGCGGAATCTTGCGGGTCACCCGCCCGAGGAATCCACCGGCATCCTCGTACCCGTGGGCGATTCGGCCCTCCTCGCAAAAGCCGTGGAGTGGATCCTGTCCAACGGCGAAACGCGCCGCCTGATGGGGATCCATGCGGCGAAGGACGCGCGGCTCCGCTTCGGACTGGACCGCCAGCTGGACGATTACGAAAAAGTCTATGCCGCTCTGGCCGGCAGGGAAGGAGGCCGGCGCATCTGAGACCGCCCGAGTGCGGGGAGTCCCGCTTCCGCGGCCGCGATTCGGAAACGCGCGCGCCGCATCCCGCGGCTCGACGGGCAGAAGACCGGGCACCGATCATGATTCCAGATCCCGATCCCAGGCACCGTGTTTCGAACCTCACCGGCACCCGCCTGCTGGCGCGCAACAGCGCGTTCAATCTGGCCGGCTTCGCCCTGCCTGTTGCGGCGGCGCTGCTGTCGATCCCCGTCATCATCAAGGGTATCGGAACCGATCGGTTCGGGGTTCTGACGCTGATATGGATGGTGCTGGGATACTTCAGCCTCCTGGACCTGGGATTGGGACGCGCCCTTACCAAGATACTCGCGGAGCATCTAGGAAAAGGGGACGAGGAACATGTCCCCGCCATCATCTGGAGCGCGCTCGCCCTGGTTGCGCTGATGGGGCTGGCGGCCATGCCGGTACTGACGCTGCTGGCGCCCTGGCTGGTCCACGATGTCCTGAAAATCCCGGCCTCGCTGCGGGAAGAGACGATCCTGTCGATCCACATCCTGGCATGGTGCCTTCCCGCCGTCCTCTGCACGGGCGCACTCTCCGGCATACTGGAATCGGTGCAGAGGTTCGGGCGCCTCAGTCTGTGCCGGTTCGCCAGCGGGATGTTCGTATACCTGAGTCCGCTTGCCGTCCTGCAGTTCTCCGACAATCTTGCCTGGATGGTCGGCACTCTGGCCGCCGGGCGCGTGATACTGATGCTGGCCTATCTGGCCCTCTGCTATCAGTGCTTCCCTTCGCTGGGGAGGGCATTCTCGATTCAGGTCCGCTTTCTGAAACCGATGCTGGCTTTCGGGGGCTGGCTGACGGTCAGCCACGTGATCGACCCGCTGATGACGTTCCTGGACCGTTTCATGATCGGGACGATGGCTTCGATGACGGCCGTGGCCTATTACGCCACGCCCTATGAAACCATCACCCGGATGTGGGTAATTCCCGTGGCGATATCGGGCGTGGTATTCCCCGCCTTCAGCGCGAAAATGACCCTGGACGCGCGCTCGACGCGCGTCCTCTTCGACCGGGCGGTGGCGGGTGTCCTGGCGCCTCTTTTCCTGCTGAACCTCGCCGTCGTCTCTTTCGCCCACGAGGGATTGAACCTCTGGCTCGGTGCGGCGTTTGCGGCGGAGAGCGCCCCGGTTCTCGAACTTCTCGCGGTCGGGGTGTTCGTAAACGGGGTCATCCGCATCCCGGACGCCCTGATCAAGGCCGCCGGACGACCCGACCTCATCAGCAAGTATCACCTGAGCGAATTTGTGGTCTACGTCCCGCTGGTCTGGTGGCTGACGGGGCGGTATGGCATCGTCGGGACCGCCTGGGCATGGCTGCTCCGGGTCTGCGGCGAGGCCATCTTCATCTTCGCCCTGTCCCGCCGGTATCTCGACCGCCCGGACGCCATGCGCCGGCATGCGGCATGGACTGCGGCTTTCGCGCTTCTGCTGTTGGTCCTCTCGTTCGTTCCCTGCGGTCTCGGTGTCAGGCTCACCGCCTTCCTGCTGGCCGCCTCCGCCTGCTCCGCCCTTCTCTATTACCTCTATCTGCCGGCGCCGGACCGGGCGCGGCTTCTGGCCGTATTCCGCAGGACGGCCTGACCCGCGCGATTCACGGACGCCGTGGCGCCGCGAAGCATCGCGCCCGCGCACCCGGGTTCCGGATTTCGGACCGCAGGATGCGGGTGCCGGCCCGGAATCCCGCAGGGCGGGCGCGAAACGGTTCCCGCGGCAACGAGGCCTGCCGCAGGCCAATAAAAGAGCGGCACGCGAACCGCCGCATGATATGATCGCCGGAAGCTATGGACAACATCCGGATCCTGATAATCAATCCCTGGCAGGGAATCATCGGCCCCAACATCGGTTTCCTGCAACTGGCCGGGGAGGGCGTCCGCCGCGGCCACGACGTGCACGCCCTGTGCCCGGCGCGGGACGAGATCGCGGAGCAGGCGCGGCGCGCGGGTGCATCGATTCATGTGGACGGGAGACTCATCCCGACGCAGAGAGACCTGAGCGCGAAAGGGATCGTGAGGCATGCGGTCATCGCCGCAAAACAGCTGCAATGCACCCTGGAAGCCATGCGGCGCATCCGGCCCGGCGTTGCATGCATCAACTCCGAAAGCGTTTTGTCCGGCCCGCTGGCCGCCAGAATCGCCAGGGTGCCCGCCGCCGTTTATGTCCGGGGGGCGCGTTTCGATCAGCTGCGCCTCCTCGCGCGGGCCTATTTCGGCTTCCAGGCGATCGCCAAGCCGACCTATATCGCCGTTTCCAATTTCGTAGGCGAAAGGCTGGTCCGTTTCGGGGTCTCCCGCGCATCCGTCCGCGTTATACCGAATGGCGTCGATCTGGGCCGCTTCCGCCCGGAACCGGCCGATCCGGGCTTTGCGGCGGAATACGGCGTCGGCGCGATGCGGAAGCTGATCGGCGCCGTCTGTCACCTGACGCCGCGCAAGGGCGTGCACCATCTGGTGGAAATTATGTCTCTGCTCCGGGATCGCCTTCCCGAGGCGGGCTGCCTGGTCGCCGGCAGCGCGCATGTCCCCGAATACGCGGCGGCGCTGGGGGCCCGCATCCGCGAGTACGGCCTGGAAGGCCGCATGAGGCTGATCGGGGAACAGAAGGACATCGTCCGGTTTATCGCGGCCATGGACATCATGATCCACCCCTCGGAGACCGAGTCTTTCGGACGCGTGATCGCGGAATCGATGGCCATGGGCAAGCCGGTGATCGCATTCGCCACCGGGGCCGTGCCGGAGCTGATCCGGCACGGGGAAACGGGATTCATCGTGCGGCCCTTCGACTGCGAGCAGGGTGCGTCCTATGCCGCGATGCTGTTGAACGATCCCGGACTCCAACGGCGGATGGGAAAAAGCGCCGTCGCTTTCGCGCACCGGCATTTCGACCTGGCCGGAAGCATCGGGCCGGCGATGGACCTGCTCGAAAGCCTTGCGGCCCGGCGGGCTTTCCCGAATGCGGACACACAGGCATGCGCGTAACCCACTATCAGCGGAAACCGGCCGAGACGCAGCACAGCATCGAAAGGGTGTTCGGCGAGATCCGGAAGGCCTTTCCCGATTGGATCGAGTGCCGCGTCGCCCTGTGCCGGTATAACCGCGGCATCCTCCGCCGGCTCTATGACGCCCTGTCGGCCGTTTCGCGGCAGGGCGATGTCAACCACGTTACGGGCGACGCGCATTACCTGGCGATTCTGCTCCGGGGGCGCAGCACCATTCTCACGGTCCACGACTGCGTGAACCTGCACCGCCTGTCCGGTGTCAAACGGGCGCTGCTGAAATATTTCTGGTACGACCTGCCGGTCGCGCGGTGCCGGACAGTCGTGTGCATCTCGCGGGCCGCCGCCGGCGAACTGGCCGCACTCGTGCCGCACGCCGCCGGCAAGATCCGCGTCATCCCCAACCCGGTCAGCCGCGACTACCGGTACAGCCCCGCGCCCTTCAACGCCGCGTGCCCGCGGATCCTCCACCTGGGCTCGAATCCCAACAAGAATCTTCCGCGCCTGGCACAGGCGCTCGAGGGAATTCCGTGCCACCTGGAGATCGTCGGCCGGCCCGCCGAGGACGCGATTGCGGTCCTGCGGCGCTGCAACATACGGCACACGGCCACGGCCGGACTGACCGACGACGAGGTCGTTCGCAAGTACCGCGATTGCGACCTGGTCGCTTTCGTTTCGACGTATGAAGGGTTCGGAATGCCGATTGTGGAAGCCAACGCGACCGGAAGGCCCGTCGTCGCCGGCGATATCGGCTCCGTGCGGGAAGTGGCGGGAGATGCGGCCTGCCTCGTGAATCCGCTGGACGTGGGGAACATCCGGGAGGGCGTCCTGCGGGTTATCGGGGACGGCGCGTTTCGGGAGGAGTTGATTCGAAGAGGGGTCGAGAACGCGAAGCGGTTCGATGCGGAGCGGATCGCGGCGCAATATGCCGCGCTCTACAGAGAGACGGGGGGCTAAGAGGCGCCGGACGCATTCCCCGGCGGGTTTCCCGGCGGGCAGAAGCCGATGTTCATCTCCAGCAGGATCCGCCGGATGCCGGCATCGTCGTTCGCGCGGGCCGCATCGGTCAGGCGCGCGACCGTCGCCGCAAGCCGTCCGAAATCGTACTGCAGCGCCGGGGCCCGGAATATCTTGTCGAACCGGGTGGCAGCGGCGCCTTCCCTGGCGATCAGCAGTTCCTCGCGGATCTTTTCCCCGGGCCTCGGACCGACAAAGACTATTTCGATCTCCTCCCCCACGGCGAGCCCCGAGAGGCGGATCATGTCTCTGGCGAGGTCCACGATCTTCACCGGGTCTCCCATGTCGAGGAGGAAGATCTCACCCTTCCGCCCCAGCATTCCCGCCTGAATGATGAGTTGCGCCGCCTCCGGGATGGTCATGAAATACCGAACCATGTCCGGGTGGGTGACGGTCACCGGGCCCCCGTTTTTGATCTGCTCCCGGAACAGCGGCACCACGCTGCCCCGGCTGCCCAGCACGTTCCCGAAACGGACGCACACGTAATGGGCCTGCCCGTCGAGGGTTTCCGCCTGGGCCTGAAACAGCAGCTCCGCGATCCGCTTCGTCGCCCCCATGACGCTCGTCGGATTCACGGCCTTGTCGGTGGAAACCATGACGGTGTGCCGCACTTCATGCCCGGCGCACGCCTTCAGAAGCTCCGCCGTCCCGGCGACATTGTTGAGAATCGCTTCGGCGGTGTTGATCTCCATGAGCGGGACGTGCTTGTGCGCCGCCGCGTGAAAGACGATATCGGGGCGGTACCGGTCGAAAACATACCGCAGCCGCGACGCGATCCGCAGATCCGCGACGACGGGGGAGATGCCGATCCCGGGATTGGCCCTGGTTCTGAGGCTGTAGTCGGCTTCGTACAGGGCATTCTCGTCCTTATCCACCAGGACGATCCCCGCGGGTTCGAGAGCGGCGAGCTGCCGGCACAATTCCTGCCCGATGGAGCCGCCGGCCCCGGTGACCAGGACCCGTCTGTTCGCGTAATGCTCCCTGCTTTCGGCCAGCCAGGATTCGAATCGGATGGAATCCCGGCCGAGCAGGTCTTCGATCTGCACGGGCCGGAGTTTGCTGACGCTGACCCGGTTGCCCAGGATCTCGTACAGGCCCGGCGTGATCTGCACCGACACCCCGGCGGACTCGCAGACATCGTAGATCCTCTTCACGGCCTGCCGCGGGGCGCTGGCCATCGTGATGATGACGAGATCCGCGCCGAGCTTCACGGCCACCTCCGGAATGTCGGCGCACTTCCCCAGGACCGGCAGGCCGTGGATGACGGTCCGGAGTTTCGCCGGATCGTCGTCCACGAAACCGCAGGCTTCGAACCCGAGATCCTTCCGGCTCCGGATTTCGCGCAGCGTCATGATACCGGCCTGCCCGGCTCCGGCCAGCAATACCCGGCGCCTGGATTTGGGCTGGTCGATGCCCGCATTGCGGACCATCTCGTAGGTAAGCCGGCGCAGCAGGCGGACGTTCACCATGCCGGCCGTTGCCAGGCAGTAGTCGATGACGATGATGCCGATGGGCGCGGCGAGCGGCTTCGCGACGCCGGCGAGACTCAGGCGCAGGATCAGCAGGATGGCCGACGGGATGGCCACGGAAGCGGCGATGCGGGCGGCATCGGCGATGCTGGAGTAGCGCCACACGCGCTTGTAGACGCCCATCAGGAGGTTTGCCGCGACCCTCGCGGCCGCGAGATACGGCAGGATGATCCACATCCGGCTCGCCGCGCTCTCCGGCGGATATCCGTCGAATCTCAGGAAATGGGCCAGAATGAAGGAGAGGCAGGCGATGGCCGCGTCCAGCACGCACTGGCCGGGAGTGGTCAGGATATACCGCTGGATCCACGCCCAGGTTTGAACTTTCGCCACCGTCCCGGCCACGGCGCCGGACGGAATCCCAAGGATGCGCCGCATGCTCTTTTTCTTATCGCTGGTCCGCTCGCTCATACCGGAAATCCGCTCCAGAAAGAACCGGGAAACCGCCGGCCGTTCCGGCCGCGATCGTGGTCAAGGCCATCCCTCATCGGGAATCGCAAGGTTTCATTCCCGCGGCACGGAAGTCTCCGGGCCGCCTTTTTTTGTTCGAGTAATCCGCGGATATTTGCCACAATAGCGCCTTGGCGCATCGACGGAAGCCGCGCCTCCCGAGGTGTCCTGTGTCCACGGTCCCAGTCACGATACGGCCGATGCAACCCCGCGACCTGGATGCCGTCGTGCGCCTTCATCTCAGGAGCTTCGGCGGCTTTTTCCTGAGTTTCCTGGGCCCGCGCTTCCTGAAACTACTGTACGGCGAAATCCTGAAAAGGCCGGATCACGTGGCGCTTGCCGCACGGCGCCCAGACGGGCGCCTGGCCGGGTTCGTTGCGGGGGTGGCGCACCAGGGCAGTTTCTACGGCGAAGTCGCCCGACGGCGCTGGTTCGCGTTCGCCGTGGCGGCATTCCCCGCGGCAATCCGGAATCCCCGGATCGTGCCCCGCCTCATGCGGTCCCTTCGCTATCCGGGAAGAGCCCGCGACTCCGCATCCCAGGCCCTGTTGATGTCCGTTGCTGTGGACCCCGATCTGTCCGGCAGGGGGATCGGCCGGCTCCTCGTGTCCGGCTTCCTGAAGGCGATGCGGGAAAAAGGAGTCCGCACCGTATCCCTCACCACGGACCGGGTTGCGAACGACCGGGTGAACGCCTTCTATCGGGACCTTGGATTCCGCTTGGCCCGTTCCTACGTGACGGCCGAAGGGCGCTGGATGAACGAATACACGAGGGACGCGGCGGTCTAGCTCTCATTTCTGAAGCCGTTTGGAGTCCAGCGTCAGGATGCCGGCGGTTTGAGCCAGGACCTTCAGGTCGCTCCATACGCTCGCCCGGGCCATGTAGTCGAGGTCCGCCTCCAGTTTCCTCGGAAGGATTTCCGTGCAGTAAACCCGCTCCCAGTCTTCCCCCTCGAGCAGGGAGGCTTCGTCGCGGTAGAGGATCGATCCCGGACTCGTAAGCCCGGGCGCATATTCCAGCAACTGCCTCTGCCTGGGCGTATAGGAAGCGACGTATTGGGGATCTTCCGGCCGCGGACCGACAAAACTCATTTCTCCCCGCAGGATGTTGATCAGCTGCGGCAATTCATCCATCTTGAGCTTCCGCAGGATTCGTCCGGCCCTGGTGATCCGGGGATCGTCGCGGACGGTGATCGGGTTCCCTTTCGCCGGCACGCTGCGCATCGTCCTGAATTTGAGCATCTCGAAGTCTTTCCCGTACCGCCCGGCGCGCAGGCCGCGGAAAAACGCGCTCCCCGGAGAGTCCAGACGGATCCACACCGCAATCGCCGCAAACAGCGGAGACAGGACGCAGAGGCCCAGCGCCGCCAGGATCCAGTCCAGGCCTCTCTTCACCGCCGCGTGCGTCCGTCGGCCCGTCATTCTGTTTCGCGCCGTTCCGGCATGGCTAGCGCCGGAATTCCGCGCAGATCTCCCGGACCGCCCCGGCGACATCCGCGACGTCCTCCTCCTGGATGCGCGCACTGAGGGGCACGGTTACGATGCGCAGGTATTCCTCGTAGGCGATGGGGAAATCCTCCGGCCCGAAGCCGTATTTGTCGCGATAGTACGGGTGCACGTGTACGGGAATGAAATGCACGCTCGATCCGATGTTCCTCTTTTTGAGCTCCCCGATGAAACCGTCCCGGTCGATCGACAGCAGACCGAGGTTCAGCCGCAGAGGGAAAAGGTTCCAGCCGGAGACCACATCGGGACGTTCCGTGGGAAGCTGCACCGCATCGCAGCCGGAGAGCAGCACGCGGTACCGTTCCACGACGCGGCGGCGGTGCGCCTGGAACCGGTCGAGTTTTCTGAGCTGCTGCAGGCCTATGGCTGCCTGGATATCGGACATGTTGCATTTGAAACCGGGAACCAGCACCTCGTAAGCCCAGGAACCGCCCCTGTTGTACCTGTTGTACGCGTCCCCGCTCAATCCGTGCAGGCTCCACAGCCGGGCCTTCCGCACGAGTTCCGGATCGCCCGTCAGCATCCCCCCTTCGCCCGTCGTCAGGTTCTTGGTGGCATAGAAGCTGAATGCCGCCGTCGTCCCTCCGGATCCGATCCTGCGGTTTTTATAGGAAGCGGGCAGCGCGTGGGCCGCGTCTTCCAGTATCGCGAGCCCGTGGCGGCCCGCAATATCGTCCAGCGCATCCATGTCGCAGGGATGGCCGTAGAGGTGGACGGGCAGAATCGCGCGGGTCCTGGACGAAACGGCTTCCTCCACCCTGCGCGGGTCCACGTTCAGCGTGTCCGGCTCCACATCCACCAGAACGGGACGCGCGCCGACCTGCTCGATGACGTGCACCGTGGAGCAGAACGTCATGGTCGTGGTGATGACCTCGTCGCCGGACCCGATCCCCATGGCCGCTAGACCGACCAGCATCGCGTCGGTCCCGGAGCTTACGGCCAGCGCGGCCGGGGCCCCCACGTATTCCGCGAAGGATTGCTCGAATCTCTTCGTCTTCGGCCCCGTCGTGATCCAATCCGAACGCAGGCAGTCGATGACTTCCTCGATTTCCTCCTCCCCGATGAGAGGCGGACTGAACGGCAGAAAACTGGTTCTCATGGACAATGCTCCATCCCGACGGGGCGGGAGTGTTCGTGCAATTGAGCCCGTCCCGAAGCGGGCGGGCAGGATATCCTGACTGGAAGGGGAAAGTCCCCTTCAGGAGCAGGCCGTGTGCTCCAGCAGTTCCACGAGCCTGGGCACGCAGACGTCCCTGGTCAGATGGCCCCGCGCGTAGGCGCGCCCCATTTCCCCGCGCTGCCGCCGCAGCGACGGATCGCCCGACTCGATCTTCCGGATCGCGTCGGCCAGGGACCGGGGATCCTCCGGCGCGACGATCCACCCGGCGCGGGATTGTTCCATTTCGCGGACGATGTCGCTGCCGGCGCAGGCCAGCGCCAGGATGGGACGCCCGGCCAGGTAATAGGACGCCATTTTCGACGGATGCGAATACATGGATTGGCGCCCGCTTGTCGGGAGGACCAAAAGGTCGGCCGCGGTGAGCACGGGCGACGTGTCCGCCTCCGGCCACGGGGAAAAGAAATGCACCCGATCGCATCCCATCCGGTGCGCCGATTCCCTGCATGCCCCCAGGCGGCTGCCTTCGCCCGCAACCAGGCAATGGATGCGCCGTTCGCCTTTCAAGTGGCCAAAAGCGGCGACGAGCGTTTCCACTCCCGCCGCCGCTCCGACATTGCCTCCATAGACGACGAGAAAGTCGTTCGCCGCGATCCCGAACCGCGCGCGCAGCCGCGCCGCCGCGGTGTCGTCCGCGACGACGCCGTCCTCGGCCACCCAGTTGGGAATCACGTTGACCGCAGCGGCATTCACACCGCGCGTCGCGGTGTAGACCCTCTTGAACGAATCCGAGATCACCACCAGAGCCCGGCTTCCGCGGGCGGTCCAGCCGTCCATCCGGCGCAGCACCTTCTCGAGAACGCCGCCGGCACTGATCCGCGACTGCGACACCATCGATTCAGGATAGATGTCCTGGATGCTGGTAACGAGCGGAATCCTCC
>CAZTHE010000079.1:0-18370 GCA_964613495.1 uncultured Acidobacteriota bacterium | reverse complement strand
CGCGCTCAACGGCGAAAAGGATCTGCAGGTCTCGGCCCGCCAGAACCTGCCGGAGATCGGGAAGGCGCTTCGCGACGGAGGGAACCGGGATTTCAGAACCGTCGAATTGCCCGGGCTCAATCACATGCTCCAGACATGCAAGACCGGGTCCGTCACCGAGTACTCGCAGATCGAGGAGACGATGGCCCCGGCCGCCCTGGAGTTGATCTCCGGCTGGATTCTCGAGAGGAGCCGCTGATGCGGCGCGCCGTCATTGCCCGCGCCGCACCATCACCGCATAGTCCAGCGTCTGACCGGGGAGCTTCACTTTCTCCCCGGACCCGAACCTGCGGCTCCAGAGTTCCGCATAGGCGCGATTGAGCATGTGATCGCGCCAGACGACCCTGTTTCCGGCAGGACGGAATCCGGCGGCCTCAAGCGCAGCGCGCATCGCATCCGCCGCCCGCCGCAGCGACGGGTCCGGCGGCTTGAGCGTGACGGCCGGGTATTCGCCGGTGGAAAAGAGGACAAAAACGGTCGCGCCGCCGGCGGATGGGAGGATCCGGAACTCGAGGTCGGTCTTGAGCTCGGGATCGCCCATCCTGCGCGTGGCGATCGGGGACGCTCCGGCCAGTTCTTCCGGCAGCAGGTCGAATGTGTTGTCGGAAGTGCCGTCGACGTCCGTATAGACCGGACCCTGTGCCTCAACCGGGCGGTCGAGGAAAATCGCGGGGTTCGCGGGATTGGAGCTGCGCAAATCCTGCACCGGCGCCGAGGGATCCGGCACGCCGGCGGGCACCTGGTAGACAATCATGTTGTCGCGGTTTCCGTGCCCGTCCCTGACTTCAATGATGTTCTTCCCCGGCATCAGGGGCGTCTTCCAGAAAAAGACATTGGCCACCGGAATGCCTGCGACCCGCCGGTCCTTGAAATCGGCATCCGGCAAACGGTAATCGCCGTTCCGGATCTTTTCCCGGGCCACTCCGTTCACGATCAAGAGGAGTTCATCGGCGTTGGAGTAGGCCTTGATTCCGTTGCCGGGATCCGTCGCGCGGAGAAAATGGTGCCGCCCGCAGAGATGGACCACCGGCCTGGCAGGATCGAAAAAGGCTTTAAAAAGGAAAAAGACGTCTTTGGGCATGCCCGCGAGCGTCAGCAGGCCCTTGGTATTCCGGTTTTGTTTGAACTTCACATTGTAGAATTCGCGGAAATTCCACCAGAGGAACATCGGGTGGTTTTCCACGTCGTTGCGGCAGACGGTCTGCAGCCGGTACTCCGCAAACATTTCCGCGTATTCCTCGGGCTCGAACTCGTCGACCTTGAACCGGATCATGCCGTAGGGGACATGGTGCGTGATCCAGTCGCCGGCTCCGGTTTCGGCCACCATGTCGTTGTGCGGGGATACGGTAAAGTCGGTGTAGGGGCCGCCGGTATACCACCCGTCATAGGTGTTGTAGGCGACGAAGTCGCAGTTCTCCAACCGCTGATCGCCGGTGGCCGCGTAGGTCACCAGCCGCGCCGGGTCCCGCTCCTTCCGGATCACGCCGGCGTAATGGCCGGCCGCCTCCAGGACGGTCTCGTTCCCGGCGCTCCAGAAGAGGATGCTTGGATGGTTCCAATTCTGACGGATCATCTCCCGGGTCAACCGTTCGCCGTCGGGCGTGACGGACTTCTCCTCGTTGCCGGGTCCGCTCCAGAGCTGTCCGGCGTAGCCGTTTTCCGCCCACACCACCATGCCGCGCTCGTCGGCGATGTCGTATTCCAGGCGGCTGTGCGGGTAATGCGCCAGGCGCACCATGTTCGCGCCCAGATCTTCCATCCATCGCCACTCGCGGCGCAACGTGTCGTCGCTTACGGCGTTCCAGTCATATTCGGTCTGGGCATGTTTGTTGATGCCGCGAAACTGCACTTCCCGCCCATTGAGATAAAAGCGGTTGTTTCGGGTCGCGATGGTGCGGAATCCGGTGCGCTCCGTCGAGGCATCCTGGACCTGCCCGCCCGCGTGGATTTCCGTTCGAACCGTGTAGAGGTTGGGGCGCCGGATGTCCCAGAGTTTCGGACGCTCCACTTCTCCGGCGGTTTCGATAACGGCCGTTTCCCCGGCGCCGATGGTCCGGCAGGCCTCGAGCCGCAGGCACGGCTTCCCGCCGGGATCCGTGACCGAATGGCGGACCGTCGCCTCGACAGGAGATGCGAGAGCGTTGCGCACGACCGTCCGTACGTCAAGCCCGGCGCTGCTTTCGGTGATGTTCGCGGGCGTCAGGTAGACGCCGGTCGATCCCATGTCGGGGAAGAGGTGCACCGCGCCCGTCTTCACCAGCCAGGCCTTTCGGAACATGCCGCCGTTGACGTAGTAGAGCGTGGAGCGCGAAAAGCAGTCCTGGACCTCGTCGTCGCGGTTGGTCACGCGCACATCGATCGTGTTTTCCCGCCCCATCTCAAGCGACGGCGTCAGGTCGAAGGCCGCTGCCGAAAAGGGTCCGCGGTGCCGGCCCATGTGGGTCCCGTTGACGTACACGTCCTTCACGGAAGCGGCGCCTTCCAGCCTCAGATAAATGCGCCGGTCGCGGTCGCCCGCGGCCGGGACGAATGTCCGGCGATACCAGCCGGCGGCGTTATCGGGAAGGCCGGACTGACGGAAGACGTGCGGCACCGAAACCTGCTTCCAGTGAGCCTCGGCCGGCGGCGGACCGGGCGTCGATGACGCGTCTTCGGCGAATTGCCACTCCGTAAGCGCAACGGTGTCCCGCGGCGGTTTGCCGGCCGGACAGGCGCCGGAAAAAGTGACAAGAGACAGAAGGATGAGGCACGCAAGGGTGAAGAGACGGACGCGAATGACCATGGATGCTCCCTGCAAGCGGACATTCTATCCCCGAACCGTGCCGCGGCTGCAATCATTTTGAACCGTGCGCCCGCCTTACTTCGACAACGTGCGCAGGATGCCGCTGAGCGGCGAAATCGCCTCATCGGTGCCGGCGCCCCACTTCCGGGTCGTGGGGCCTGAGGGCGACGCGCTGGGTTTGATGTACCAGACACCGTTGGCGGGCCGCCATACCGCCACATCGGCTTTCCCGTCGCCGTCGAAATCTCCTGAGACCGGGACATCTCCGCTCGTCCCCCAGGCGGTCGTGGTATATGTCCCCGCCGTCGCGCTCGGCTTTACGTACCATACGCCCGTCGACGGCCGCCAGACGGCGACATCGGTCCTGGCATCCCCGTCATAATTCCCGGGGACCGGGATGTCCGATGCCACTCCCCATTGCATGGCCGTGTAAGCGCCTCCCGCGCTGCTGCCGAGGATGTACCAGACACCGGTGGAGGGCCGTCGGACGGCGATATCGGTTTTGCCGTCGCCGTCGTAGTCGCCGGAAACCGGGATGTCATCCGCCATCCCCCACCTGACGGAAACGGCCGCCCCGCCGGAAGCGCTCGGTTTGACATACCAGACACCGGTGGAAGGCCGCCAGACGGCGCGATCGTCCCTGCCGTCGCCGTCATAGTCGCCCGGTACCGGGATGTCTCCGCTCGTTCCCCAGGCCGTCGCCGTATAGGTGCCGGGCGATCCGCTCGGCCTGACGTACCAGACGCCGGCCGACGGCCTCCAGACCGCGACGTCACTCCTGCCGTCGCCGTCGTAATCGCCGGGAACGGGAACGTCCGTCGGCAGACCCCATTGCGCGGTTCCGTATTCGCCTGGGGTGCTGCTCGGAAGCAGATACCATACCCCCGATTCAGGCCTGCGGACCGCGATATCCTGCATCCCGTCGCCGTCGAAATCGCGACGCGCCGGCGAAGCGCGGGGGGCCAGTGCGGCCTGCAGGGTGTCGAAGGCTCCGGTCAGTCCCCCGGGACGATAGTCCGCCAGAACGGCGGTATGGAGCTTGTCCCAGTCGATGCCGGTGAGTTCCGGCGTTTCCAGCACGAATGATGCATTCGCGCCGTCGGCGACGCTGGATGTGAAGTCTGCGGAAACAGTCGCGCGGACATACCGGTTCGTGTCGGCGACGTGCGCATCCTCCCAGACGATGGCGTGCACGGTGGCATGGTTGGAGGAATAGGATAGGGAAGTGCCGCTGTGGTTCGTCACCCGCACGTAAAAGCGCAGCTTGTCGCCGCAGCGCAGGGAATACGCCGTGACGGCCGCTTTGGCCGGCCTGGCCGCCGCCGTATCCACCATGGTTTTATAGACGTTGTAGAAGTCCACCGAGCCGTTGCTGATCTGATTGCCGCTGTCGGTCATCAGCAGCGGAAGATACACGCTGGAACTCCCGCCGTATGCGGCCCACCATCGGCCATAACGGTTGGCCGGCGCGCCGTCCGCGGGGTATTCCAGAAAATATACCGGGCTGCTGCCGTATTCCCCTGCGAGCTGATCCACCACCGGACCGGCGGCTTGGCAGATGCCTCAGGCGGGTCGCATAAAGGCCTCGAAAAGCACGAGCCGGGCCGGGTAAACGGCAAAACCCTCCGGGGACTGGCCATAGCTGCGAGGCATCTGCAACGGCCCTAAGAGAATTGCGAAGAGCACGGGAATCATCCTGTTCCAGGGAAGTCTCCCCGTCCTGCGAAAAACAGTGCATCGGCGATAGTTCATTTCAACCGTCCTCCGCTGTATGTGAAAAATGCGGCTATTTGCCGGCGCCAGGCTTCACTTGAATCCGGGCAAAGGCGGAGCCCGCAGCGGCTTCTCCCGACATGATTCTTTTTCGATGCTTTTCATTGTGAACCGATGCATTTCCCGGATCAATAACAAATTGGAAAAGCCTGCGGCTGCCGCCGAGGGCCGGAGACGGCGACGGAGCTGCAGGCGAAATGGTGCCCATCCCAGGCGGCCGGGCAAAGGAGATTGGAACGGACAAATCGGACTCCGCCGCTTCCGTTTCGTGGTAACATTTCCTGCATACCGGAGATTTGCCGAAGGTTCCGGGGCGATAGATCCGCTACGGAAATTGCTGCGCAATCCGGATTCACACGCCTGTAGAGCGAGCGTCCCTCCCGCAGGGCATCGGGGGGGATCCTGGGACGCGATCGAGCCCGGTTTTCGACCGGTAATCGGAGCCCTGCCATGTCTCTGTCCTTGCGTTGCCCCGGCGGCCACCGGTGGCGGGTGCCGGACAGTTATTCGTCCGCGCCGGACCTGAAGGTTTCCTGCCCCGTCTGCAGCCTGGTCGTGTCGGTTGCGGATTCGCTCGAAACCGCCGCGCTCCCGGGCCCGGAAGAAGCCGAAACCTCGAGTGTTTCCGAACGGTCTGCGCCAACCGTGCCGGAACCGGCGGCGCATGGCCGGGATCAGTTCCGGGATTTTGAAATCCTGCACGAACTGGGACGCGGTGGCATGGGCGTCGTTTATCGGGCGTTCGACCGGTCCCGCAACGAAACCGTAGCCCTCAAGACCATCCGGAGACTCGACACGGCCGCCATCTCTCATCTCAAGCAGGAATTCCGCACCCTGGCCGGCGTGACGCACCCGAACCTCGTGACGCTGCACGAACTCGTTTCCGACGGCAGCGACTGGTTCTTTACCATGGAGCTCGTGGAAGGCAGCGATTTCCTCACCCATGTCCATTCCGCGTCGGATCCGTTCGGATGCCTCCGCGAGGCGCTCCGGCAGCTGGTGGAGGGCGTGTCGGCGCTGCACCGCTCCGGGATCCTGCACCGGGACATCAAGCCTTCCAACGTGCGGGTGACGCGGGAAGGGCGGGTCGTGGTGCTCGACTTCGGCCTGGCGGCGCGCATGGAAGAAGGCATGCAGCACCGGACCGTGGAGGAGCACGTCGTCGGCACCTTCGCCTATATGGCGCCGGAACAGGCGGGAGGTCTGGCGGTATCGCCCGCGAGCGACTGGTACAGCGTCGGCGTAATGCTCTACCAGGCGCTGACCGGGGACCTCCCGTTCCGCGGGAACCTGCGCAAGGTAATGGAGGAAAAGCAGCGTACGGAACCGCCGCGCCCTTCGGAACTGGCAAGCGGCCTGCCCGAAGACCTCGATGCGCTTTGTGTCGGGCTGCTCCGCCGGGACGCGAACGAGCGGTGGCCGGAAACGCGGATTCGGAATATCCTGGGAATCCCGGTTCCCGGCCGGTCCGCGGCCGTGCATCCTGCGGCGCGGGAGCGATTTCCGCTTCTGGGACGCGGTGAACAGCTGGCGGCGCTGCAGGACGCTTTTTCGAGCATGCGCGCGGGGAAACCGGCGGCCGTCTTTCTCCAGGGCCGGCCGGGCATGGGGAAGACGGCGCTGATGCAGCAGTTCCTCGGCGGCCTGACGGAATCGGGCGAGGCGCTGGTGCTCTCCGGGCGGTGCTACGAACACGAGGCCGTGCCCTACAAGGCGTTGGACAGCCTCATGGACGCCTTGATCCGGTACCTGCGCCGGCTGCCGTATGGCGACGTCCAGGCCGTCCTGCCCCGCTTCATACACTCCCTCGTGCGTCTTTTCCCGTCGCTTGGCCAGATCAAGGCGATCGCCGAGGCGCCGCGGCCGCCGCTCGACATCCCGGACCGGCAGGAGTTCAAGCGCCACGCGGTCGCGGCGCTGCGGGAACTGCTCTCGCGCATCGCCGACCGCCGGCCGGTCGTGCTCGCCATCGACGACCTGCAGTGGGGCGACGTGGACAGCGGAGTCCTGCTCGTCGACCTGCTGCGGCCGCCCGATTCGCCCGTGCTCCTGTTGATCTGCGCCTATCGTACGGAGGACGTTCACACGAGCCCCTGCCTGAAAATTCTGCTGAGCGCGGCCGAGCGGCAGGAATGGATCCGCGATCCGCGTTCCTTGACGGTCGGATCCCTTTCGGCGGCGGACAGCCGCCGGCTTGCGCTCAAGACGCTCGGCCACATCGACGGCACGACGAATGCCCTGGCGGACCGCATTTCGCAGGAAGCCTCGGGGAATCCCCTTTTCGTCCAGGAACTGGTGCGCCACGTGCAACGCCAGAGTCCATCGCCGCCGTCGCCCGGGCCGGGACCGCCCGCCGCAACGCTCAGCCTGGAAGGCGTGCTCCTGGAACGCGTCCGGCGGCTGCCCGAGCCCGCCTGCCGGTTGCTGGAGCTGATCGCCGTCGCCGGCAGGCCCCTGGCGGAGACGATCGCCTGCCGGGCCGCGGGTCTCGGCCCGGAGTCCTGGGGCATCCTCACGCTGCTGCGCTCCGAGCGCCTGATCCGCGGCACCGGCACGGCCCTGTCCGAAAAGCTGGAAATCTATCACGACCGGATCCGGGAAACCGTGGTGGGCAACCTGGCGCAGCAGGCGAGGAGGGACTGCCACCGCCGCCTGGCCGAGGCGCTGGAATTCACCGGAGAATACGATCCCGAGGCCCTGGCCGTCCACTATGAAGCTTCCGGGGAGACGGTGCGGGCTGGCGAGCTGTATGCGGCCGCGGCCGCGGATGCCGCCGCCGCCCTGGCCTTCGACAGGGCCGCGAAGCTCTACGAACTCGCCCTGCGGCTGCTGCCGGAAGGCGATCCGCGAACCCGGGACTTCAGACTCGGTCTGGCCGAGGCGCTGGCCAACGCGGGGCGCGGCCGGGATGCCGCACGGGAATTTCTGGCCGTCGCCCGGTCATCCGGGCCGGCGGAGGCGCTGGAACTGCAGCGGCTGAGCGCGATGCATTTTCTATTCAGCGGCCATATCGACGCAGGCCTCGAACAGCTGGAATCGGTGCTCCGGCGGCTCGGCATGCGTCTTAGCGGGAGCGCCTGGAGAGTACTCGCCTCTCTGCTCCTCGAGCGCGCGAAGCTGCGCGTCCGGGGGCTTCGCTATCGCGAGCGCGACGCCTCGACCGTGCCTCCGGAAATGCTCCAGAAGACAGATACCTGCTGGTCGGTCGCCGCGGGCCTCGGCATCGTGGACCCGATCCAGGCGGCCGTCTTCACGACCCGGGGCCTGCGTCTGGCGCTGCGCGCGGGCGAACCGCACCGGCTCGCGCGGTTTCTGGCCATAGAGGCCGCCCAGGCGGCGATCTCGGGACCCGCCCGGCCGGGCCGCGCGCGGAAGCTGCTGGATGCGGCCCGCGCGGCGGCAAGGAACGCCCCGGGCCCGCAGACCGAGGCGATCGTCCGCCTGGGCCATGCGGCGGTGGATTGGCTTTTCGGCAACTGGACGCCCGCCGCGAAGGTGTGCGAGGAGGCTTACGAGGTTTTGCGCACCCGCTGCACGGGCGTCTGGTGGGAGCTGAATCTCGCGCAAACGGTGAATCTGTGCGCGTACCATTTCACGGGAGACCTCCCGCGATACGACCGCAGCCGGCGCGATATCATACAGAGCGGCCGAAACCGCGGAGACCTCTACGCGCAGACCATGGCTGGAGCCATGATCCTGCCGGCGCTGGCGGCCGACGACCCGGATGCCGCCGAGCGGGAAGTCCGCGATCTCGTGGGCCGGTGGTCGCAGTCCGGCTTTTACGTGCAGCACTTCTACTGCATGTATTCCATGATCGAAATCGCCCTGTACCGGGGGGACGGGCCCGCCGCGTGGAAACTGGCCGTCGATCACCGGCGGATCCTGGCGGGGTCCCTCCTGCTGCGCGTGCAGTCGCTGCGCATCCTCTGCTACGACGCCCGCACGCGCAGCGCGCTCGCAGCCGCGGCGGGCGCGGCGGAACCCGAACCGCTCCTCCGTGCCGCGGAACGGTGCGCAAAACGGATGGAAGGCGAGAAGGCGCCATGGGCGGGCTCGATGGCGCAACTCGTGTTTGCCTGCAGCGCCGCCTGCCGGGGGGACCGGGAAACCGGCCTCCGGCGCCTCGAGCGGGCCATCGAAGGTTTCACGAAGGCGGGGATGGTCCTGCACGCGGCCGCGAGCCGGTATCGCATGGGGGAGTTCATCGGCGGCGATAGCGGGACGGCCCTGCGAGCGGAGGTCCGGGACTGGATGACCCGGCAGGGCGTCCGCAACCCGGACCGGATGATCGCCAAGATCGCACCCATGCCGGCCGGCGGAGGACGACGGGCGAAACCGGTCGCCTGATGCCCGAAACCCTGTTTCTCGATGGAGTGTATCGCCATGAAGGACAATCGCGACTGGCGCTGGCTGCTTGCGGCGGTTTTGTTGATGGGCGGGTGCCGGGATGTTTTCGGCTCGGGATTCGCGATTTTCACTCAGGACGCATCGGCTACGGGACGCGTGACCTCGGTGGCGGCCCATTCTGACAGTCCATCGTCGGTTTTTTTCAACCCGGCATTGATCCACGGCCTCGAGGGTACCCAGGTGGAAATCGGGACCACGATCCTGTGGCCGTCGCACACGATGGAAAGCACTGCCGGCGGGCGCGGTTTCGAGACGAGGAGCGAGGTGTTCTATCCGTCTCATTTTTACGCCACCCGAAAATTGAACGAACGGGTCAGCGTCGGCATGGGCGTCTTCAACAATTTCGGCCTCGCGACGCGGTGGGACGGCGAGTGGGAGGGAAGATACCTGGCCACGAATTCAGATCTCACGGTTTTCACCTTCAATCCGGTGGTCTGCGTCAGGGCGACGGACAAGCTGGCGGTGGCGGGCGGCATCGATATCCTGACTCTCGACGTGACGCTCGAAAAGAAAATAAACCTGACCGTCTTCCCGGATGCGAGCCAGAGATTCGACGCCGACGGCCGCGGCGTGGGGTTCAACCTGGGCGTGCTGTATGACCTGACGGACTACGTCGCGCTGGGGGCCTCGTATCGAAGCCGCATCAAGACACGCGTCGAGGGAAGCGTAACGCACGCCCTCCCGCCCGGTTCCGGGGATTCTGTCGGCCCCCTGTTTCCCGACACGCGCGGCAGGACCGACATGACCTTCCCCGCCGTGCTTCAGCTGGGGATTGCGTATAAGGGATTGGGCAGGCTGGTGCTCGAAGGCGATTTCCACTTCGAAAACTGGTCCTGTTTCAAGGAGCAGCGGATCACGCTCGACCAGCCGGTGGCAGGATTCACGACGATGTCGGTGGAGAGGAACTGGAAAAATTCCTACGCCCTGGGCGTTGGCGCCGACTATCGGGTGCACGACGCCGTTTCTCTGTCCGCCGGCTATTTGCACAGCGGGAATCCGGTCCCGGACGAGACTTTCGAACCGGCGATCCCGGATGCGGATATCCACATCTTCAACGCCGGCGCGGTGTTGCGGCATAGGGCGGTTTCCGTCGGGATCGCCTACGGCTACCAGCTGTCCGAGGAGAGGGTCAAGGCGAATTCCATCGACGACAATCCGTTCGACGGCTTGCTCAATCCGGCCACGAGCGCCAACGGGCGGTACGACACCGGCATTCATGTCCTCGGCATCAGCCTCACCTTTCGCCTCTGAGCCGCCCTATTTAGGAGGCTTCCTCTGCGGCCGCGGATTTGGCAGGCTTGATTGAATTCCAGATTCCAAATTCCAGATATGCCCGTGGGTCACCGATGCGGGAAGGCGTGAGTCGAGTTTGAATGAAGGGTCATTGCAGATCTTCTGCTCAGGCGCCATCGGGGATCCGGAATCCGGAGTCGACTGCAGACATGCCGGATTCAGTGCCATCACGCCGAGGTCCGGCAACAGCCTCTTTCGGAGGGACGCCGGATGTCGGCCGCCGTGCACTTGCCCGCATCATTCATGATGGTTCGTCTTAGTCTCTCACGTGGTACGCCCCTTCGCCCACCCATTTATAGGTAGTCAGTTCGCGCAATCCCATCGGGCCCCGGGCATGCAGCCGCTGCGTCGATATCGCCACCTCCGCACCCAGGCCGAATTGGCCGCCATCGGTGAAACGCGTCGACGCATTGACGTACACGGCCGAGGAGTCGACTTCGCGGACCCAGCGGGCCGCGTTGGCCGGGTCTTCGGTGAGGATGGAATCGGAGTGCCCCATGCTGTGCGCATTGGTGTGTTCGATGGCTTCCTCGATGCCGTTCACCGCCTTCAGGCCGAGAACCAGCGACATCCATTCCGTGTCGAAATCGTCGGGTCCGGCAGGCTCCAGGGAGGCATTTCCCGGATGCGGCCGGGCAAGGAACCGCATCGCCGATTCATGGGCTCGGAACGAAACGCCGGCAGGCGCCAGGCGCTCCACGATACGCGGGAGCACGCCCGCGGCGACGGATCGATGCACCAGCACGGTGTCGAGGGCGTTGCATACGGACGGGCGCTGCGTTTTCGCGTTGAAGATCACCGCGAGCGCCTTCTCCGGAATCGCGGATTCGTCCCAGAAAATGTGGCAGATGCCGGTCCCGCCGGTGATCACGGGGATCCGGCTGTTCTCGCGGCAGAACCGGTGCAGCCCTTCGCCGCCCCGTGGAATGATGATGTCGACGAACTGGTGCAGTTTGAGAAGCTCCAATAGGAGGGCCCGTTCGGGATCCTCGATGATCTGCACCGTATCCGCACCAAGGCCGCTCTGCTCCAGCGATTGCCGCACCAGGTCCACCAGGACGCGGTTGGAATGAACGGTCTCTTTTCCCCCGCGCAGGATGACGGCGTTGCCGGTCTTAATCACCAGACCCGAGACATCGATGGTCACGTTGGGCCTGGACTCGTAGATGACGCCCAGGACGCCGAGGGGCACCCGGCGTTTCCAGAGCTTCAGGCCGTTGGGCAGAACCGTCTGATCGAAGCATTCTCCGACGGGATCGGGGAGTCCCGACAGCCTGCACAAATCCCGGGACAGCCCCTCGAGGCGCTCTTCGGTCAACGTCAGCCGGTCGATCAAGGGATCGCTCATGCCCGAAGCGCGGGCGGCGGCCACGTCGGAACCGTTCGCCTCGAGGACTGCCGAAGCCGATCCGGTAATCGCCGCGGCCAGGTTCCGCAAAGCCCGGTTCTTCCGGTCGGTCCCCGCGGTCGCCGCAAGCCGGGATGCGGTCCGGGCGGCAATTCCTATTTGAGTCAACATGGACACCCCCGCTTCCGATTCTCGTTGAACAAAACCGAACGCCTGGCGATGCCCCGGAATCCCCGCGTCAGAGCAGTACCAGATCGTTGTGATGAATGACCTCGTCGCCGAAGTGGTATCCCAGAATGGACTCGATGCGGTCCGAGGGGCACCGGACCAGGCGCGCGAGATCCCGGCTGCCGTAGTTGACTATTCCCCGGGCAATCTCGCGGCCGTCCTGCCCCTGCAGGCGAACGGTGTCGCCGCGCTCGAATGTCCCCGCCACCGCCGTCATGCCGACCGGAAGCAGGCTTCCGCCGCGCCGAAGAGCGTCGATCGCGCCGTCGTCGATGCTGACCAGGCCGGGCGCGCGGCGAGCGGAGAGGATATAGCGCTTCCGGCTCTCCATGGATGTGGCGATTGGCGAAAAATAGGTGCCCGGCTTTTCGCCCCTCGAAACACGCAGCAGGACGTCCGGATCCTTCCCGGACGCCACGATGCAGGCGGCCCCGGAGCGCCTGGCCAGGTCGGCCGCCTGCAGCTTCGTAACCATGCCCCCGGTCCCCAGTCCCGTGCCGCTGCAGCCGGCCGCACGCCAGAGCCGGTCGGGGATTTCGCGGGTGGTGATTTCCGCGACGAGCTCCGCGTCCGGATCGATGCGGGGATCGGCGGTGTAGATGCCCGGCTGGTCGGTCAGGAGCACCAGGCAATCGGCGTCGACCAGGTTGGCCACCAGGGCGGAGAGGTTGTCGTTGTCCCCCAGGCGGATTTCCTCGGTAGCCACCGTATCGTTCTCATTGATGATCGGAAGGACCTTCTGGTCGATCAGGGCCGTCAGCGTATTGCGCGCGTTCAGGTAGCTCCGCCGGCCGGCCAGATCGGTGCGCGTGAGCAGGATCTGGGCGACCGTCACCCCATAGAGGCCGAAAACCTGCTCGTGCAGGGCCATCAGCCGGGACTGGCCTACGGCGGCCAGCATCTGTTTCGCCGGTATGTAGTCCGGCAGCTGCGGGAACCCGAGACGTTCCCTCCCGAGGGCAACCGCACCGGATGAAACCAGCAATATCTGGTGCCCGGCGGCCTGGGCCTGGCAAACCTGCCTCGCGAGTTCGATGAGCAACGGCGGAGCCAGATGCGGCGTCCCGTCGGTCAGACTCGATGTGCCCAGTTTGACGACAATGCGCATGGCGTATATTCCGATTCATGGAGCCGGCGCAGGCCCCTTGTTTTTTCCCATCGGGTGCGCCCGGATCAGCTCCAGCTCTTCCTCGAGATCGTTGCCGAGGTAGTATTTCGGCGGCGTCGGATCCTCTCCGCGCTCCCTGGCCTCCCAGGCGGCCTTGACCTTCGCCGGAGTCGCCGGAAGGGAATAGATGCGGACACCGCACGCCTGGTTGATGGCGTTGATGACGGCCATGTGGTTGCAGCACTGGAAGACTTCGGAGCAGCCGCAGGATCCGTGGGGGCCGGCCGGCCTCGGAGTCTCCGTGAAGAACAGCTGGATGTCGTCGGGAATCGCGTCGATGGCGGGGATGCCGCAGCCGACCATATCGCCATGCCTGTCCTGGGCATCGTAATCTTCCATCAGCGCGAAACCGATGGAATGGGAGATGCCGCCGTAGGCCTGGCCTTCGACGGAGAGCCTGTTGCCGATGGCGCCCACGTCGCCGAAAAACGCGAACCTCAAGACCCGGGTCTTGCCGGTCTTGACATCGACCTCGACCAGCGCGAGGTTGACCCCGTACATGTGGGCGGGAACCTTCTCCCCCTCGCCCGTATCGGGGTCGAGGTCGGGAGAAAGGCCGATATTGTGCTGGTCGTAATGCCCCACGTATTTGGTGGGAATCCCCCCGGCGACCATTTCGGCATGGGTGCGGTAGGTGCCGTCCTCTTTGCGCATGGCGTCCATCAGCTGTTTTGCCGCATCCAGGGTCGCGTTGCCGGCCATGTAGTGGGACCGGCTTGCGGCGGAGAGGAGCGTGTCCGGGCATTTCTTGCTGTCATTCATCACAAGCCGGACCTGGGAGGGACGGATGCCCAGAGGCTCCAGCGCTTTTACGGTATGGGTCAGCGTTCCGATGTCGCCGCCCTGTCCCACATCCTGCCAGGTGTTGAAGTGGGTGATGGTGCCGTCCGGATTCAGCTCCAGCGCCACCTCGGCATGATCCCACGCCCCGATGGTGATCACGAAGCTGCCCATACTCATCCCGACACCAACGTGCCGGCCCTCCTTCTTCGCCGCCTCCGCTTCCGCCTTGTACCGGTCATAGGTCGGCTTGGCCAGTTCCAGCAGTTTCGGGTAAAGGTAATCGTGGTAGGGGCGGCCGTTGATGGTGAGATCGCCCGGCCGGGCCGCGTTCCTGTAGCGGAACTCCCATGGATCCATCCCCGCCTTCTCGGCGGCCATGTCGATGAGGGCTTCGGTGGCCGTGTAGACCTGGGGGCCGCCGAAGCCGCGGTAGGCGGTATTGAACGCGTGGTTCGTGGATCCGCCGCGGGCCAGCGCCTTGAAGTTCGGGATGTTGTAGCCGTGGAATCCGACCGAAACCAGGTTATTGAAGATGGGAACGAGCGCGTACGCACCGTGGTCGAGGGCGATGTCGTATTCGGCGGCAATGATCCTTCCGTCTTTATCGCAGGCGATTCTTCCGTTGGTGAACGTCGCCGATCTCTTTCCCGTCGTGTGGTTGTGTTCGGGGTAGCTGAGGCTCAGGCTGACGGGCATGTCGAGGTCCATGGCGGCGACGGCGACGAGCGCATGGACGTTCGAAGCGATGGTGTACCCGAAGGAACCGCCCACGCAGTTCAGCAGCATCCGGATGTTTTCCTTGGGGATGCCGCACGCCAGGGCGATCCCTTCGGCGTTTTCCGAAAGGTTCTGGCATTTGGACTGGATGGTCAGCATCCCGTCGACGCCCCAGTACGCCTGACAGACATCCGGCTCGATGGGGAGGTGGGGCTGGTGCTGCGAATGGAAACTGCCCTCGGCCACGAACTCGGCCTCGCGAAACACCTCCGCCGTGTCCCGGCCCTTCAGGCAGGGTTGCTCGAGGTAGAAGTTCGGGATGGTCTCGTGCAGCGGAAGCGCGTTGGGCATGACGGCTTCCGGGAACGTCATGTAGGGCGGCAGAATCTCGAGGTTCTTCTTGACCTTCGCGGCGGCGGCCCGGGCATGTTCCCGGGTGTCAGCCGCGACCAGGGCCACGACATCGCCCCGTCTCCGGATTTTCTTCCCGGCGATGACGGGGAACTCCCGGACTCCGTGTCCCTTCTGCCGGATCACGTGTCCCTGAACGGGCATGCTGTTCGTGCCCTTGACATCCTTGGCCGTCAGGACTTTGATGACGCCCGGCATCTTCTCGGCCTCGCCCGTGTCGATGCCGAGGATATTGGCGTGATGGACTTCCGCCAGGACCACCGCCAGGTGAGCAACCCCATCCGGCATCTGCTGCGCGACATCGTTGCCGTAATCCGCAAGCCCGGTGACCTTTGCGAGCGCGGAGGGTCTGGGATGCCGCGAGCCGTAGATGTCTTTCTCGCCGGTAAAATCGTAGGTGATGTCCTGCATGGCGGCTTCGCCGCGCATGACCCGGGCCGCCTCCATCACGGAATCGACCAGGGGTTTGTAGCCGGTGCAGCGGCAGACGTTCCGGTGCTTCCGGAACCATTCGCGGACCTCTTCGCGGGTGGGAGAGGGGTTTTCCGCCAGCAGCCGATAGGCCGACACGATGAATCCGGGAGAGCAGAAACCGCACTGGACGCCGCCATAGGTGATCCATGCCTGCTGCAGGGGATGCAGATGATTCGGCGTCCCGATGCCTTCGATGGTGGTAATTTCGCTGAACTCCGCAACCGCCTTCATTTTTTTGGTGCAGGAACGCGTGACCTTCCCGTTCAGAATGACCGAGCATGCCCCGCACACCCCGGTTCCGCACCCGACCTTAACGCCCGTGAGGCCCATGCGCCGCAGGACATCGGACAGGGAATCCTTCTCGGGATCGCACACGGCGAATCTCTCGACTCCGTTGATTGTCAGGCTTAATCTCGTGAGTTTCATATCCGCTCTTTCACCTCGGGACACAGGGGAAACCGACTCAATCCGGGCAGGAAAAGTCTCCGAAACCGGCCGCCGTCATTCGCCCGGCTCTGATCCGCAATACGGAACCTCAAAAACCGGCGAAAGGTCAATAAAAGATAACTCCCGGCATTTTGTCAACCACAATAGCGGCGTGCGTTTTTGGCGATCGCCCCGGGGGCCGGCCGGGATTCCCGAGGGCGCCCTATTCCATGCGTTCGAGGACCATCAGCGCCAGGTCGTCGCGGACAGGCTCGCCGGCGCGGAAAGCGGAAGCCAGCGACAGGCAGGAGCGAAGGGTTTCTTTGGCGGGCAGCACCGGGGATGCCTGCATCATCCGGATGAGCGGGGCCACCCCAAGCTCCTCCTGCCGTGGATTCAGCGATTCCGTGAGTCCATCCGTGAAAAGCACAATCCGATCGCCGCGATCCAGCCTGATTCTCTCCATCGAAAACTCCTGGCTGCAGAAGAGCCCCAGAGGCAAGCCGGTGGAATCGACGGAACGCACGCCGCCCTTCTGCACGATAAGCGACGGCAGGTGCCCTGCGTTGCACAGCTCGACGCTCCCGTTTTTATGCGCCCTCCCGCAAACCAGGGTGGCATACTGGTCCGCGAGCGTGTTCTCGCAGAAGAGGCGGCTCGTTCGCCGCACGATATCCTGCGGCGGAATGCCTGGCCCCGCGAGCGCGCGAATCATGGCGTGCAGGTGCGCCATGAGCATCGAGGCGGCCACGCCCTTGCCGGAAACGTCCCCGAGCATGAAATAAAGGCTGCCGTCCGCGGCAGGGATCAGATCGCAGTAATCGCCGCTGACGGGGCCTGCCGCCTGATAGTGGTACGTGGCGTTCCAGCCGCCGCAGGCGATGTCGCTGCATGGGAGCAGGGCGGCCTGGATCCGGGCCGCCAGCTCCAGGTCCTGTTCCAGCGCGCGCTGCTGCGGGGCCGTAAGGTGATCCAGGCAGAAGCGTACGAGGGGATCCGCCGCCAGTCGCTCCTTCTCGATCGGCTCGTGACAGGTTTCGCACAGGCCGAAAGACCCGTCGTCCATCCGTGACAGGGCGGCATCCACCTCCTCGAGGAGCGATGCCAGGTAGGCTTGTTCCGGCTTGGCCGCAAGGGCATCCTGCAGCCTGACGCGGCGGCCGGTCAATTGAGTGCGTGCGCTTTCCACGAAGGTTTCCATGTTCTTTGCTCCAGTGCGCTAAAACTGCGGCCGGGACGCTCCCGCGAATTCGGATGCCGCTTCCAGGCGAATCGCCGTGCATGTTCCCGGGAACGCACGGCACATTGCTATAAAGTATACACCAGGGAGCGCGCGGCTTCAGCCCGGGCGGATCCGCCGGATCGGCCGGCAGGCGAACGGGTCACTGCGGCATTCACTGATGAAAAAGATTAGGGATTCCAGATTCCGGATTCCGGACAAGCCCGCGGGTCGCCGATTTGTTCACGAGCAATTTGGATTGGAGCGATAGAATATTCGTGATTCTATGACAGAACGCCATCTGGAATCTGGAATCTGGAATCTGTAACAGTCCGGCATCCCGGACATCTACGGGGAGTTCCAGGGGGGCGTTCCGGTTTGGAAACACCCCCCATTTCTCTGGAGAGGCTGCGGTGGGGATCAGGCGAGGTCGAACCGGTCCAGGTCCATCACCTTGGCCCAGGCAGCCACGAAGTCGCCAACGAACTTTTCGCGCGCGTCATCGCATGCGTAGACTTCGGCTATGGCCCGGAGCTGCGAGTTCGACCCGAAGACGAGGTCGACCCGGGCGCCGGTCCACCGGAGTTCCCCGGTTTTGCGATCGCGCCCCTCGAACAGGTCGCCGGAGTCCGCCTTCGGCTTCCACTCCGTGCCCATATCGAGCAGGTTCACGAAGAAGTCGTTGGTGAGCGTTCCAGGTTGACGGGTGAAGACCCCGTTCGGGGACTGAGCGTAGTTGGCATTCAGGACGCGCATGCCGCCGACGAGGACCGTCATCTCGGGCGCGGTCAGCGTCAGCAGCTGGGCCTTGTCGACCAGCATTTCCTCCGCCGACACGGCGTATTTGGTTTTGAGGTAGTTGCGGAAACCGTCCGCCTTCGGTTCGAGCACAGCGAAGGACGCCGCATCGGTCTGCTCCTGGGACGCATCGGTGCGGCCCGGCGTGAAGGGAACGGCGACATCGTGTCCGGCGCTCTTCGCCGCCTGCTCGACCGCGGCGCACCCGCCCAGGACGATCAGGTCGGCGAGCGAAACCCTCTTCTTTCCGGGTTGCGCGCCGTTGAATTCCTTCTGGATTTTCTCCAGGGCCTTCAGCACGGCCGCAAGCTGCGCCGGCTGGTTGACTTCCCAGTCCTTCTGGGGGGCGAGACGGATGCGGGCTCCGTTGGCGCCGCCGCGCTTGTCGGAGCCGCGGAACGTCGACGCCGAAGCCCAGGCCGTCGAAACCAGCTGGGGGACCGTCAGGCCCGCGGCGAGAATCTTCTTCTTGAGCTCCGCTGTGTCGCGGGCGTCGATCGGCTC
>CAZTHE010000078.1:0-18480 GCA_964613495.1 uncultured Acidobacteriota bacterium | reverse complement strand
GCAGGACCATGGCCGTGTCGTCGATGTCGGGATAGAATTCGTTGGCGAACTCGAAGACCCAGCCGGAAGGGGTCAGATTGGGGCGTTTGGCTGCCCAATCCCCCTTGCGGCGGATTTCACGGCCGAGCAGCCAGTCGGCCGCCGCCGTCATCCGCGCCGGGTCTCCCTGTCCGAGTTCCCCAAGGGCGAAGGTGGCGATGGCCGTGTCCCAGACCGGGGACATGCAGGGCTGGAAGATCAGGCTTTCCTCCCCTTCCAGCATCAGGCTGTCGAATTGCCCGATCGCCTGGACGAGATCGGGGTGGTCGCGCTCATAGCCGAGCGAGTCCATGGCCATGATGGCATACATCATGGCGGGGTAGATAGCGCCCAGGCCGTCGCTGAACTGCAGGCGGTCGAGCATCCAGTGCTCGGCCTCGTGGATGGCGTGGCCGCGGATTTTTTTCACGCTCTGGCGCTCCCATCGTTTGAACAGCGTGTCGGCCTTGATGAAAATATTCCCGATCCGGTCGCGGCGGTGAAGCGCCAGCTTGCGGTGCGGGTGCATCAGTTCGTCGATCCGAAGGCCGCCCGGCGTCGGCCTGGTCTTGCCGACGGCCTGGATGATCGAAAGGGGCACGATGATGGTGCGGGTCCAGGACGACATTTCGTACAACAGGTTTCCGGGGAGGATCAGGATCTCCGGCGGAATCGTGGGACAGTATTTCCGGGGAAAGAGATTGAAAAAACTGTAGTTGATTTTGGTATAGCTGTTGCAGGCCTGGATGCCTCCCATTTTGAGGACGAGTTCCCGCGCCCGCCGCATGCGCGCGTCGTCGGGCGGCATCCCCGTCATCTTGAGCATGGTGTAGGCGCGCACGGTGGCGTTGATTTCCGACGGTCCGGGTTCGTAAGTGTTCCAGCCGCCGTCGGGGCGCTGTGCGTCCAGGATGGCGCGCGCGGCCTTGCGGATCCGGGGCATCGTCGGCGGATCCCAGGCCCCGTCCGCATCGGGAGGGTAAAGCCACATCTGCAGCAGTATGTAGTCCGACTGCAGGGTGGAATCGGCCGTCAGGTCCGCCACCCAGTAGCCTTCGGGATGCTGCCGGGCTTCGAGCGATCGGGCCGCCCGAACGGCATAATCCAGGACCTCCCGGGAAGATGCCCGAGAAACAGCCTGAGAGGCCGGCGCGGTTTCTTCCAGAACCGCCTCCGGATGAGAAAGAATGGCTATTGGATCTCGCACGAATTCACACACCTTTCCGGGGACGCAGGCTTTGATTCCAGATTCCAGATTCCAGATTCCAGATGGTGCGGCACGGAACGATCTCGGGCATTCCCTGGTTCGAAAGCGACTCTCGCCTGCACAAATCGATGACCCGCGGGCTTATCTGGAATCTGGAATCTGGAATCTTTTTAATTCATGACCCTTTGCGCCACCTCTCGACGGGGCTACATGAATAAATCGGATTAAACGGTTCGATGGCAAGCCAAACCCGTCATTTTACTACAGGTTTTGGAAAATCCCAGCCTTTTGTGCTTCGGGTTTACGGGATCCCGTGCAGCAAAGATCTTTATTTCAGATATTTGACTGGCTGCTGCTGCGGTCCCCATGCCCGGCGGCAATCCGGCGCCGTCACGCGAAAAACGCGCCCGAAGTCAGCGCCGACGCCAGGATCGACAATAGAGAGAGGCCCAGGCAGACGATAGCGCCGATCGTGTGGCCGACGCGCTCCGGCAGCAGCGGGTTCAGTGCTTTCGCCGCGGCGTACCCGCCCGCGAAGCCCCCGAGGTGGGCGAAATTGTCGATGTTGGGCATGAGGAATCCGAAAATAAAGAGGATGACGGCGTAGCTCAGGGCCTGGCTGCCGATGTGGCGGCTCCCGGTGCGCCGGCCGTAGGCCACCAGGGCGCCGAGCAATCCAAAGATGGGGGCGGAAGCCCCCACCGTCAACGGGGTCCCCCAGAGACTGCTCAGCAGGAATCCGCAGATGGAGGCGGCCGTGTAGATGATGACCGCCCGGGACGGCCCGTAGAGTTCGGCGGCCGCGGGGGCCAGCTGACGGATCCAGAGAAGGTTGAAGCCGATGTGCAGCAGCCCGCCATGAAGCCAGGCGGCGGACAGGACGGTCCACCATCGGTCCAGTTGAAATACGGGAATGGCGCCGCTCGCCCCCAGGGCGGCGAGACTCCTGGCGCTCGGCGAAAGGAAGGAGATCCCCGACATCCGGATCCCCTGAGGGTCCAGGATCAGGGCGGCCGTGTAGAGAAGGGAACACCCGATCATCACGATGGGGACGAACCCGAGATCCGCCCCCAACCGGCGGAACACCCCGGCAAATCCCCACAGGCCCGGGTTGCGCCGGCCGCAGTGAAAGCAGACGTCGTCGCTCACGCCAACCAGCTTGCCGCACGAGGGGCAGAGCACGGACCCTGTCTTCTGTCGCTTCAACATGGATTATTGTGGCCGCGGCGGAGGGATTTGGGAATTCCCATTCCCCCCGGAAAAACGGTTGACGAGCTTTCCCCTAGGGCGATCACGCCCGGATCCCGTAAACCTCCTCGTTGTAGCGGGCGATCTCGTCGGTGATGATCGGGTCCACGTTGGGGAAGATGCTGCCCGGCAGCCCGTAAGTCAGGCCGGGGATGAACCCGCCGCCCGGCCCGTACTCCACGCAGGCGCGGCGGACTTCGGCGCGGATGGTTGCTTCGGAAGCCCCGGGCCAGTCGACGACGGCGGCATCGATGCCGCCCATCAGCGCCATGCGACCGCCGAGCTGCTTCTGAACCTTCGGGATGTCGTTCTGGGGCAGCACTCCCTGCCAGATGTCTATCCCGATCTCCACCATGTCTTCGACCAGGGGCTCGAGGAACGAGTCGGCGTGGTGCATGATGAGGACCCCGTGGTCGCGCGCGTAGCCGTACATCTTGAAGTAGAAGGGCTTGATCAGCTCGCGCCAGGTGCCGGGGCTCATGAACAGAGAGCGTTTGCTCCCCCAGTCGTCGTGGGAGAGGATGACGTCGGGCTTGAGGTTGTCGACCAGCAGTTTGAGATAATTGTAGCGGTATTCGCTGATGGCTCCGATCAGCTCTTTCATGCATTCCGGCTCTTCCAGGAGGTTCGTCAGCGTATCCTCGAATCCCATGAGGTAATGGCATTGCTCGAAAATGCCCGTTCCCATGAATGCCATCACGAGATACTTGTCCTTGTCCACCCGGGCGGCTTCTTCCAGCGCGGGCTTCCATAGCTCCGGATCGGAGCAGGCACCGACCATGTCGGGTACCCTCACGGAATCCCGCCAACGGGTGATGTCCGGCAGAACCTTGTTTTCCGGCGTGACATGGGGCATGGCCGCAAACTGCTCTTCGGGCCAGGCGATTTCCGTCCCCCACCGGTCCTTCGTGGTCAGGCCCTTGACGCGGTTGCCGCGCGTGAATTTGCCGCAGGGATCGGTCATTACGGGGATGCAGGGTTGGTATTGATTGACGAGCCTGTCGGGTCTGCCGTTCGGCTTCAAGAGTTCCAGCAGGTTCTGTTTCGGGGTCAGCATGCAACAACCTCCCATAAAGCGGATTAAAACAAAAGGAGCCGGGAATCCGCCGCCTGCCTTCGGTCTGCGGCGGGGGTCCCGGCTCCGGATCCATAAAAGAGCGTACCCGATCGCTCGGTGCCGGCCCTATTTGAACATTTCCCTGCTCATCCTGTCGATTTCCACGGAAATGGCGTCATAGACGCCGTCATACACGGCGCCCTTTCCTCCCTGGGTGATGCAGGGGATGAAGTAATGCTTGCCGTTTTCCTCGCAGGCTCTCCGTACGTGCATCGCGACCAGTTCCCGGGTCCAGTCTCCACGGTCCACGAGACCGTTGTCGATGTCGCCCATGAAAGAGATCTTGCCGCCGTACTTCTTGATCAGCCCGGACACGTTGTTCGTCGTGACGCATCCCTGCCAGATGTCCATTTTCATTTCGATCATGAAAGGGACCAGATTCGCGCTGTACGCGTCGTTGTGGTGAACGACGAGCTGGACGCCCCGCTCCTTGTAATATCCGTACCATTTCTTGTACGGCTCGAGGAAAAACTCCTCGAACATGGATGGAGACAGGAACGACGACTTGTGGCTGCCCCAGTCGTCGTGCTGGAAGATCACTTCGGGAGCGAAGTGATCGCACAACAGCCTGGCGTACTCGAGCTTCCATTCCGTGACGTAGGCGATGAGCTCCTTCATGGCTTCGGGCTCTTCGTAAAAAGCCAGAAGGCAGTCATCCATTCCCATCAGGTAGTGGAGCTGCTCGAAAATGCCGGGGGCGCCGAACACAGTCACGAATACTTCATTCCTGTCGACTTCGTCCACCGCGGCCTTGAATTTGTCCCACTCGGATTTCGGATAATCCAGCCTGGGAGCCTTCACGATCTTCTCCCATTGCGTGATATCCTTCAGCACCTTGTGTTCCGCGTCATGCACCGGGAACGCTCCCGGCACGTTCGCGGGCCAGGCCCGGGTGACCCCCCAGGAATCCTTGACCGGCGCTCCTCCCGGAGCCGGCATGGCGGAAGCCGCCGAAACCGGGTCTCCCATGATCATGCCGAACGGCGAACTCGGAGAACAATCGAACGCCTCGTACTGATTGACAAACCTATCGGGCTTGCCGCCCCGAATGGTCTCCAGCAGATTCTGTTTTTTGGTCAGCATAAGGGAAAGGCCTCCAGAAAGGTCCGCGCGCCTAAGCGGCTACGATTGCCTTTGCCTTTTCCGCGGCGGCTCCCGCGTCCGGCGCGTAGGCGTCCGCCCCGATCTCATCCGCGAACTTCTGCGTCACGGGCGCGCCGCCGACGATGACCTTGAAACCCGTCAGGCCGCTTTCCCGGATGGCATCCACCGTCTTCTTCAACGCAGGAAGGGTGGTGGTCAGGAGGGCGGAGCAGGCGACCAGCTTCACATTCTTGTTGTTCTTGATCGCTTCGATGAATTTGCCGGGCGCCTGGTCGACGCCGATATCGACCATGTCGAAGCCGGCGCTGCCGATCATCATGTTGACCAGGTTTTTGCCGATGTCATGGAGGTCGCCCTCGACCGTCCCGATGATGCAGGTCCCCAGGGAGGTGGACGCTTCCGAGCTCAGCTGCGGCTTCAGCACTTCCACGCCCTTCGCCATCGCCTTCGCCGCGATGAGCATTTCAGGCACGAAGATTTCGCCTGCGGAGAACCGGTCGCCCACAACCTTCATCCCATCGATCATCGCCTGAAGGATATCCTTTGCGGCGCTTCCTTCGTTCAGGGCTTCCTGAACCAGGCCGGGAACTATTTTGGTTTTTCCGATGATTACCTGTTCTTTAACTTCGTCGATTTTAGCCATATTTTTTTTCACCCGATTGCTATAATGCCCCGGCCTCGGGCCGGAGAGGTTGGTTCCTAAACATCCTCCAACTTGCGAACGAAAATCGGAGGCCCCCGAACACGGCGGCGGGATATCTTTCTAACATGTTCGCGTAGAATCCGTCAGGAAAAATATCGCGCGCCGGATTTTCAAACCGTACTCGTTCTACTTCTGTACGCCGAAGATGCCTTTTCTGAAGGCGTGGATGTACTCGATGCACATCTCGTCCCTGGCGAGCAATGCGTCGGTCGCGTAGATCAATCCCCGCAGATCCCTGTTCAGGGGGTCCAGAATCACGCTGTCCAGCCCCGCATTCATGGCCAGGACGACAAACGCCTGGTTGACGATTTTCCTCGCCGGCAGATTGAAAGAAATGTTGCTGGCTGCGCCCGTGATATGGATCGTGGGGTACTGCCTCCGGATTTCCTTCATGACATCGACGATCATGTTGATGCCGTCCTCCGAAGTGGCCAGCATTTCCACCAGAGGGTCTATATGAAGCCTCGAGGGGTCGATGTTGTATTCCTTGGCCTTTTTCATCAACGCCTCGAATACCTCGAGGCGCTTTTCCGCCGATCTCGGAATCCCGGTGTCGTCGCACAGAAGCGCGGCGCACTCCCACTTGGTATTTGCGATCTTCGGGAAGACGACCTCGATTTTGTTGCCTTCCATGGATACCGAATTGACCAGCCCGGGCTTCTTGCAGAAGTCGATCGCCTTCGCGCACATGTCCGCGCTCGGGCTGTCCACCGCCAGAGGGGTGTCGGTGACCTCCTGGGCAAGGTCGATCAGCCATTTCAGGACTTCCAGTTCCCTGGAGACTTCGACGGAAGCGCAGACGTCGATAAAGTCCGCCCCGACATCCGATTGCACCTTCGCGAGGTTCCTGATGAAATCCGCATCTTTCGCCTCGATGGCCTTGGCTACGGATGGGATCGATCCATTGATTTTCTCACCAATAATAATCATCGTGCATTTGCTCCGTTAGGGTATCCGATCGTGATTGTTTAGTGCCGAACTCCTGCAGAAAATTTAATTGCAGATTCCGCCGAAAAGCCCTTTGCCATAAAGGGTTGATTCTATCCGGAATATCCCGATCAAGTCAAATATTCCTGATCGGCGCGGGGACGCAAGGGGCGCGGGGCCCCGGCGTTTATGTCGCGGGAACAGTTGAAGCCGGCGCGAAAAGGTGCTAGAAAAGCCGATGCAGCGCGCAGGGCCGTTTGAGGCGATCCCCTGTCGGGGCAAGCCGGTCCAGACGGAGAGTCTCCGGCCGCGCACACGGGAACGGGAGTCTCGAAAGAACGCATTGAAAAAAAAGACCGCTGTAACCCCGCCCACGGGTCCCGACGTTGACCTGAAACAAAGCGTTGAAAGCGCAGGATTTGCCCCGAAAGGACGAAGGACCGGCCCACAGCCCGTCCGCAAACGGCCGCAGCCCCGTCGGGCGGGGAACCATCCCCGCAGGGCGCACGCACCCGCAATCCGGCAAGGAGCCGTCCCCTCCGGGGGGGATGCCGGAGAGTATATAAAAACCGGACTGGGCGTCGATGCCGGCGGGACCTACACCGACGCCGTGATCTTCGATCTTGAAGGGGACAGGGTCCTCTGCAAGGCGAAGGCGCTCACCACCCGGTGGGATTTTTCCGTCGGTATCGCCAACGCGCTGCAGCTGCTGGACCGGAACCTGCTCCGGGAAATAGAGCTCGTTTCGTTGTCGACGACGCTGGCGACCAACGCCATCGTGGAAAACGAAGGGCAGAAGGTCGGCTTGATCCTCATGCCGCCCTTCGGGCTGGATATCGCCCAAAGCATCTCCTACCGGCCGAAGTCCATCATACAGGGGCAACTGGATATCACGGGCAGGGAGATCGTGCCGGTCCGCAGGGAAGAGGTCCGGTCCGTCGCGATCCGGATGATCGAGGACCACGCCGTGACCGCGTTCGCCGTCTCGGGCTTTGCCGGCTCCATCAATCCCCAGCATGAACTCGAGGTGAAAGCCGTCGTTCAGGCCGAAACGGGGCTTTTCGTATCCTGCGGCCATGAGTTGTCGGAAGCCCTCAATTTCCAGACCCGGGCGGTCACGGCCATGCTGAACGCGAGAATCATCCCCAGGCTGGCCAACCTGCTGATCGATCTCGAAAAGGTGATGCAACGGTGCGGCATCGACGCCCCCGTTGTCGTGGTCAAGGGGGACGGCACCCTGATGAGCTCGGAGATGGCGAAGGTGCGGCCGGTCGAGACGATCCTTTCGGGACCCGCCGCCAGCGTGGCGGGCGCCCGGCACCTCACCGGTCTCCGGGACGCCCTGGTGGTGGATATGGGCGGGACGACCACCGATACGGCCGCCCTGTCGGCGGGCATGGTCAGCCTGAACGAAGACGGGTCCAACGTGGGGGGACATCGGACCCACGTCAAGGCGCTCGACATCCGCACCATCGGCCTGGGCGGCGACAGCCTGATCCGTTACGAGAGGACGCAGTTTCTCGTAGGGCCCAGGCGGGTCGCGCCCATCGCCTGGCTCGGCCGGAACTGGCCCGGCACGGACGCCGCCATCGATTATTTGAACCTTCACCTCAACCGCTATCGCGCCTCCACCCGCAGGATGCAGATCCTGGTGAAGACGGGCGACGTGCGGTCGATGCGGCTTACGTCCCTGGAAGAGAAGATCGTCGGCATGCTCGGGCAGAGGCCCCATTCCCTGGATGAGCTGCTTCACCTCACCGGCGCCGTCGCCGAGGGCAGCCTGCATCTGGAGCGCCTGGATGAGAATTTTGTCATTCAGAGGTGCGGGTTGACCTTCACGGATCTCCTCCACGTCGACGGCCGTTTTTCGGAGTGGGACGCGGATGCCGCCAGGCGATATGCGGATCTGCATGCGTCCCTGGCCCGCATGCCCCTGCGCGATATGATCGAACACGTCCTCGGGCTGGGCGTCAAACGGCTGTCCATGGAGATGCTGAAAAGACTTCTGGACGACGACGTGGATTCGGATCGGATGGACCACTGTCCCGTCTGCGGGATCCTGGTCCACCACCTCCTGGACGAACCGAATCCCAACTATGAAGTCGCCGTCAATTTCAGGCACCCGGTGATCGGCGTGGGAGCCCCGATCCGGTTTTTCCTGCCACAGGCCGTCGCTCCATTTAAAGCGAAGGCGGTCCTCCCGGGGGATGCCGATGTCGCCAATGCCATCGGCGCGATCACGAGCCATGTGCTCGTGCGGAAGCAGCTCTGGATCGTGCCGGGAGCGGAGGACGGCTTTATCGTGGAAGGCGTCTCGGGCGTCCGCAAGTTCCAGAGCATCGACGACGCCGACGGGTTCGCCAGGGAGGAATTGACCGCGTTGGTCCACAAGAGGGCCATGGAGGCCGGAACGAGCTGCAGACGCATCACGTTCGAGACCCGGGACAGCGTCCCGCTGGCGGCCTCGGGGGAGGCGGTGTTTTTGAAGCGCACCATTTCCGCAAGCCTGAAGGGACGTCCGGACCGGGTGGTCCGGAAATCGCGGCGGAATTCCCGGGGCGATGGCCAGCCCTGACGAATTTGCGCCCGGGGCGTGACGTTTCGGCGGATCGGCTTGTCGAATCGGGATTTGGGGGGGGAATCCGCGAAATCTTTCGGATCGGCGGCGTTTTTCCCTGCTATAATGCATAATTCATCTGTCCGGGCAGCCATGATTTTTGGTATTCCCAACTATTGACGCAGGATTAACCGGGAGGTTTTTGCTCATGAATTTAAAAGAAGCGTTCATGTCCGCATTGCGAAACGAGAAGCCCATCAAATGGATGGGATACGGTTTCGAGGCGTTTCCGAAGATCAAATTTCACTGCGTGATGGACCCCATCTCGATCTGGGACATTCTTCAGTTCACCGGGGAGGCGGCCATAGACAATTGGGGCGGCACCATCCGCTTCCTGCCCGGCGATCCCGGCTGGATCCCCATTGTCAACGACCAGAACAAGGTCATCAAGGATATTACGAAGTGGCGCGACTACGTCAAATTCCCGGAAATCCCGGATCTGGACTGGAGCGATGCGAAAAAGACCATCGAGGGGATCGACAGGGAAACCACGATGGTGATGGTCCCCAGTTTCCGC
Source organism: uncultured Acidobacteriota bacterium (assembly GCA_964613495.1). GTDB lineage: Bacteria > Acidobacteriota > UBA6911 > UBA6911 > UBA6911 > UBA6911. The sequence continues at coordinate 9,022 of CAZTHE010000078.1, read as the reverse complement.
GGCCTGTTCGAGCGCGCGCATTGCCTGATGCCCTTCGAGGAAGTGCTCATCAGCCTGTACGAAGAGCCGGAGTCCATGTACGAGTTCTTCGACGCCTATGCCGACTGGAAACTCAAGGTGTTCGAGCAGCTCATCGACAACCTGAAGCCCGACATCCTGCACTCGCACGACGACTGGGGCTCCAAGACCGCCCTCTTCTTCTCTCCCGCCAAGTTCCGCGAGTTGCTGAAGCCGCACTATGCCCGCATCTACGGCTATGTCAAGAAGCGCGGCGTGCTGATTCAGCATCATGCCGACTGCTACTGCCAGGGAATCGAAAACGACATGGTCGACCTGGGCATCGACATGTGGCAGGGGGCCCTTCCCTCGAACGACATCGTGCAGATCCAGAAGAACACGCAGGGCAAGATCCTGCTCATGGGCGGCATCGAGCAGGCCGTGATCGACCGGGCGGATGCGACGGAGGCCGAGATCCGCGGCGAGGTGCGCAGGGCGATCGACGCGTATGCGCCCGGCGGCGCGTTCCTGCCGTGCATCGGCAGCCTCGAATGCATCAACGAGTTCGTCACCCCGATCGTCATCGACGAATGCAACCGCTACGGCGCGGAGTGGATGAAAAAGCAGCAGAAATAGCAGCCGCCAGGCTGTGAAGGCCCAGAGCCTCCCTTCGGGTTCCGGAAGGGAGGCTTTTGCATTCATGGCGGATTCCGCGAGGTAAAAAGCCTTGGTCAAAGTCGAATTTATGCCGGTGGGAAGGCGCGGGCCCTTCGCCGAAGGGACCTCGCTCCTGGAGTGCGCGCGGCAGTTGAAGGTGGATCTTGTCAGCATGTGCGGCGGCGTGGGAGCCTGCCGGCGGTGCAGGGTCCAGGTCGTATCGGGGCCTGTATCGCCCCCGACGGCCGTGGACCGGGACACCTTTGCGGATGCCGACCTGGAGCGGGGATGCCGGCTGGCCTGCATGACGGTTCCGCAGGGTGACGTCCGGATTCTGGTGCCGCCGGAGTCTCTATCCGCGCCCCAGCGGACGCAGGTGGAAGGCCTCCAGCCGCAGGTCGAACCGGATCCCATGGTGCGCCCGCTCGACGTGCGTTTGACCCCACCCTCGCTGGAGGATCCGATGGCGGACGATCGGAACCTGTGGGGGACGCTAAAGCGCGCCCACGGCGTCGCCCCGGGAACCATCGATCTGGCCGTCCAGCAGACGTTTACGTCGCGGTTGCGGGACCTGGATTGGAAGGCGAGCGTCGTCCTGCGCGAATCGGAGATCGTTGCGCTGGACGCCCCCTCCACCCGGTGGATCGGCCTTGCCGTGGATATTGGAACGACCAAGATCGCGGTCTACCTGGTGGATCTGAAAACCGGCGAGATCGCCGCATCCTCGGGCCTGATGAACCCTCAAATCTCCTACGGGGAGGATGTCGTTTCGCGCATCTATACCGCCGGCCAGTCCGCGGAAAACGCCGCGAAACTGCAGTCGCTCGTCGTGGACGCCCTGAACGCCAGCGTCGCCGCGCTTTGTGCGGAAACCGGATCGGATCCCTCTCACGTCGCGGACGCGGTCATCGTCGGCAACACCGTCATCCATCACCTCTTCCTGGGGCTTTCGGTGCATCAGCTGGGCGTCATCCCTTACGTCCCGGCCGTCCGCGCCGAGGTGGATGTCAAGGCGCGGGACCTCGGCCTGAAGATGGCCCCGGGCGGCTATGTGCACATGCTGCCGAATATCGCCGGGTATGTCGGCGCGGACCATGTGGCGATGCTCCTGGCGACCGAGACCGACGAAAGGGAAGGCGTCACGCTGGCCATCGATATCGGCACCAACACGGAAATCTGCCTGAACTGCCGCGGAACGATGAAAAGCGTGTCCTGCGCCTCCGGTCCGGCCTTCGAGGGCGCGCACATCCGTTTCGGCATGCGGGCCGCCAGGGGCGCCATCGAGCGCGTGCGCATGTCGGATGGCCGGCTGGAAATCCAGACGATCGGCGGCTCGGCGCCGGTCGGCATCTGCGGTTCCGGGCTCCTCGATGCGATCGCCCAGATGCGGCAGAACGGAGTGATCGATCCTTCGGGCAGGATGCTGGATCACGCGCTCGTGCGCAGACTCGACGAGCGCAGGGAATTCGTTCTCGTGGAGCGTCCGGGAGAGGACGACATCACCATCTCCCAGAAGGATGTCCGGGAACTGCAGGCGGCGAAAACGGCGATCCGCCTCGGAATCCAGGCGCTGATCGAGGATGCGGGCATAGCGGAGGCGGACATCGACCGCGTGATCATCGCCGGGGCCTTCGGGACCTTTATCGACGTGCAGAGCGCCATCGGGATCGGCATGCTGCCCCCGCTCCCCCTGGAGCGTTTTCAGCAGGTGGGCAACGCCGCGGGAACCGGGGCGCGACTGGCGCTGATCTCACGGGACAAGCGCCGGGCGGCGCTCGAGATCGCGGCGAAAGACGGCTATATCGAGCTGGCGACCATCCCCGACTTCAACGAAAAGTTCGCCGCCGCCAGCTCCCTGGCCTGGTAACGGGCGTTCGCCTTCCTCCGGCGGCGCCGGGGTCACGATCGGCTCATTCGATCGGCAATTTCCCTGAGGCGGTCGAATTCGGCGTCCACGGGGACATGGTCCGCGACGCCGACGATCGTCCGGCCGTCGGAGCGGGCGAAGGCCCCGGCTTCCTCGACGGACCGCATCAGCGCCGACCGGTCGTGCATCGGCATCACGTAGTCCTGCGGGATGCCCCCCCACAGCGTGACCTCCGGCCCCGCCGCCGCTCTCGCCTCGGCCAGAGTCGCGTCGCTCTGCGGCGGACCCGAGATGCCGCTCAAGCCGTCGATGCCGGAGCCTGCCAGGAGCGGCAGCAGGTGCCTGGACGTCCCGCCGACGTGAACCCACAGGAAATGGCCGTGACGGTGCAGCGTTTCGGCCGCAGTCCGGTAGCTCGGCTGCAGGTGCTTCGCGAAGGCGGCGGGCGAGATGAATTGCCCGTCCAGGTTGTCCGGCGCCAGGAAGATGGATCGGCCATGGCCGGACGCCAGATGCCGGATCAGCCCGTCCCTCTTTTCCTCCATGATCCCCAGCAACCCGGCCAGCCGCTCTTCTTCCGCCATCATCAGCATCAATCCGTCGCTCCACCCGAGCATCGTGTGCAGCATGTCGGAGTAGGGAACTTTAGGAAGTTGGATGACATCGATGATTCCGGGACCGGGTTCGGACGCGGCCGGTCCGGCGACGTCCGGACGGTAGCGCATCGCCTTCAGGATCTCTTCGGCCGCGTCCAGGTCGTCCTCGTCCTTGACCGGATATTCCTTCTGCCACCAGTCCCCGTCGGGTCCCAGGACCCACGTTTCGGACAGCACTCCCGATCCGGTGCGGTACCGGATCACGCGCCGGGTCCCGGTTTCCTCGCGCACGATCCCGATGCCGTCGTGTTCGAGCCGCCAGGGAGTGCGGACGGTCCATGCCGGGCAGTTCAGCGCGGAGGCCACGCCGGCCAGGGACTTCCCCCTGCACGCCTCCGGCAGCGTCCCCCGTTTGGCGTGCCATGAATACCACAGGGTCAGATCCGGCAGGAACAGCGGCCTGCCCGGCGCCTGCCCCGGGAACTGCGCTCTCAGGTTTTCCATGAGATTCATTTCTGTTTCACCCCGATGTGCGTGCAGGAGAACCTCGTCCAGGCGATCGGCCTCGACTCTTCCAAACTCTTGAATAATAGCAAACGGATACGGCGCTGCAACAGTGGCCCCATGAACCCGGCGGGCTAGCTGCGGCTTGACTATTTGGGCGTATTGTCTGAAGATCGTTTCGTTTGATCACGCCTTCCGGGCCTGACGGAATCTTCCTGCGGGCGGTTTCCGCCGGGGATTCCTCGATGGCGCCCGTTGACGGGCGTCCGGCAATTCATAGAAGGAGAACAGGAATGCTCACTAAGAGACAGAATATGGTGGAGACCATGAAGGGTGGAAAGCCCGACCGCTTCGTCAAAGGGTACGAGGCGCTTTCGCTGGTGATGACTCCGTTTGCGCTGAGCAGCGGACGCCCTGTCCAGGGCGGTTCGCCGATCGTGAACAAATGGGGCGTCACCATCAGCTTCCCGGCCAACGCGCCCGGCCCGTTCCCGGTGCACGACGCGGAACACGTCGTCATCAAGGACATCGAGCACTGGCGCGACTACGTCAGGATCCCCGATCCCGTCATGCCGGCCGCGGCCTGGGAGGAAACGATCAAACAGGTGGAGGCGATCGACCGCAACGAGTATTTCGTGGCGCCCTTCATCGCCCCGGGCGTATTCGAGCAGAGCCACTATCTGCTGGAAATCACCAACTGCCTGACCGCCTTTTACACCAACCCGGACGAGATGCACGAGATCTACGAGATGATCACCGGGTTCGAGCTCCGGTATGCCGAGGATGTCTGTAAGTACGTCAAACCGGACGCCCTGTTCCACCACGACGATTGGGGGAGCCAGAAATCGTCGTTCATCTCCCCCGCGATGTTCGAGGAGTTCCTCCTGCCGGCCTACAAGCGGATCTACGGCTATTACAAGTCCCATGGCGTCGAGTGCATCGTCCACCACTCCGACTCCTACGGCGAGAACCTGGTGCCGTTCATGGTCGAGATGGGCATGGACGTCTGGCAGGGCTGCATGTCCACCAACAACATCCCGAAGATCATCAAGGAATACGGCGGAAAGCTCACGATCATGGGCGGCATCGACAACGGAAAGGTCGACCGGGGGGACTGGACGCGCGAGCTGATCCACGACGAGACCTTCCGGGCCTGCCGCGAATACGGCACGAAATACTACATCCCGTGCACCACGATGGGCGATCCCGCGAGCATCTTTCCGGGCGTCTACGACGCCGTCATGGAGGAGATCGACAAGGCTTCCGCGCAAATGTTCCAATAGAACGGGCGCGATCGGCTTTGCCGCGGGGCGACCCGGAAGCCGCAGGCCGGCGGCGGACAGAGACGGTGCATAAAAACGAGGCCGAAAAGGCGGGCCCGGGCCCCTCTTTTCGGCCTCGTCTCGTTTGGATTCGAACGGTGAGGGTCAACCGGCCGGCCGGATGCGATCCAGGTCCAGGCCGAAATGCTCTTTCAGGAGCGTGTGGAATTCGCGCTCGCCGGCGATGGGCGTCTCGCGCACCGCGTCGCCGCGCACGACCTTGAAGTGGCTGTCGGTGAGCGTAATCCTCCCCTCCTTCGTGGGCATGGTGCACATGCGCATGGTCCGGAAAAAGGAGCCGGGGAATGTCGCCGTGAAGTGGTTCGACATGATGAAATCTTCCGGGCCGCATGGATCGAGCGAAAAGGCATATAGCGGACTATACCCGTCCCCGTTTTTTTTCTCGAGCACGTAGCCGAGCGCCGCATGCGTGACGAGGCGGTACGTGTGTGCGTACTGCGTTTGCTCCCTGTTTCCCTCCAGCAGCAGCGGGGCGATGATACCGTCATTGCCAAAACCCACATCCGCCAGCCACCTGTCGCCGTCCGCTTCCACGAGTATCGCCTGATGCGTTTTCGTCGTGTACTGGCCGCCGTTCAATGCCACCCGGGCCAGAAGGTTCGTGACCTTGAATCCCATCGTCTCCAGGGCAAGGGAAAAGAGGCCGTTCATCTCGAAACAGTATCCGCCCCGCCTGTCCGTGACGATCTTCCTGTACAGGGAGGCCCCGTCCAGCGGAACCGGCCTTCCGTAATACACATCCAGGTTCTCAAAGGGCACGTTCAGGGTATAGGCAACGTGAAGATTCCTGAGAGCCGATGCGCCGGCCGGTGCACTGCCTCTGTAATGGATTCGCTCAAGAAATGCGTCCAGGTCGAAAAACGGGGTCTCCATACGAAACTGCCGCCTGCTTTCTATCGGGAAACAGGGCCGGCCCCTGTTACCGGCTGTAATGAATCCTCGACTGCCTGTAAAGCTCCTCGCGGAACGCAGGAGTGAGCGTTTTCAGGGCATTGAAGTTGAAATAGGAGGGTTTTGCCGGATTGCAGAATTTTTCCGCATAGCTTCTCGCGGCTTCCCGCTGCTGTTCTTCCGTCGACGTTTCCGGGTCGAGGGGATCCGGCATGACGGCGACAAGCAATTTGTCTCCGTACAACTCATAGATTTTATGCGTATCGTTCATGGCCTGCGGGCACCATGTGTCCCAGCCCGCCGCGATGATGTTCGGGACCTGCTTCATGAGTTGGCCGCAGCTGTGCAGTTCGCAGTATTTCCCTCTCGAATGCAGATAATCCGTGGCCCGCCTCATGTAGGGAACGATCATCTCTCTTACCACAGGGGGGGAAAAGAAGGTTTCCTTCTGAGAACCCCAGTCGTCGTGGACGCAGAATCCGTCGATGCCGGGGAACAGGGTGCAGAATTTGTCGAATATCTTTATATAGAGATCGGTCGCCCTGTCAAAGAAGGATTTGACGGCGTCCTGCTGATCTTCGTCGATCATGGCGACGGCGGCGTTTTCAAATTCCATGAACGTGATCAGTCTCTCGTACCAGCCCGTCATCAGCCAGCAGACATTGAATTTTTGGTCGTCGAGGTAGGATGCGTTTTCTCTGGCACAGCCCTCCCAGTCCCAGGTTTCAATGTCCGGCCAGACGATTTTATCCGGCCATTCGTTGAAATCCTCGATAAACGGCTTGCCGGGCCGTATCATGGATCCGCCGGCGACGGGAACATATTCCCAGATCATGCCGAACATGTCCGGTCCGCCGCCCTTGTTCGGGTCGAACGGGTTGGCTTCGAAAACGAAGGAGCGGGCGATGTTGTCCGGGACGACTCTCGGGCAGAATAAACGGGTCTCCATCATGTCCGAAGTCTGCCAGACCGCTTCTCTTCTCAACAAGCCTCTGACGGCCTCCCTGTCGGAAACAGGGCGGTTGTAAATTTTTATTGCAGGCATAAAGGGCGATGCGGGAAGTTCCCTGATTACTTCCATTTCCCTGGGATCGAATTTCGGTACCGGCATTTTGCGTTTCCTCCGTGGCCGCTTGCGGCCCGCCTTGTCTCAAGTGCGGCAGGATAGCACAGGACGGGCCCGAAAACCTACCGAATCTCCTGCATGGCGCGCCCGCGGAAGTGACGGCCGGTCTTCGTTGGAGGCAGCGGGCGTCGCGATCATGAACGCTTGACCTTAAACGGGATTATTTGTAGGTTTCATTTTCCCGGATTGCTGCCGGGGAAGGGTGCGGGGCACCCCCGAATCTGTTCGAAAGGACGGGGCGGACGATGGAAAAATGGATCGCAAGGGCGCTGGAAGCCGGTTTTGACGCGGCAGGCCCATTGGATTGTTCCACCATTATTCTCAGGCCGGAGGTCCGTGAAGCCTGCGGGAAAAACACCTGCGGGCGCTACGGCAGGAGCTGGTCCTGTCCGCCGGGTTGCGGTTCCCTGGACGAGTGCGCCGCCCTTATTCGCCGGTATGCACTTGGGCTGATCGTGCAGACGATCGCGCGGCTGGAGGATGAGTTCGACGGGGAAGGGATGGTGGCGGCGGCGGACCGCCACGCGCAAAGCTTCCGCCGTTTGTCGCGGGAACTGCGCATCGATTGCCCGGGCATGCTCGCCCTGGGGACCGGAAGTTGTTCCGCCTGCGATCGTTGTTCCTACCCGGACGCAGCCTGCCGGAATCCGCTCGAAGCGAGTTCGCCGATGGAGGCGTTCGGCATCATGGTCGGCGATGTCTGCCGGGCCAACGGCATGGAGTATTACCACGGCAAGGGCACCCTCACGCTTACCGCGTGCTTCCTGCTGGAGCCGGCGGCGGGCGTTTCCCCGGAGCCGTAGCCGGCGGACCCGAACCGGGTCGAGCCTGCAACATTCCGCAGATCAATCTTCGCGGCGGTGCCGCGCGCCGGCCCCCGGCAGGAGAAACCGATTCCAGATTCCGAATCAATCGTGTTTGTCCAAATGCGTTGGCAACAACTCCCATCCGTGCTAAGGTGCCCTGATACAACCCCGAATTGTTTGGAGCCTTGGGTCTCTTTTACAGAACAAAGGAGAAGCTCATGCGGACGAAATTATTTGCAGTCGCCGGAATTGCCCTTTTGCTTTTTGTCGCCACGGCGTGTCAACGCACCGATCCCGGGAACGCCGCTCTCGGGGTCGCCCAAAGCGATGTCGCCCCGCCCCGGGACTCCTGCGACCGGGCCTGCCTGGAAGGCTACGTCGACAAATACATGGATGCGATGCTGGCCCACGATGCGAACCGCGCCCTGTTTGACGAAAACTGCAGATTCACCGAGAACGGGGTCCAGCTGCCTCTGGGCAGTGAGGGGCTCTGGGCGACCATGGTCGGGAAGGGGACCTATAAATTCTATGTCCCCGACGTCGAGACGCAGCAGGTCGCCTACATCGGGACGGCCCGCGAGGAGGCGCCGGCGCCCGGGCCGGGCAATGCCGTCACCGTCGCGCTTCGCCTGAAAATCCGCAACGGCCGGATCGCCGAAGCCGAACAGCTCGTCATGCGTCCGGAAAGCAACCTGTTCGACCCGAACCGGCTTCAGCCGCCGTCGGCCGCCGAAAATATCGAAAAAATGGGCGGCCCGCACCCCGTATACCTGGAAGCGATCCCTCCCGCCGAGCGGCCTTCCCGCGACGAGATGATCCGCGTCGCCAACATGTATTTTTCGGGATTGCAGCGCAACGACGGGAAAGGGGAGTATCCCTTCAGCGACGACTGCGAACGCTATGAGAACGGCGGCCGCGCCACCAATGTTCCTCTCAGGCCGGGGCAGAAGACCGTGTATTCGAGCGCCTGGGGCTGCAAAGAGCAGTTTCAGTCCGGCCTCATGCATTTCGTTTCGCGGATCCGCGACCGCCGGTTCGTGGCCGTAGACCGGGAACGGGGTGTCGTGTTCACCTTCAACTTCTTCGACCATGCCGGCGGCAAGACGCGGCATTTCAAGACGCCCGACGGCCGGGACGTGGTTGCCGGTCCCACGGAGCCGTGGACCTGGCAGCAGGCCGAATTGTTCAAGATAGAGAAGGGAAACATCCGCCGCATCGAGGCGGTCCTGCAGCGG
>CAZTHE010000077.1:0-18570 GCA_964613495.1 uncultured Acidobacteriota bacterium | reverse complement strand
CGGCGCTGAGCCGTGACGACGGGATCGCCAAGCTGCGCGACATGGTCAAGGCGTATATGGCCAACGGCGGTGCGGAAGCGCAGTTCAACGTGGTTTCGACCGAGGTCCTGCGCAAGGCGCAACAGACCCCCGAGGAGTACCGCAATCTGGTGGTGCGCATCGCCGGCTACTCCGCCTATTTCGTGGAGCTGACGCGCGACTGCCAGAACGACCTCATTTCCCGGCATGAAAACAGGATTTAGGTGTCTACTTCTTCAGGTCCCCCGCCCAGTTGGTGACGACCGTAATGGGCGAGGTGACAGGCTCTTCGACGGTGACGTTGATTAGAAAGCGCCGGCCATCCGGAGCGACGGCGTACTGCGCCTTCTGAATGCTCGCGGCCACACCGCCCACGATGCGCGTTTTGAACAAGGGCGCCGGTACGCCGGGATTCAGACTTTGAGCGGCGATCCGTAAGGGCACGGCCGTGAGCGTGCCGTCCGGGGAAATATAAAACAGTTCCTTCCCGTCGCGACGCCAGCGGGGCTGGCTGCCGCCTCCGGTGGATGCCTGGCGCCTGATTCCAGGACCGGGAAACGACTGCACGTAAATTTCGAAAATTCCCGATTCATTCGATTGGTAGGCGATCCACTTGCCGTCGGGCGAAAACTGGCCGTTCCTTTCGTCAAAAACCGACTGGACGAACGGATACGGCTTGCGGTCGCCGGACAAAGGCAGAATCCAGAGATCGCGGGCGTTTTTCGGATCCACCGCTATATAGAGAATAAACCGGCCGTCCGGCGACCAGTCGTTCGGAAACTTGCTTTCGGACGATTGATAAAGCAGCTCGTCATTCGCCGGTCCGCCCAGGATTTTCTGATAGAGGTCCCAGGTGCCCTTTTGAAAAGAGCCGAAAACGATCCGTTTCCCATCCGGCGACCACGCCTGGAAATCCTCCGGACTCGATGAAAAGGTCAAGCGGCTCCGCGCCCCGCGTGCAGTTTCCATCAACCATACATCCAGATTGCCCTGAGCATTTCGATTCACCGCAACCCGGCTGCCGTCGGGCGAGAGTTCGGGGTTCAGGAGATCCCTGTCATCACGATCCCAGAGAGTCCCGATTTCCTTGCCGGACCGGTCGAACCAGGCCAGCTTCCGATAGTTGCCGCCCGCCGTTGTCCGGTAGGCCATCAGCCCGGTTTCGGACACGGAGAAGGCCCCGTTTCCAAATGAGGGATCCGCTATGACGGAATCGACGATTTGCATCGAGTCCCCGGACAGAGACGGTTTCCGGGCGTCGAACGCATGCGCGAACAGAGCCTCCCCCCGAAGAAGCAGCAGATAGCCGGGCGGCGCATAAATTCCTGCGCGATCGGAGGGTATCAGTTGCCTTTTCTCCGGCGAGTTGAGAGAGCCGAGATATATTCCCTGGCTTCGGCCGGATCCCCAGGAATAGTACAGAAGATGCTCGCCGTCGGGCAGAAACCGTGGAAAGAGGTGCGCCCCGCCCGATCCCGGCGCATCCAGTCTCGTGACCGCCACCGGATCGCCGCCGGAGTCCGCAACGCGGTATAGGGGAGACAAGGCATTGGGGGCAAAGACGATAACCCCGTTGCTGTTCCAGGTGCCGCCCAATCCGAGCGGCGCCTCCGCCAGGGACTGCGGCGAACCCCCTGAAACGTCAATGCGCTTCAGCTTTCCTTCCGCAAAGAATCCTATGGAGCGGCCGTCCGGCGACCAGAAGGGAAAGGTCGCACCCTCGGTTCGTTCCAGCGGCTGCGCCTTCGTTTGATCCAGAAGCCGAATCCAGAGCTTTTGACGGCCCGCCTCCTCGGCCACAAAGGCCAGTCCCCGGCCGTCGGGCGAAAGTGCGAGAGAGGCGGGCTCCGCGGTCGGGGGCGTGTGGATGTCCAGGCGCATGACCGGAGCCTCGACGGGGATGCGCCGGAAATACAGGAAGCCGAACGCCAGCGCCCCGATAAGACAGACGGCTGCGACGCTCCACGGGAGCCACCGACGCCTGGCCGGCAAAGATTCCGGCGTGATGTCAATCCAGGCCGCCGCCTCGCCGATGTAGCGCAGCCGCTTCTTCGGATCCTTTTCCAGGCAGCGGCGCAGCAGGAGTCGGACCCCCGCCGGGGCCTTTCCCAGGTCCAATTCCTTTGTCAGCACCGCAGCCAGCGTCTCCGTTACCGTCTCCCCTTCGAAGGCTCTCTTGCCGGTCAGGCATTCGTACAGGATGCAGCCGAAGGCCCAGATATCCGCCCGCTGGTCGACCTTTTTGCCCTTGGCCTGTTCGGGGCTCATGTATGCGGCCGTGCCAATGATGACGCCCGGCCGCGTCATTGCTTCAGTGAGCGTGGGCGATTGTGAAGAATCGACAGTCTGCGTTTCATCGGACAGGGCTTTAGCGAGGCCAAAGTCGAGTATCTTAACTTTGTCTCCTTCGGTGATCATCACGTTGGCGGGCTTCAGATCGCGGTGAATGACGCCCTTCTCGTGTGCGGCCTCGAGTCCCTCGGCGATCTGGCGGCAGATTGCCCAGGCGTCTTCAAAGGGCAGCGTGCCCTTGCCGATCCTTTGCTGAAGCGTCTCCCCTTCGACAAGCTCCATCACGATGAAGCGTTTGCCCTCTGCCTGTTCGAGGCCGTAGATCGCGGCGATGTTGGTATGGTTGAGCGATGCGAGGAGCTTGGCCTCGCGCTCAAAGCGGGCCATCCTTTCGGGATCGCCCGCGAATGCCTCGGGCAGGAATTTCAGCGCGACCTTGCGGTTGAGATTGAGGTCGTCGGCGACGTAGACTTCGCCCATACCTCCGCGGCCCAGTGGTTCACCGACTCGATAGTGGCCAAGAGTTTTCCCGTTCATAAATACTCATTCACGATGGATAGGCCGCATTAGCTGCCGTATCGGCGTGTTGGCTGTAGACCCTCCCTCGAGTGCTTATGCCTTCACGCATCGTTTTGTCGCTGATAAGACATTTAATATGTAATTTTCGATGCTTGGGACTATTTACAGGTACATTTTACTGCAGAATCGAGGCGCGGGAAACGGATTTTGCATAGGCCTTCGCCTTATTGCAGTCATCAACGCCTATTACGAAACCTGCAAGGAGTGCTACTCCACCCGCGCCAAAATCTTCAAAGCCGGCCTGTACGGCGCGGCGGACCACGTGGGCCAGGGATACACCACCTGGGCGACGCCGGACGGCAGGAAAACCGGGACACCCATCGCCGACGCTGCCTCTCCGGTTCAGAGCCGCGACACGAACGGCCCCACCGCGGTGTTCCTCTCTTCGCTTTGCTATGACCACAGCAAATTCATGGACGGCGTGTGCCTGAACATCCGCATCCACCCCACGGCGCTGAGCCGTGACGACGGGATCGCCAAGCTGCGCGACATGGTCAAGGCGTATATGGCCAACGGCGGTGCGGAAGCGCAGTTCAACGTGGTTTCGACCGAGGTCCTGCGCAAGGCGCAACAGACCCCCGAGGAGTACCGCAATCTGGTGGTGCGCATCGCCGGCTACTCCGCCTATTTCGTGGAGCTGACGCGCGACTGCCAGAACGACCTCATTTCCCGCCACGAAAATAGGATTTGATGAACGCTGAACCGCAGTATCTGCATTGGCATGCCGTGTAACGCGGAGTGGTCCGTCCCGAACCCGAAGGGCATCGCCGGTGACTTCAATATCGCACGGGAGGAATCCGCTCGGATGCTGCTCGGGTGTCGATCGCTTCGGAGCGCCTTTGCCGCATTGACCCCCCTTCATCAACGGCGCCGCTGCTGACCAGGCGCTTGTTTCGCGCGATTACAAACATGATTGAAGCTGTCATAGTACGACGGTATTTCACACCTACAGGCCCGCCGGGCGGAATCGCCGTGAAGCCGAGATCCTCCGAAAAGCGCAATTGCGAAGATAGGTGTGATAAAGCGCGGTGCTTCCTTAAACCCGATTTTCTCTTCGTGTTCGGATTCATATTCAAATCGCATCTTAACGTTGATATGTATAAATATATGAGATATTTGAATAATATATTATGGCATATTAATTGTTTGAGATACGGATATGTATTAATATATAAATATGCAGGATAATATGACAAAACATATCAAAGGCAAGTCTCTGAGGTTACAAGGGCTGCCGGTGGATTTTCGGGAAAAGCTGAGAGAGGCCCGGATCAATCGCGGCTGGGGCCAGCGGGAACTGGGCGCGGAGATTGGACTGCCACAACCGCACATATCCGCGATTGAATCGGGCCGGGTGGTGCCGCGCTTCGATACGCTGCTCGACATCGTGCGGGTTCTCGAGTTGGACCTGCTTCTCGTTCCCCGAGCGCTTGTTCCTGCGGTACAGTCCCTCATACGCGCGCAGAAGGATCCCGAATCCGAAGAGAAACCCGTCTATGCGGTCCATGACGAGGAGCGGGCGCCCGGGAAAAGGGATCACGATGAGATATGATCCCCAAAAACTGAACGCGCTTACCGTCCGCCTGCACGAACGACGAATCGGCGTAATCAACCGGCTCGGCGGGGACCGGCATCTTTTCTCATTCGAGCAGGATTACATCGACGACTCCCGCCGGCCCACGCTCAGCCTTTCGTTCAAGTCTCAGGCCGGCGGACTGGTCTGTCCGACGCGCGCCGTGGTGGCGCGATTGCCCGCATTCTTCTCGAACCTTTTGCCGGAAGGTCCCCTTCGTGAGTACCTGGCGGCGCATGCCGGGGTTCGGCCCGGACGCGAATTTTTCCTTCTCGCGGTCCTCGGGGAAGACCTGCCCGGCGCACTCACCGTGGAGCCTATCGATCGCATGCAGGAACCTGGCGCGTCCGAAGAAGGGAAACGCGATCGGGATGAACGCACGCCGGAACCTGTCCTGAGATTTTCACTCGCGGGAGTACAGTTGAAATTTTCGGCACTCATGGATGCCACGGGCGGCCTCACAATTCCCGCCGAGGGAAAAGGGGGCTCCTGGGTGGTGAAGCTGCCATCCGCCCGATTCGCGGCAGTGCCCGAAAACGAATACACCATGATGGTGCTCGCCCGGGAGATCGGCATCGAAGTCCCCCCCATCGAGCTGGTCCGTATGCGCGACATTCGCGGACTGCCCGCCGACGTCGGCGCCCTGGAAGGGAAGGCTCTGGCCGTAAGGCGCTTCGATCGCCGGGCCGGCGGTGAGAGCATCCACATGGAGGACTTCGCCCAGGTATTCGGTGTCTATCCCGAAGAGAAATACCATCGGCACAGCTATGCCAACATTGCTTCCGTTTTATGGGCGGAAACCGGCGAATCCGGCACCTATGAGTTTCTGCGGCGGCTGGTTTTCTCGGTGCTGATCGGAAATGCGGATATGCACCTGAAGAACTGGTCCCTTCTGTATCCCGACTGCCGCGCGCCCGTATTGTCGCCCGCCTACGATCTTGTCTCCACCCTACCCTATATACCCGGCGACGAACTGGCGCTGAGTTTCGGAGGCAGCCGAAGCCTGGGCGAAATTACTCCCGACCAGGTGCGGCGCTTTGCAGATACCGCGCGACTCCCTGCAAGTCCGCTATGGAAGATCGTCACCGACACCACGGACCGAACCGTTGCGGCGTGGGAGAGGCTCGCCGAAAAGGATCTTCTTTCTGAAAAGATGTGCGGAATAATTGGCGGCCAGATTTCCGCTGTGGCCAAAACCGTCGTCCGCGCAACCGAAAAACAACTCTGACAAATATGTCAGAAAAGATGGTTGTTGGGCGGGAGAGCACGTGACGCCGATATCGGAAAATGGCTGTGAGATCCCGCTACTCAAGTTTGCTGCGAACTATTCCGGCATCTCTTTGGTGATCCTGTCGACCTCATCAATCGTCAGCACCTCCTTGGTCGTGAACTTGACCAGAGGCATCCACAGGGCTGCAACCGCATGGAGATCTGCAGCGGTTCCTTCCACGACAATGTACCCCGCAAGTTCTCCCGCGAAGGCGCCCCATTCCTTGAGGGCGCCCTCTTTCAGCTTTGCTTTAACCAACTCATGAGATGCCAGCCATTGAGCCTTTCTCGCCTTTGCGTCGTCCGGAGTCTTGCTCGTGTCAACTTCAAAAAACGCCATGTACCTTGCCATCTTCGTATCCTCCCTTCGGCAGACAGGCATCTATTGCTTTTCGTATATGGCCAGATGCGTGAGGGGCTGCCCTTTGGCATCCAGGACCGTTCTCGTGCCGGTCAGGGTTTTTCCATCCTTGCTGACGACCCAGCGGATCAACTGGATCTGCTTGCCGTTTTGCAGGATGGTGCCGATTCTTTCATTCGGACTGATGATTGTGTGGACAAAGACTATTCCTTGTTTTGCGCATGTGCATCCTCCTTTGATTGAAGGCTGCCTATTTTGTTAAGCGTGAAATCGGGGCCAAAAGTTTAACGCCGTCCCTAAAAAGGGTGCCCCCGGGCCCGCCGGACGTCGCTGGGATCGGGCGGGCAATTTACGTGTTGATAAATTCGGCCAAGTGCTAGTAAATAACAGCACAGCACGGAGCTTGACCGGCCGTGACAGGAAACCATTGGAGGGAGGAACTCAACATGTCCAGCAATCAAAGCCTCATCAGACTCTTTGCCGGGATCGTCCGCGCATCCGCCGTCGCCGCGGCGATCCTGCTCGTGTCCTTCGCACAGCCGTTGGCGGCGCAGCAGGTCACCATGGAAACCCTGCTCGACCGCGTCCAGGTCGAGGATCTCCTGACGCGCTATTATTACGATCTCTCGCAAAGCAAGGCTCATGAACTGTCCGAGTTCTTCGCCGAGGATGCCTTGCTCGACGTCGACGGCACGGTTGCCAGGGGACGCGCGGAAATCGCCAAGCTGTACGGGTCCCCGGAGCCGGCCGCGAAGGAACCGGCGCCGGCGCCGAACCGCCGCATGCACATGCTGCTTACCAACCCGATCATCCAGATCAAGGGCAATACGGCCACGGCGCACGTGATCTGGACCGGGGTGATGAACGAGGGAATCGGCAAACTGCCCCAGGTCGTCGAGCAGGGCCGCGAGGACACCGAGCTGGTCAAGCAGAACGGCAAGTGGCTCATCAAGCGGCGCTATATCTCGACCGACGGCCGAATGCCGAACCAGTTCGACAAATATTTCAAGCCTCGAGAGAACCCTTTGGAGCAATCGAAGTAATACCGCTTTATCGATAATTGCGCGTCCCCGAGAAAGGAGTGCAGCGTTATGACCCGATGGCATGATCTGTTGGAAAAATACGGCAAGCCGACACCGTGGCCCTATCCCGTCCGCTACGACAAGGAACAGGAATTCGAGACCGATATCCTGGTGATCGGCGGCGGCATCGCCGGATGCTGGGCTGCCATCAGCGCGGCCAGAAACGGCGTTCGTGTGACGCTGGTGGAGAAGGCGGACACCATCCGGAGCGGCTCCGGAGGCCCAGGCTGCGATCACTGGTGCGTCACGCCGGCCAATCCCCATTCCAAGGTCGATCCCGACGACTGGGCCAGGCGCCTCGTGGAGCACCCGGTCCATGCCGGCGACCCGCCGGACGATGCGCTGCCGGTTTCTTACGCCAATGGCATCGGCACGCAGATCCAATGCCGCGAGGACTGGGACACGCTGCTGGAAATGGAACAAATGGGCGGCAAGATCCGGGACACCGGCGACGAGTACGTGGGAGCCGAAGGCCGCTACGACGACAAGCTGATGTTTTCTCCCCGGATGAGCCCGAACCACGCCACCGAGGTGACCGTCAGGGTCTGGGGATCCACCTTCAAGCCCGCTCTGAAGAAGGAGTGCCAGCGGCTGGGCGTGAAAATCTGCGACCGCGTCATGGTTTCCAGCCTGTTGACGGATGGAGGGATCCAGGGCGCCAGAGTGGTCGGCGCCACGGGCTTCAACACCCGCACCGGCGAGTTCATGATCTTCAAATGCAAGGCCGCCATTCTGTCCGCCGCCGGCAGCAATTCCCTCGGGTTTCTGAACACGGAACTGGCCGGTTACAACACCTTCCCCGGCTCCCGGACCAAAACCGGCGACGGCGTGGCCATGGCCTGGAAGGCGGGCGCCGAGCTGACCCTCATGGAACAGACCGCGCCGCACGGCCTCGGCACCGGGCTCAAGCACACCTGGTACGGCGGCTCGAGCGACGCCAGTCTCGAGAATATCCAGCAGGTCGACGCCGACGGCAAAAAACTGCCCTGGCCCCTGCAGGGATGGCCCGACGGCGGCGCCATGAGGCCTACCCCGGAAAACTGGCAGAAGATCGTCGACGGCATCAGGAGCGGCGCCTATGCGCTGCCCTTCTTCGGCGATTTCCCCGCCATGTCCGATGTCGAACGCCGGGTCACCTGGAAACTGATGCTGGGCGAGGAGTCCACCACCCGGAATATCATCGATTCCTACGAAAAGGGCGGCTTCAATCCCGCGAAGCACCTGCTCATGAACTATAGCTTCATCGAAGGAACCAGCCCGTCCAACTGGCTGTCGGCGGGCCGCGGCGGCCCGATTGTGGACTGGGACCTGAAATCGAGCCTCGACGGCCTCTACGTGGCCGGAGAGCAGATGTTCTCCGCCGGCGACCACAGCTACGCCGCCTCCACCGGGCGGTATGCCGGCAGAAAGGCCGCGGCCTATGCCAGGCAGACAAACGCAGGCACCGTATCCCGGGACCAGGTCGCCCTGGAGAAAGCCCGCGTCTACGCCCCGGTCCATCGAAGCGACGGCATCGACTGGAAGGAACTGCACGCCGGCATCGCCCGCGCCATGCAGCTCTGGTGCAGCGAATACAAAACGGAGAAGATGCTCCGTATCGCGCTGGATTCCCTGAACGAAATTCAGGAGGTTTTCGTGCCCAGGCTGTACGCCCTCGATCCCCACAAGCTCATGCGCGGCATCGAGGACCTGAGCCTGCTGACTCACGCGCAAATCATCGTCCACGCATCCCTGGCGCGCAAGGCCAGCAGCCACGCGATGCCCTTCTATAGAATCGATTTCCCCGACACGGACCCTCCGGAATGGAACAAGTTCCTGACCGTCAGGCTGGAGAACGACCAGGTCAGGACGGGCGAGCTGCCCCTGAAATACTGGGGCGATCTGAAGGCGAACTATGAAGCCCGCAACAGGGACTACACCGGAGTCTACAAAGGAAAATAGGGAGACCGTCATGCCTCACAAGGAAATATTCGCGTTGCCCAATATCATCAGCCCGGCCAATCCGGTGTTTTTCGATGCCGAGGCCTGTACCGGCTGCAACCACTGCGTGGAGGTCTGCCAGGTGGATGTCTTCATCCCCAACCCGGAAGAGGGGAAATCCCCCGTCATCCTGCACCCGGACGAATGCTGGTACTGCGGCTGCTGCGCCACCGATTGCCCCAACCAGGCCATCACGTTCAACTGGCCGCTCCAGCAGCGGGCCTACTGGAAAGACAAGGCGACGGGTAAGGTCCTGCGGGATCGCCAGTAACCGGGCCGGCGGAAACGGGAAGGCTCCCGGGCCCCCGCATTTTCGCCATGCGTTGCCGGATCGCGGCACGATGGCGGCGAATAAGGATCGGTTCTTCGCCCGGGCGGGCGCCCGGGGCGCCTTCCTTCGAGGACCAGGGATCCAAGGTGGACGCTGCGGCCCACGCGCCGGAAGGATTGCTCCGGACGATTATTGCCCCGGGCTGCTCCGAATCCGCCCCAACCTGGCTTCGAGGCCCGGGACCCGGCCGGCCTGGAACTCCGGCTCCACGGTCCTTGCCAGCGTGAGCGCCCGTTCGTAGAAGGATTGCGCCTCCCCGGGCTGCTTCAAAATCATCAGGGTATCGCCGAGCAGGGCGTTGGCATCGACGGAGTCGGGGGCCAGGGTGCGGGCCTTCCGGGCTTCCGCCAGCGCGGCTTCATAGTCCCTTTTTTGCAGCAGGCCCCGGGATTTCTGCATGTGCCAGATCGCGGCCGCGCGGGGAATTTCGAATCGGCCGTTATACACGAATACGCCGTAATCGATCACAGCCTCCGGTTCGAGCGATTTGAACTGCTCGTAGGGGTTCAGCGCGCCCGGCCCGAATTCGAATCCGGAGAGGTTTCCGGCGCTTATCAGAATCGTCCCGTCGATCTTTCCCGGCACCGGCAGTTCCTCGTTCACCCAAAGCGAGTTGACCGTGGGGAGGAGCTTGCAGGGAATCCCGTAATACCCGGTATCGACGACGCCGCCGGCGAAGTATACGAAATGGCAATCGCGAATCCCCCTGCTGTCCAGATATCGCCTGACCGATTTTAGCTGCTGGCCCCAATCCACATTGGAGTCGCTCAGATATTTGTGGGTGTTCGAGGGCCCGCCCCAGAGCTCGTTCGCGTAGGCCAGGTACGCGGGAAAGGTCCGCAGGGAGGACGCCGCGTGAAACACCAGCAACGCTGCGACGACGGCCGCCCACCGCCGGTTCCGGCGCGCCAATTTCCAGGCGACTCCCCCGAACAGCACCGCTGCGAAGACGTACAGGGGAAGAACATGGCGGATTCCGATGTTCACGCCCGAATTCATGGCCACCAGCAGATGACACAGGGGCGCTAACGCCAGGTAGAGAATCTCCCGCCCGTAAACAAACCTTCGCGCGACCATGGCGAATACGGCGATCCCGCCGAGGATGAGGAAGGTCAGCGTGGATTTGATCGCCAGGGCGACGGGGAAATAGAACCAGACTCCGTGCGGGTAGATGGTGCCGAGGACGAAACTCTTATAGGCGGCGTCCACGTTCAGGACATCGGCCAAGCCGTAGAGATAGGATTCGGGCAACAGCTCGTGTTTCGCGAAGAACGAGATCAGGTCCGCCTGTTGCGGGTTGGATAGTCCCTGAACGGCCGCGTCGAACGGCGGAATAAGGCTTCTTCCTTCGGGCCTCGCCTCGTAGCGGAAGCCGTAAACGGACCACAGGATCGCGGCCGCGATCGCGCCCGCCACGACCAGCGCCGCCGCCATGCGCAGCATTCGCCTTGCGCGCCCGGCTCCGGCGTCGTCACGGGGGCGAAGGGCTTCGAATAGGGCCAGCAGAATCAGGATCGGGAACACGAAAACGCCGGTGTGCTTCGAGGCGAGGGCCAGGCCGGCCGCCGCGCCGACGGCGGCCAATTTCCACGCGGAAGGGGATTGCGCGTACCGGTAGAAGGCATACACCGAAAGAAAGAGGAAAAGCGAGAAGGCGACATCGGTCGTTACGAGGGCGCTGTGGGCGATGATGTTCGGCTCGAATACGAGCAGCGCGAGCGCGATGAAGCCCGCGCCGGTGCCGAACATCCTGCGGGCGCCGGCGAACACGGCCAGCGCCAGGAGTATCGTGAAAACCGAGGAAGCCATGCGCGCGCGAAACAGCATGGCGTCGGCGTCGTTCTGAAACAGGAAATCCTTTCCGCCGAGAAATCCCTCCAATTTGAAATAGCGGTCCTGCGGGACGGGCACCGGCAGGCCCATGCCCAGGAGCGGCGCCGCGGCTACCAGCTTTACGAGCTGCGGGTGCTCGGGATTGATCCCGAAATCCCCGGTTTTCCAGGACATGAACCCGGCGTACAGGTGGTCGCCCTCGTCCCAGGTGATGGAGTTCCTGTGCGCCGTCAGCGCCATCTGGATCCCGACGGCCAGCAGAAGACAAACGACGCCCGACACCGTCTTCCAGTCCGTTCGATCCCCGTTCACTTTTCCTCACTCTCCTGCCGGAAAGACTCGCCCCTGTTTGGCCCTGTTTGTCGACTCACGCGGCAACCACAGGCCGAAAGCGGCGGCGCCGAAATCGAAAGTCCGCCTAAAGACCCACTTGAATGCCGATCGACCGAATGTGCCGCAGCCTGCGCAGGCTCCCGACACTCGCCAAAAATCCCACGTTTCACACCAAAGTAATGCGCCGGAAGACATCGATAAAGAATCCCCGGGACCAGACGGTCAGCGTCTCGGGATCTTTCACGAATGGTTCCACCTCTCTTCTTGCCTGGTTCACATCCAACTTTCCAACAACCGTCCTTGCCATGGCGAAAAGATTATCCGGCGTCAGGCGTTCGGCCCTTTTCAAGTGACCACTCTGTATCATCCGCTGCTCGAGATGCGGGAGGTGTAGTCGAGGGTGATGGGCCGCATACCAGACCAGGTCATACCAGTCCCGTCCTTTCACCCGCCCCTTCCATTCCCGGCAGAGCACCGCATGCATCTTGCCGGCGAACATGTCCGGCAGAGAAAACGCCCGCACTGAAAATGGAATGGGCTGCAGCAGAAAACGCGTTTCGGTGTCGAATCCGGGCGGTGGATCCGTGTCCACCTCAATTCGGATCTTCAGCACCTGGCCGCGCGGAATCCTTTCGGCAAAATTCCCGGTGGTTTTGACAGCCAGGAGATGCTTCAAAGTGTCCGCTTTGAGAAAAGCCGACTGGATTGCGCTTCGGGTGCTTTTGGATTTCCCTGTCACCGTGGCCTCAAATCCGAAAGCGCAGATCTCTTTTTCGAGGGCATCGCAGTAGCGCGATAGATCGAATTCCGGGGACGGCTTCAAGAGCGAGAAATCGAGGTCCTCCGAGAAGCGATCCATCCCATGCAGGATACGAAGAGCCGTCCCGCCGTAGAAGGCGGCCTTCTCGAAAAAGCGGCTTCGCCATAGCCCCAGGAGAGCGATCTCCTGAAGGATTTCACGGAGGGCTCTTACGTCGTCTTCGACTCTTCTGCGTTCATACTTCTCCATCATGCGCATTACGGCGTCATTCATGATGTCCGCCCTCCTCCTGCAGACGGGCCACAATCCTGGTGAGAAGCCGCAGCCTGCGGGACCGGTACCGTTCCGCAAGATTCGAGAGGATCCCGGTCCGGAGCTTCTTGAGGCTCATGGCATCGATTCGCAGATTTTCGGTCAAATATCGATGCAGGTCCCGCTGGTTGCGGATGCCGGTTCCCCGGTCGTCATGGATCTTGTCCGCCAGCGCCTTCTCCGGCAAAGCAACCAGGAAAGAACGGCCGCCTTCGAGCGGAACCCGATCGATACCGACCGGGAACGCTGCCGGCGGAATCTGGCGGTAGATAAACAATCCAACAGGCGTGACGAAACGTCGCCCCCTGCCGATCGTCACCGACGTCACTGCTTCGACACGCTCCGGGATCAAGCCGTGATGGTGGAGAGCGAAATCGAGTGAGACGCAGGAAGGCCCGTAAATCATGTTCGCCAGAACTTCCCGGGAGAATAGACGACGGGCATACTTCGGACCGAAAATGTAAATGCCTTTCTTGACGCGAATGATCGCGTTTTCGCGGAGGAGGCTCGTGATTTTATCCCGGGGCCGTTCGTATTGCTTCAGGCAGTCGAGAAGGATCTGGTAATCAAACTCCTCCCCATCGGTCCGGGCCCTCAGATCCTCGATCATGGCATTTCTCTTCCAGGGTTCCAAAAAGCGTCAGGCGCAGGAAATATATAGCATAAATCATCATAGTATGTCGACGAAAATCCGACTTACTATGCTGAAATATGAACTTCCGCCACGAACAGAGCGAGCCAATAGACTTCAGAACGCTCTGCGCCTGCCGGATGAAGCCGGTTGCGGGCTGAAGGCCGGACCGCGGGGGGATTCGCGATTCAGCCGGCCTTCTCCTTGCTTTTCGCCTTCCATTTGGACCGGATCCCGACGGCGATCAAGCCGAGGAATACGAGAAATTGAAGGTAAAAAGCATATCCTATTGCTTTCAGGTCGGTGTGCGGCGGCCCGTCGAGCCGCCAGAAATCGGGACTGCCGGCAAAGTGCCACACGTCATGTCCCGCCAGAAACATCACGCCCCAGCACAGCAGACCTATGATGCTCAATCCGATGATCTTCATCATCGCCGCACCTCGATTCTTACAGGCTCCTGCCAATTGAAGACACCGTTTTTGTCGAAAGCTTCCGGACGGTGGGAATGAGCGGGCGCTATCCTTTATCCTCCGGCTTTTCCTGGAAGACCAGGCGCTGCTCCGGGAGCGGATCGAACTGCACCCGGCTTTCCTTGTCGAAAATCATCACGGGCCGCTTTTCCGCGTCGTAGGGATCCCACTTCGGGAGCCCGCTCCTGGCGGTATTGGGATTGCCGGTTGCGGCGAACGCGATCCACGTCTCGCTCAACCGGTCCGCCATCTTCTGCGCTTCCGCGCCGCCGCCCGTAAGCGCAACTCCCCCGTTGTCGACGTTATCGAAGACAAAGGGCATCTCGAGTCCATGCGGGGAGATCAGTTTCCCGTTCAGTACGGGCGTCTCCCAGTCGAGGCGGTAGAGATAGGCGGGCGCCTTCCCGAGCGCCGCCTTGCGTTCGGCGATCGTGACCGACCCGGATCCCATCCCGGAATAGCTCGAGATCATGAAATAGATGCCGGAAGGCGAAAGGTCCGGATATTCGCGGCGATACAGCCCGATCAGCCGGTCTGTGTCTGCGCCGGCCAGCTTCTCGATCCTGCCGCGCAATCCCTGTTCGTCCAGGGCCCACAGCTCGTCCTGTCCCAGCGAGAATGCGGTCGATTCGGTCTTGTTCCAGCCGACCATCACCGGCACGTCTTCGGAAACGGCCGGGGCCGCCGGGTGATACGGATGCGCGGGCAGAACTTCGGGATCGAGGACGGGCCGGAAAGCGCCGCCTCCCAACCCGGCCACCTTGGGGCTGATCGCGAAATACGCCGAGAGAATTCCTGAGGTGGGCAGCTTGTGGATCTCCGCCAGGTTCCCGGGCTTGATCCCCAGTTCCGCGAGCAGGAGTTCCGCCGCCTTGGTCGCCGGTTCCCGCTCCCCGACCCTGACGCCGGGGCCGCTCTGGACTACGGCCGAGTGGAAGAGCCCTTTGGCCGGCGGGCTGGCCAGCAGCATGGATACCTTCGCGCCGCCTCCCGACTCGCCGAAGATCATCACCCGGTTGGGATCGCCGCCGAACTGGCCGATGTTGTTGCGCACCCATTGCAGGGCCGCGATGATATCCAGCTGTCCCGCGTTGCCGGAATGCGCGTATTCCGGCCCACCGATGTCGCCGAGATGCGTGTACCCGAAAACGTTCAGCCGGTGATTGACGCCCACCATCACGGCGCCGCGCCGGGCGAGATGGGTGCCGTCATAGAGAAGGTCGGAGGACGAACCCATCGAAAAGCCGCCGCCATGGAGCCAGACCATCACCGGCCGCTTCGCCGCGGCGTCCAGGCCGGCAGTCCAGATATTCAGAAAGAGGCAGTCCTCGCTCTCCGGCGTGGGGACGCGGAAACCGTCCGACGCCCGCAGGATCCTGGTCAGCTCGGATTCAGGCGCCGCGGCGTCCAGGGATGCCGGATTGGTCTGCGGCGCCCGGCTCCCGTAGCCGGAGGCATCGTAAATCTCCGTCCAGGCGTCGGGCGGCTTCGGCGGCATGAACCGGTTCCGCCCCCCCGTGGATGCGCCGTAGCGGACGCCGCGGAACGTGTAGATGCCCTGGTTGACGTAGCCGCGGATCCTACCGTACGAAGTCTTCACCACGGGATCGACGAGTTTCGCTTTTTCAACAGGCGGCCGGCACCCGGCAGAAGCCCCGACCGCCAGGCCGCCCGCGGTGAATGCGAGACTGCGAAACAGGCTGCGGCGCCCGATCGGCTGCGCCAGTATGGAACCGTTCAATCCCAAAGCATCGCTCTTCATAAAGCCCTCCCGTGGCGGATTCGGTGCAATTCAACACGTTGCCGTTATCGCCCCAGCATACTCCCGACTTCCCCGAAATCGATAGAATTTGTGGCCGACAGGGTGATCCGCGCCGGCCGCATCCTCGGCCCGCCCGATGCGCGCGGTGAGTCGGGTGCGCAGGCTCGAGGGGAATTCCATGCGAAGGGCCTGTTTCCCGGCGGGCGTTCCGCAGGCGGTTGTCCCGGAGCGCGCGGGCGGCCGGACTCCGGGAACCGGGAGCCGGGGCCCGGGAAATATTACGACGGATCGTCATGTTTTCGCGTAAAATGGCGGAATACGAAATTGGGAATCGGGAAACGCAGACAGGAAAAGGAAGGGTGAATTCATGAGGCATTCAATCGTAGCCCGCTTAATCGTGATCGCCATCTTCTGCTTAAGCTCCGTGATCGGGAAGGAGAATCCCGAAGCCACTGCAAAATACGAGAAAGCCCTGAAACAGCTCAAGGCGGGCGACCTGGAGGTCGACTTCAAAGGCCTGAGAATGAATTGCGCCGCCAGCAAATACGGCTGCGAGGCGGATTCGGACGACAGAAAGGCCGTAGGGCTGCTGTTGAACGAAAAGAAATTCGAGGAAGCCCTGACGGCCGCGAACAAGGCGATCGAAGCGGCCTTCGTCGATATCGAGATGCATTACCTGGCGTTCCTGGCCAGTATGGAATTGAAGAAAGGGGGCGAGGCGGAATTCCACAAGTTCATGATCCGGGGCCTCCTGGATTCCATCCAGGAAAACAAACGCGGCCGCTCCGAGGAAGACGCCTTCGACGTCATAAACGTCCACGAGGAATACGTGTTTCTGAGATTCAGCAACATGACCGTCAAAAAGCAGAGCCTGGCCCACAAAGACGGGCACAGTTACGACATCATGGAGTGCACGGATAACGAGGAGAAGCGCGACATCACCGTGTATTTCAACATCGACATTCCGATGAAACGCCTGCGTGACGCGCTGCAGTGACCGCATCACGGCCGGGATCGATCAACAGCCGCTGTAAAACAGCACGGAAGCGATCCTGCCCTTCGAGAAACGGATCTCGATGTAATCGGCGGCGTAACACTCGGTGTCGTCGTAATCCGTCCGATACGCCCATGTCTCGGTCTCGTCCCCGGGCCGATCGATTCTGTGCGTTTTCCCGAGGTTATCGCAAACCTCGTATCGGGGTCATGATGGGCCTCCACGCGCCGGTCGCCGGCGCTGTGTTCAGCCTTCCCTGATCCAGACGATGGACCTCGGGGGAGGCGGCGCAGCCCGCTGTCCCTGGGGCGCATCCGCGGGCGACGGCGCCGGCTCGCGGTTCATCCGGGCGAAGTTCGGGATCGCCGTCATCGGCGATCCGTCGGCGAACCGCCCCCGGATAGCGACCACGCCGCCCAGCAGGTCCGGTTTCCATTCCGCCGCCAGCGGAGCGGCCGGGCCGAGCGCCGCGGCGATGTCCTGGTCCACCCGTTCGATGTTGTAGACGAGCGGCCCGTAGCCCAGCGCCACGGTGCCGCGGATCGCTTCGATCTTGTCGCTCGGGTGCACGCGCCGGACTTCCATCGGCAGGACCAGATCGATCGTGTCGCCGCGGGTCCAGGTGCGCGTGATCACGGCGTACCCTTTGTCGATGACGGGCCGGATGGCCTTCCCGTTGACCGATAGCGACTCGGCCTTTCCGGACGCGGGCGTGTTCCTGTAGAGCGTGGTGAGGTTTCTATCCGGGATCCTCACGCGCACGCTGAACTTTTTGGCCTCGGCGGGATTGATCGTGATGGACACGTTGCCGTCCCACGGGTAGCGGGTCTTCTGGACCATACGGACGTCCACGCCGCATACATTTTCCAGATGAACCGTGCTGCCGACGAACAGGTTCACATATACGCCGCCGGCGTCTTTGGCGTACATCCAGGTCGGCAGCATGAGCAGCGTGCGCGGGATGTTGCCCACGCAGCAGGGGCACACGTGCCACGGGTAGCGCACGGAAGCCTCGGACAGCGGGTTGTCGTAGTAAAAATTCCTGCCCTCCAGGTCCATGCTCCCCAGGAGGGCGTTGTACATGGTCAACTCGTACTGGTCGGCGTACCGGGCATCGTGATACATCAGGTTCATCTTCCACTGGAAGAAGATCGCGCCGCAGCTCGAGCACGCCTCGCAGTAGGCGTCGTTCCTCAGCGAGTAGTCCGGGCCAAAGCCTTCCGAGGTCTCCCCGCTGCCGATGCCGCCGGTGACGTAGTACTTCTTGTTGACGATGTTGCCCCAGAGGGATTTCACCGCGCTGAGATAGTCGGGATCGTGCGTCTCCACGGCGACGTCGGCCATTGCGGAATAGCTGTAGACCGCGCGGACGGCATGACCCACCGCCTCGTACTGCCGCGTCACCGGCAGGTGGCTCTGGTCGTACTCGCTTCCGTTTCCGCGGCAGTCGAGCAGGAACTTGGCCAGCCGGACGTACCGGTCTCCTTTTCCGCCCCCTTCCATGTCGTTCACGAAGCGGCCGAAGCGCACCAGCGCCTGTTCCATCTCCTGATGCCCGTCGAACCATTCCTTCTTCGGAGGCGGCCCGAGGTTGTCGCACCAGCAGTCGGCCAGCTTTTTGGCCGCGTCGTACAGCCGGGCGTCCTTCCCGTTCGTCATCATGTAATGGTTGATGGCCGATTCGAGGAAATAGCCCGCGACGTACCCTTCGTGATTCCCCCTCCCCTGCGGCGTCCAGCGGTCGGACCATTGCCGCGCGTTGCGCAGCGTGAAGGCCGTTTGCAGATACCCGTCCGGGTGCTGCGCGGCCAGGATCCTGGGGATCCAATCCTCCAGCGTCGCCCGCATCTTTTCGTGCGCCCGGACTATTTCGGAATCGCCCCGCGGATCGATCATCAGCGCGATGCACATCGCTTCGACCGTCTGGTGCACCCAGGCGTTGGAGAACACGTACCCTTTGTGGGCGCCGTGCGGTTCGCCGCGCAGCGCC
>CAZTHE010000076.1:13667-18596 GCA_964613495.1 uncultured Acidobacteriota bacterium | reverse complement strand
CTTCGATTGCGAGGCGAACCGCCCCGGGCGCGCAGACACTTCAATGCCCGAGGGCGAAGATCACCGCATCCGCCTTCTCCTGCAGTTCCTTCTTCAGTGCCGGCGTGAGGTTGCTCATGCCGGTTCTCTGGTCCACGATGGTGGTTTTGGGGTAGTTGGCCTGGAACCACTTCTTGTATTCTTCCATCAGGCGTTCGGTATTGACGAAACCCGTGTTGACCAGGTAAAGCGTCTTACCGTCCAGCGTGGACAACGGTTGCGCCATCGGTTTTACCGTGACCGGCGGCGGCGTTCCCATCGGATTGAGCACAGTGATCTTGGCCTCGGTCGAGGCCGCTTTTCGCCCCTGTGCCTGAGCTTCATTGAAAGCCGGAAGGCTGCAAAACAGGCCGATACACAGCGCTGCGATGACAGCCATAGTCAATTTTCGATTCATTCCTTATCCTCCAGAAAAAAGAGCGAGCCCTGAATCACGGGTTCCATCTTCTGCTATTTTACTGCCGTTTGTCAATCCGGAGGCTCCGCACATGCGCGGGGCCCCCGTTGCCGCAAAACGGTCGCTCGATCCCATACGTATCGATGATGTTCGTCCGGCTTTTGTTGCCAAAAATCTGGCTCCTGCCCCCGGTCCATCACAATGCTGATTTCTCACTTGTTGATTACTCCTCCCACCCCCTTCCCGTTTCACGCTTTCCATCATTTCCACCTGGTGAAATTATGGTGACGGGCGCCATAACCTCGAAATTGCCACCGCGCGGAATTATGGTGACTGGCACCGTTTTTCCATCAGGCGGTAATTCGACTTATGGCGCCTGCCACCATAATTCCGCGTGGTGGGACAGACAAAGTCTGTAATAATTGGGAGGTTGGCGCGTTATGGGATCGAGGGCCACGGATATGGGAGCAGCCACGGATCTCATCGGCGCGCAGCCAATCGTCATGACATCGTCATCGGAATTTGCGGAGTTATACGAACAGCACTATGCCGCGGTGTACCGCACCGCCCTTCGCGTTACGGGCAACAGCGCCGACGCGGAAGACGTGCTGCAGACCGTATTCCTGCGCGTCCTGAACCACGCGGACCGGACGGAATACGCGCGGATGCCGGAAGCCTATTTCCGGCGCGCCGCCGCCAACGCCGCGGTGGATCTCCTGCGCCGCAGAAGCACACACGCCGAGATGCGGCTCGAGGATGCCCCCCCGCCCGCGGCAAAAGGGGAAGAGGCTCTCCTCAAGGAGCGTCTGCGCCGCGCGATTGCCACGCTCGAACAGGGTGACGCGCTCCTGTTCCTGTTGCGGCACGTCGAAGGGCTGACCAACGGAGAACTCGCCGGGATGTTCGGACAGGAAAAGAACAGCATAGCCGTTCGGCTGCACCGCATCCGGCAGATATTACAGACGGAATTGGAGCGTCAATAAAGGAGGCCGGCGATGTCGGAGGACCGATTGGACAAGGCATTGGAAGCAATGAAGAACGAACCCGTGAATTCCGGGGAGCTTGCCCGGGCGCACGACCGTGTCCGGGACCGGCTCGTGAATCCCGGCGAAGGCCTGTGCGCGGAAATCCGGACGCACTTTGTCGACTATCTGGCGGGAAATCTCGAGGCCGGACGCCGGATGCTGGTGGAGGACCATCTGGGCCGCTGCACCGGCTGCCGTGCCGCGCTCGCGGCGCAGAAGGGAGAACGCCCGGCGGCCGTCGTGCCGATGCGGCGCGCCTCGCACTGGCCCCGCTGGGGGACGTGGGCGGCCGCCGCGGCCGTCCTCCTGGGCGTCCTATACCTCGGCCGCTCCACCCTGGACACGCTGCTCGCCCTGGGACTCCCGCGCGCCACGGTGGCTTCCGTCACCGGGACCCTGTATCGCGTCCCGCAGGGAATCCTGGAGCCGGGCGCCACGATCGGTGAGAACGAGACTGTGCGCACCGGTCCCGGGTCGCGCGCCGTACTGGAACTCGCCGACGGCTCGCTCCTGGACGTCAACGAGCGCACGGAACTCTCGGTGCGCGCGGCGTGGAGCGGACGGACGGTCCATCTCCAGCGGGGAGACATCATCGTGAAGGCGGCCCGTCAGCGCCACGGACACCTGCGGGTGCAGACGCGCGACGCCCTGGCTTCCGTGAAGGGAACGGTCTTCGCCGTCTCCTCCGGGCTCAGCGGGTCGCTGGTCTCGGTCGTGGAAGGATCGGTGGCGGTGGCCCAGGGCGGCACGGAATCGCTCCTGAGCCCGGGCGAACAGGCCGCGTCCAACCCGGCCCTGATCGGCTCGGTCCGGGAGGCCGTCGCCTGGAGCCCGGATGCCGAGACCTACCTCGCCATCCTGGCCTCGCTGGCCCATATCGAAAAGCAGGTCGCGGGGCTGCCTTCACCTGCGCTCCGAACGCAGTCGCGGCTCCTCGAACTCCTGCCGCCGGACACCGTCGTGTACGGCGCGATGCCCAACATCGGCGACACGATCGGCCGGACGATCGGGTTCGCCGATCAGCAGGCCTCCGGAAACCCCGCCTTCGGGCAGTGGTGGGATTCCGGCTCCGGCCAATCGCTGAAACAGCTGCTCGGCCAGGCCGAAACGCTGACCCATCTTCTAGGGGACGAGATCGTCTTCGCATTCTCGCAGGGGCAAACGGGCACCTCCGAAAAACTCCCCTTGATCCTCGCGGAAGTGCAGGCAGGGAAGCAGATGGAACTTGCGGCCGCCCTGGACTCCCTCGCCGGCCGGATGGGCGCCCCGTCGCTGCGCTACCACCTTACAGACTCGCTGCTCGTCCTTTCGGATTCCGAAAGGCACCTGCAGACGCTCGTGGCCGGAGCCGGCGGCTCCGAAGCGACGCCGTTCACCCGGGAAATCGCGGCACGCTACCAGCGCGGCGCCGGGTGGCTGCTCGGCATGGATATCGAATCGATTCTCGCGCGCTCCGGCTCCACGGCCGGTGCCGGCGGCGATTTCGTCGGGGCGCACCAGACGAAGCACCTGTTCCTCGAGCGGCGCGACCCCCGGGGCGTCGAGGAAAACGCCCTGACCCTGACGTTCCGCGGACCGCGGATGGGCATGGCGTCATTCCTGGCCAATTCAGGCTCGGGCGGCGCTGCGGAATACATCCCCGCCGACGTCTTCGCGGCGGGCTACGTCTCCACGCGGGAACCGCGGCAGATTTTCGACGAGATGCTGCGGCTGGCGACGCGGTCCGACCCGTCGGCCCTCGACCGCCTCGCGGAGGCGGAAGCGAAGCTCGGCGTCAGTCTTTCCGGCGACCTGGCCGCCGCGATCGGGACCGAATCGGCGTTCGGCATCGAGAGCCTGTCGACCAAAGGTCCCGTCTGGATGATGGCCGCGCTGGTCAATGATCCCGCCATGCTCGACGCCTCGATCCGCCGGCTGGTGGACGCCTGGAATGCGGAGAGCGCGAAACAGGGCCGGACGGAGCGGATCCTCCTCGGGCAGGAGACGGCAAACGGGCTGGCATGGACGTCTCTGACCTCCTCCTCTTCCCCGCTCGGCGTCGTCTGGACCTATGACCGCGGCACCATGGTGGCGGCATCCGACCGCGGCGCGGCGTTGCGCGCGATCGCGACACGCAACGGGGGGTCGCCCCTGGTCTGGTCCGGCGAGTTTCAGAGCCGGCTGCCCGGTTCCACCGGGATGCACCCGTCCGCCTTCTTCTGGCTGAACACGAAGGGCGCCTTCCAGGGATACGCCGCGCTCTTCCCCAATCCCGCCGTCCGCGAACTGATCGCCGAGCGCGACCCGATCCTGGCGGCCTTCAGCGCGACGGAGGAACAAATCCGGGCCGCCAGTCGTACTAGACTGTCGGGACTGATCATGGACTTGATGCTCCTGGAAAGCATGGGCCGGCTGCAGGCGGGATCCTGACCGGCGGCGGACGTTTTTCCGGGACGGCCCCCCGCGGGGCCGTCCTCCTGGCCGGGCAGCCGAATGCCGGCAGCCGAAAGCTCTGAATGACATCGACGGTAGTCGAGCTGGACAACCTTAAAGTGAAACTGGGACGGCGGGAGATCCTGCGGGGCATCTCCTGCCGTCTCGGCGTTTCCGGCGTCGGAAAGGTGATCGGCCTGCTCGGACCCAACGGCGCCGGCAAATCGACCCTGATCCTGACCCTGCTCGGGTTCCACAAGCCGTCGGCGGGCAGCGCCCGCGTCCTCGGCTTCGACTGCCGGAGCCGGCTCGACGAGGTGCGGCGCCGGATCGGCTACATGCCCGAAACCGACTCCTTCATCGCCAACATGTCGGCCGTCACGTTTCTGAGCCTGATGGCCCAGCTGTCCGGGCTCCCCGCCAAGGCCGCGCTCGAAAAGGCCCACCAGACGCTGTTCCACGTCGGCCTCGGGGAGGCGCGCTACCGCGAGCTGCGCACCTATTCGCTCGGCATGAAGCAGATGACCAAGCTGGCCCAGGCCGTCATTCACGGTCCCGAACTGGTGGTGCTGGACGAACCGACCAACGGCCTGGATCCCGCGGCCCGCCAGCGCATGCTGCGGCTGGTCCGCGAAATGAAAGACGAACAGGGCATGAACGTGCTTCTCTGCTCGCATCTGCTGCGCGACGTCGAACAGGTGTGCGACGAGGTGGTCATAATGCGCGACGGCATGATCGTCCACGCGTGCAACCTCGAGGAAGAGCGCCGCTCGAACCGGTGCTTCGTCGAACTCGAGGTGTCCGGCGACGACGCGGGCCTGCGCGGCGCCCTGCCTTCTGTCGGCGCCGACGGCGTCACGGAGGGCAACGGCCGCTGGCGCATCGTCCTGCCTCCGGGAGTGGACGTCGACGCCCTCTGGGGCCTGCTGGCCGAGCAGGACCTGCGGGTGCGGAAACTGACGCACCGGCGCGACACGCTGGAGGAGATCTTCTTGAAGGCGATGGGCCACATCGCGCATACGCCGGGAGAATCGGCGAACGGCGGCGTGCCGCCCG
>CAZTHE010000076.1:0-13567 GCA_964613495.1 uncultured Acidobacteriota bacterium | reverse complement strand
TGCCGCCCGTCATCTGAGAACGGGCTGGGGAAACCGGAGAAGCGTCATGGCGGTATACAGACAGGGGTACCAGCGATACCGCGGAGCGGTCACGGGCCGGTGGACCCGGTTCCTGGTGCTGCCGCGCTTCGCCTGGCGGCGCCTGCTCGAGCAGCGCCTGATCGCGCTGCTGCTCGTGGTCGCCCTCGTCTGGCCGCTCCTGTGCGCCGTCTTCATCTACATCAGCAATCACGCCGACCTGCTGAAGGGAATGACCCGGCAGTTCCAGAGCTTTATCGAGGTCAAGGGGACGTTCTTCATCGTCTTCATGCAGGTCCAGGCGAGCTTCGCCATATTGCTGGCGGCGCTCGCCGGCCCCGGGCTGATCGCACCCGACCTGGCGAACAACGCCCTGCCGCTGTATTTCAGCCGGCCGCTGTCCCGCGCCGATTACGTCCTTGCCCGCCTGCTCACGCTCTGCGGCCTGCTCTCGCTGGTCACGTGGGTCCCGGGCCTGCTGCTGTTCGGCATGCAGGCCGGCATGGCCGGCGGGTCGTGGTTAAGCGAAAACTGGCGCCTCGGCGCCGGCATCGTCGCGGGATTCGCGGTGTGGATCCTGCTGGTGAGCCTCGTGGCGCTGGCGAGTTCGGCCACCGTCAAGATCCGGGTGGTGGCCGGAGGCCTCGTGCTCGGGTTCTTCTTCGTCCTCGGCGGCGCCACCGCGATGGCCAACGCCGTGTTCCGCTCCACGTGGGCCAGCGCCCTGAGCCCGTCCTGGGCCACACGCCGGTTGTGGTACGCGATGTTCGACGCGACGCCTCCCGCGGGACCGGGCGCCGGCGCCTGCGCCGCGGCGCTGCTCTGCATGATGCTTTTGCTCCTGGTCATCCTCGAGCGCAAGCTGCGCCCGGTGGAGGTGATTTCGTGACCACGCCCGCGGTGATCTTCGACGAGGTTTCGAAATTCTACGGCGAGGTGCTCGGCGTCAACCGGGTCACGCTGCATATCCCGCCGGGCATCACCAGCCTGGTCGGGCCGAACGGCTCCGGCAAGACCACGCTGATGAACCTGATGACGGGCCTGATTTTCCCCGACAACGGATCGGTCCTGCTGCGCGGCATTTCGCCCCGCGATCCGGAGCGGCTGATGCGCATCACGGGATACGCCACGCAATACGACGCGGCGCCGCGCTGGGCGACCGGCTTCAGCTTCATCACGACCGGCCTCAGCCTCTTCGGATACGACCGGAGCGAGGCGGAGGACCGGGCGTCGAAAGCGCTCCGGCAGCTGGGGCTGGCCGAGGCGGCCCACCGCAGGATGGCGTCCTACTCCAAGGGAATGCGGCAGCGCGTCCGATTGGCCCAGGCCATCGCGCACGACCCGGAGATCCTCCTGCTGGACGAGCCGCTCAACGGCCTCGACCCGCTGGTGCGCGCCGAGACGATCACCCTGTTCCGCTCCTGGGCGGCGCTGGGGCGCCACGTCATCCTCTCGAGCCACGTATTGCAGGAAGTGGACCTGATCAGCGACCAGGTGATCCTCATCGCCAACGGCACGATCGTCGCGGAAGGCAAGATCCGCGACGTCCGGGAGGAGATCCGCGAGCACCCGTGCCAGTTCGTCGTCCGCTGCCGCGACGCGTCGCGCGTGGCGGCGCGGTTGTTCGGCGAGGACCACGTCACGGAGATCCGGGTGAACGAGGACCGCATGGGCCTCCTGGTCCTGACCACCGACCGGGAACGCTTTTCGCACTCCATCGGGCGCATCGCGCTCGAAGGGCACAAGATCGACAGCGTCATCCCGGCGGACGAGAATGTGGACGCGCTATACGAATATCTGATCGGCGAAGGGAAATAGAATCGGACCATGAAAAACCGATCCAGGGCAAAGCAGGCGTGGACCATCGCGAAGATCGAGCTGCGGCGCGCGTTTTTCTCCAAACGCGCCTTCTGGGTCTACGGGCTGGCCCTGTTCCCCTCCCTGATTTTCTTCGGCAACAGCCTGCAGGCGAAATTCCGGCGCGCGAGCCTCTCGGCCGGCGGCCTCACGCGGCCCGCGCTCCTCGACAGCATCCGAAAGGACGAGACGGCCGAGTCGGTGCTCGAGCGCCTCGGGAAGCCGGCGTCGGACCGCGAATGGCAGAGCGCCCGGCGCCTCCGCGAGGAATCGGACGACAGCGGCGTCACGGAGCACCGGATCGAGCCCGCGAGCGAGGCCCGCTTCGTCCGGCTGAACATCATCGTGCCCGGCTACAGGAACGACCGCACGGCGCGGATCTACGAGATGGAGGTCTACGGAGACGGCGCGGAAAACCTCGCCCTGCGCCGGCCGGCCACCGGCAGCCCGCCGTGCAGCGCCGAAGAAGGCCCCGAAAAGGCGTTCAACGGAAGCGTCGACGGAGGCCGATCCGACCGCTGGTGCTCCGAGGGTCTGCAGCGTTTCCTGCAGGTCGATCTCGGAAGCGTGAGCCCCGTGACGCGCGTGGTGGTCAAGCACGCCGGCGCGGGAGGCGAAGACGGGGAACTCAATACCAGCCTCTTCAATATCCAGACCAGCGCGGACGGCAGGACGTTCGTGACGGTCGTGAACGGGACGGGCGCGCGGCTCGTGGACGAGATCACGGCGCGGCGCAGGATGTCGTATTTCGACGGGCGGCGCGAAGCCCGGCTGGAATTCGCCGAAGGGAAGCTCGCATCCGTGCATATCCGCACGCTCCTGAATTTCGAGGAAGACCGCAGGATATTCGCCGGCGTATTCCAGTTCTTCTACCTGCGGCTGGCGATATTTTTCGGGTGCCTGGGAATTTTCATGAACCTGTTCCGGGGCGAGATGCTGGACAAGACGCTGCACTTCTGGTTCCTTGCGCCCGCGCGCCGCGAGGTGCTCCTGGCGGGGAAATACGGGGCCGGCCTGATCGCGTCGACGGTGATCTTCGCCGGCGGCGCGCTGCTGTGTTTCCTGGTGCTGCTCTGGACGCACGACCCGGTGGAAGTCCAGGCCTACTGGCAGGGCAGCGGGGCCGTTCACGCGTTCTGGTATGTTTTGGCTGCGGTGCTGGGATGCGTGGGCTACGGGAGCGTCTTCCTGGCGGCGGGACTGCTTCTGCGCAACCCGATCATCCCGGCGGCCCTGCTGCTCGGCTGGGAAGCCATCAACGGCTTCCTGCCCGAGATCCTGCAGAAACTGAGCGTGCTGTATTACCTGCAATCGCTGTGTCCCGTCCCGGCGCCGTTCGAACAGGACACGCCGGCGCTCCTGCAGCTGCTGCTCGCGCCCGCCGCGCCCGCTTCGCGCCCCGGCGCCATCCTCGGCCTCGTCGCCGTCACGGCCCTGGTGCTGTGGGTCGCCTGCCGCGCCATCCGCCGCATGCAGGTGTCCTACGGCTCGGAGGCGTAAGATATACGGAGGCCCATTCCCATCTTGTCCGGAAATGGGCCGAAGATGCGGAAATCCTTGCCAGCTGCCGCGTGGCCTACCCCGAAATGATCTCCGCCCTGAATCGGCGTCTCAGGGCCGGAGACCTGGCAAAAAAGGATTATGATCGGCTCGTAAAAACCTTTGCCGGGGAATGGCCGCATTTTGCCGTGGTGGATTTCGACGAGATCGCCGCGGGGCTCCTGGCCGCGAAACACGGCCTCCGGGGCTTTGACGCCGTTCCCCTCTCCGCCGGCCTTGTGCTGGTGGCGTCCGAGGGATCCCCTGACGTGGCTTTTTCCTCTTTCGATCAAAAATTGAACGATGCCGCCGCCGCGGAAAAACTGACGGTTCTGCTTCCGTGAGCCGGTTGCGGGACCCTTCCCCGGAGGCACCTCGAGGGCGCACCGGGTCGTTCTCATGAAGAAAAAGCAGCAGGAATTCCGTCAGGCGATCGCCCGTTTGAACTCGGACAGCAGCTGCAAGGCGGACTGCGGGCGGGCGGCGGGGCAGAAGGCGAGGGCCCTGTCGAAGAACTGCTGCCAGGCAGGCGGGGCTTCGGCCATGTGCTTTTGCACCGGCGCCATCCTGCCGTCGAGGATGGCGTTGCGGACTTCCGTCAGTGTCGATCCTGCGAAAGGATGGCCCCCCGCCAGCATCTCATAGGCGACGACGGCCACGGCCCACAGGTCCCAGCTCTCCGCCGGCCTCTCTCCCTGCAGCTCCTCCGGCGACATGTACTTCAGCGTGCCGACGAGCCGGCCGGGTTCGGTGCGGTCCGAGAGGCCTACATCGGGCACCTGCGCCAGTGATTTCGCGACGCCGAAGTCGAATATCTTCGCCGCCTCCGCATCCCCCGTTCGCGTCAGGAAGATATTCTCCGGCTTGAGATCCCTGTGCAGCAGCCTTCGCCCGTGCGCCGCATCCACCGCCGCGCACACACCGGAAAGCACGTTCGCCGCCCGCGGGGGGCTCATGCGGTGATGCGTCACGAGCTCCCGCCGGAGGGTGGTGCCCTTCAGAAGCTCCATCACCAGGAAGGCACGCCCATCGTCCGAAACGCCATAGTCATAAATGGTCACGACGTTGGGGTGCGTGAATCCCGCCACCGCCCTCGCCTCCCTCCTGAACCTCTTCGCCGCCTCTCCGAACGACGCCAGCGACGGGTGGACCAGCTTGATGGCAACGGGCCGGTCCAGGTCCAGATCGAGCGCCTGGTAGACGACCCCCATGCCCCCCTTCTCCAGCCGCCTTTCAAAACGGTAGCGGCGCAACATCAGCCGGGAATAGGGGAGCGGCGTCAGGGCAGCCCCTTCCTCGCCGCAGCGATCCGATGCGGCGTCGTAGCACCGGCCGCACTCCGGGCATTCCTTGAGCCCGTCGCCTTCGGCGCGGATCGCGGGCGACTGCTCGAGAAGCGGCGCCAGGCCGCTCGCGATCCCCTGCAGCAGTTCCTGATCCTCCTCGGAGTAGCGTGAGCCGGATCGTTTCGGGCCCAGGACGAGAATGGCTTCGGTGCGGCCGGCCGCCAGGCAGATCGGGAAAATCCACTCCACACGCGCTTTCCGGAGAAACAGGCTCTCATCCCGGGACAGGTGGTTCCAGGGCCACCCCCTCCGTTTCCGGGAAATCCCCATCGGCTTCTCCAGCATCCGCAGCAGGGTTATGAGCCGATGATCCGATGCAATCGATTCGAGAACCCCGCCGCCCGCGAGAAGTCCGAATTCCGATTCCGCCGGCCGGCGCACCAGGATGGCGGCGGACTCCGGGTGCAGCGCGCTTTCGATCTGCAGGACCACGCGGGGTGCGGCCTTTTCCAGGCTGTGGGCGGCGCGGATCTCGTCGATCACCGCGCGCAATAAGTGCTGCGCGTTGTAGTGCTCCCGGAAGAAACGCCGGTCCAGCGCCGCCAGCCACTTCCGCCGGTTCCAGTGCAGCAGCAGTCCCGCGGCGGCGAGCGCAGCATAGAACAATCCCCGTTGCTTCAGGATCTCGCCCAACGGCTCGCTGCGGTGCAGCAGAAGGTCGACGGCAAGCACGATAGTGACAAGCGGGACCAGCGACAGCAATGCGCCCCGTGCCGCGGCGTACATCACCCCCTGCCGGATCATCACCCGAAAATCGAAAAACCGGTGGCACAGGGGGGCATCGGCCGTCGATGGTGTCGGGGCCTCTTCCTCCGGCGCCTTCCCGGCGGTCCCGATGGAAGCATCCGGAGTGTCGCGGATCAGGGCCCGGGCCGCCACCTCGACGGCGGGGGACTCGATGAAGTTTTCCGCTTCCGCCTCATCGTCGAGCAGCCGGCCGACTTCGTCCCGGAGGGCCGCGTCGCCGCCGCACGCGCCGTCGAGATAGTCGTTCCGCCGCGCCTGTTCCAGCTCCAGCGCCCCGAAATAAATCTCTTCCACCCGACGCCAGCGGTCCGGATCCATGTCATCCCTGCGCTTTCAGTTCGCAGTGCAGCCACACCTTGGCCAGTCCCCAATCGCGCTTGACCGTGTTCACCGACACGTCCAGCACTTCCGCCGTCTCCCGCTCGCTCAACCCGCCGAAGAACCGCAGTTCCACGACCTTCGCTTTCCTGGGGTCGAAGCGCGACAGTATGTTCAACGCGTCGTCGAGCCTGACCAGGTCCGGGTCGCGCCTCGAGGCCAGCTGCAGATCCGGATCCAGCGCCACCTGAGGCACGCCGCCTCCCCGCTTCCGGCTCCCGCGGGCGCGCGCCATGTCGACCAGGATCCGTCGCATCAGGCTGGCCGATATGGCGAAAAAGTGCCTCCGGTCCT
This sequence comes from uncultured Acidobacteriota bacterium, assembly GCA_964613495.1. Taxonomy (GTDB): domain Bacteria; phylum Acidobacteriota; class UBA6911; order UBA6911; family UBA6911; genus UBA6911. Next base: position 7,388 of record CAZTHE010000076.1, on the reverse strand, counting down.
TCCACTCGATCTGCCGCGACTTGACGAGCCGCAGGAAGGCCTCGTTGACCAGGACCGTCGTCTGCATGGCGTGGCCGCGGCGCTCCATGAGCAGGTAGTGGTGCGCCAGGCGGCGGAGTTCCTCATAGACGAGGGGCATGAGCTTCTCGAGGGCGGACCGGTCGCCGTCGCACCAGGCATGGAGAAGCGAAGATATTTCTTCCGCAGAAGATTGCATCGGCCGCCTCTGGCTATCCGGGAAATCTACTCGATTGTTTAAATTATATCCCCTGGAGTGGGACCCTGGCAAGTCCGGCGCAAGCCCTCCGGCTTCGGCCACGCGTGCTTATCCGGTTGTTCATTTTCGACGTTCCAATGTGCTATGATCGGCGCGGAGACTTCACCATGAGCCACGACCACATGACACGGCGCCGGTTCCTTCGGGAAGCGGCGGCGACTGCCGGGGCGGTGTGGACCGCATCCCAAACCCGGGGCGTTTCGGGCGTCCCGAAAAGGGCCGCGGATCAGGTCCTTCTGGGAAAGACCGGCATCCGGCTGAGCCGGCTGGGCATCGGCTGCGGCACCATCAGCGGCAGCGTGCAGCGGGGCCTGGGCCACGATAAATTCAACGCCCTGATCCGCCATGCCTTTGACAGGGGGATCACCTACATCGACACGGGGGAGTCCTACCAGACGCACCCCTGGGTGCGCGAGGCCATCCGGGGCCTGCCGCGGGAGAAGCTGTACATTCAGACCAAGATGATCCACTCGGGCGGATTCGGGGGATTCCTCCGCGGCCGCGGCTTCGGGGGCGAAGCCCCCGCCCTGGAGCGGTTGGACCGCTTCCGCAAGGAGCTGGACGTGGACTACATCGACACGGTGCTGATCCACTGCCAGACCGACGCGGACTGGGAGGAGCACGGCAAGGCCCTGATGGACGGCCTGGAGGAGGCGAAGCAGAAAAAAATCATCCGCGCGCACGGCGTTTCGTGCCACTCGCTCGCGGCCCTGAAGAAAGCGGCCGCGCTGCCGTGGGTGGACGTCAACCTCGTGCGCATCAATCCCCAGGGGGTGAACATCGACACGCCCCGGGCGTCCGTCTTCCAGACCAGCGACGCGTCGCACGTACCCGCCGTCGTCGAGCAGATGCGCATCATGAGGAAGAACGGACACGGCGTCATCGGCATGAAACTGGTCGGGCAGGGCCAGTTCATGGACATCGAGGACCGCAGGAAGTCCCTGAGGTGGGTGCTGCAGAACGACCTCGTGGACGCGGTCGTTCTGGGCATGAAGAGCCCCGGGGAGATCGACGAGGCCATCGCCAACATCGACGGCGCGGTTGCCGGTTCGGATCGAATTTAGCCACGAATTAACACGAATTTCAGGGAATTCGTGTTAATTCGTGGCCGCCCTGCTAGTACGTCAATCCGAAACCCAGGGGGAAAAGCGGATCGTAGCGGTCTTTCGGGCCGTTGGCGTTCAGCGGCAGCTGATCCATCGACTTCGGCCACGAAAACGACAGCTTCCCCGTCGGCCTGGCGTCGCCGAAGAGCACGTCCGCGACCCCCTGCCCCTCGGTGCCGGGCAGGAAGGCCGCGACAAACGCGTCCGCCTGCGGCAGCGCGTCGTTGACGATCATCGGGCGGCCCGCGACGAGGATCACGACGACGGGGATCCCGGCCTTTTTGACATTGGCGATCGCCGCGAGGTCTTCCCTGTCGAGGGAAAGGTCGGCGCGGTCGCCGACGCCTTCCGCATAGGGCTTCTCTCCCACGACGACGATCCCGAGCGAGGCGCCTTCCGCACCGGTGCCGTCAGCGGAAAACGTCACATTCGTATTTTTGGACACCGCGGCCTTCACCGCTTCGAGGATCGTGGTTCCGCCGGGGGTGACGTTGCCCGTCTGCCCCTGCCAGCGGATCGTCCACCCGCCGCACTGGTTGCCGATGTTGTCGGCGCTCTTGCCGGCGAGGTGGATCCGCGCGGCCTTTTTGGAGACCGGCAACGTCTTGCGTTCGTTCTTCAGGAGAACGAGCGATTTGCGCACCGCCTCGCGCGCCACGGCGCGGTGCTCGGCCGAACCGAAGGAGGCATGGAGTTTGCGGTCGGCCAGCGGGGACCGGCTTTTCTCCATCAGCCCCATGGCGAATTTCACGCGCAGGATGCGCGTCACCGCGTCGTCGATGCGCGACATCGGCACTCGCCCTTCGGCCACCAGTTCCTTGAGCGTGGCGAAGAAATTGGCGTAGTTCGTCGGCTCCATCGCCATGTCCATCCCGGCGTTGATGGAGATCTCGACCGCGCCCTTGTAGTCGTCCGGCTTGACCTGGGCGATCGCGTTGTAGTCGGAAATCAGAAATCCTTCGAAACCGAGCTCCTCTTTGAGAATTTCCGTGAGCAGCCGCCGGCTCCCGGAGCACTTGACGCCGTTCCAGGTGCTGTAGGACGGCATGATGCTGCCGACGTTGTCCTTGATCGCCGCGACGTATCCCGGGAGGTGGATCCGGCGGAGCGTGGCCTCATCCACTCTGGTGTCGCCCTGATCGAGCCACAGGCGCTCGGAAGCGCTCGCCGGGACCGGCCCCGGGCGCGGCGCCGTGGTGGCCGTCGTGCCGCCGTCCCCCACGTAATGCTTTGCGCACGCCAGGATGGAGAGAGGGCCGGACAGGTCGGGTCCCTGCATGCCTCGCACCGCCGCGGCGCCGAGGATCTTCACGAGTTCCGGGTCTTCGGAGAAGCCTTCGTACGTCCGCCCCCAGCGGATGTCCTGCGGCGCGGCCACGCAGGGCGCGAACGTCCACTGGATTCCCGTGGCGCGGACTTCCTTCGCGGTGATGCGCCCGACCTTCTCCACCAGCGCGGGATCGCGCGTGCAGCCCAGCGCGATGTTGTGCGGGAACACCACGGCGCCCAGCACGTTGTTGTGGCCGTGCACGGCGTCCGCGCCGTACAGGATCGGGATCGCCAGGCGCGTTTTCAGGGCCTCCGACTGCACCCTGTCGTACATGTCCGTCCAGGCCTGGAGGCTGTTCCCTTCCCGGGGATCGCCGTCGCCGCCGCTCAGCACGGATCCGATGAAGTATTTCTGCATGTCGCCCGGGCTCTTCAGGATCGGAGTCACCTCCGGCTGGATCATCTGGCCGATTTTCTCGTCCACGGTCATTCTGGAAAGCAGTTCCCTGACCTGCGGGTCATAGGAAGACAGCTTCCTGGGCGCCGGGGCGACGCAGGACAGCGCGAGACCGGCCAGCAGCACGCAGACTGCAACGACAGGCATATGGACTTTCATAAATCTCCAATCCTTTGCGAGACAGGGTCCAGAAGCCCGAACGGGAAGCTTCAAAGACTCATAAGACAGCTAGTTAAAAACCTTTTCCAGCGCCTGATACCCGGAATGCACGGCCTCGACGGCTTCCCCGATCTTCGTTTCATTTCCGGACCGGACCGCGGCGTCCAGGCCGGCAACCGCCTGCGACAGCACTGCGCGCGCGCCCTGGAAATCGCGGTCCCTGCCGAGCAGGCGCTCCGGCAGCCTGACCCGGTTCAGGGTCGCCATTTTCTCCGTCAATTCCGCCGCCGATTTCCGGATATTGGCCGAATCGCTCTTCGGCAGATAGTGGTGAACCAGCATATACAGGACGGCGTGGAAGGCGTCGATTTCCTCGAGCGGGGGCCGGATGATGCCCATGAGCCCCTCGAACCGGCCGTGCAGCTCTTCGGCCGCCGCAAGCAGGGCGGCGTCGTCCTTCGCGGCCGCCGCCGCATAGTCCGCTCCCGCGCCCTGGAGTTTCCGGACGCCCTCATCCCACGCTCCCTTCTTGTCGCGGAGGATGCCCGGCAGCGGCGCTGCCGCAACCGACGCGATTCCCTTCTCCACGTCCGGCAGGAGTGTCCGCAGCAGGGCCGCGTCCTTCTTCGGCCACGCCTCGTGCCAGATCCGATAGACCACCTCGTGGAAATCGCTCAGCGCCTGCACCCTGGGGACCGTTTCTTCGGGCCGCTGGGCAAACGCGCCCGCAGCGGCGGCGCAGAGCAATCCCGCGAGCGCCGCGGATACCAATCGTCTCCTGTTCATACTGCTTCCTCCTTCAGGTCCTTTTCCCGTCATTTGAGCGACAGGCTGTCGGGCATTCTGCCGAACTCGTAATATCGGTGACGGATCCCCTCGGGAGTGACTTCCGCCAGCCGGATGCCGGAGCCGTCCGTTCCGAAAGGCATGGCGACCGGACCGGTGCAGGTCATTTCGAGATCTCCTTCCTTCCCGGTGGAGGTCTGGTGGATATGTCCGGCAAAGACATAGCGCACCCCGTACTGATGCAGCAGCGCGAGAATCGGCTGCCGGCGCTCGGAAGGGATATTCATGTACTGGTCCCGCTCCTGCCCTTCGCTGAGGAAATAAGGGTGGTGCTGGAAGACGACGATGTGGCGCTCGCCGGAACTTTTGGCCTTTTCCAGTTCCGCCCTGAGCCAGGACAGCTGCTCCTGGTATTCCTTCTCCGCCTTTTTGGGCGTGTGGATCAGGGTCGAATTCAGGACGATGCCGTAGATCGAGCCGGCGCGGAAGGAGTAGTAGTCGGCGCCGAAGGTTTTGCGATATGCGGCGATCGTTTCCGCGGTGGGTTCATGACCTACGTCGTGATTGCCTGCGACATAATGGATCGGGATGGCCGGATCGATCTTTGCAGCTATGCGCTGAAATTCCCGGATCTGGTCGGCGTCGCCTTCCCTGTTGACGAGGTCGCCGAGAATGATGACGAAGCCGGGCTTCAGACGGTTCACCGCAGCCACGGCAAATTCATAATTCGCCGTTTCCCGCGCGAAGTTCCGGTTGTTTTCGTACATCCCCATCTGCGTATCCGTGAGCATCATAAAATAGTAGGGCTGCTGCTGCCCGGAAGCGGGAAACACAAAAAGGATCAGTAACGCGAACAGAAAAACGTGTTTGGGTTTCATAGGAACCTCCCGCTGTCTGAAGCGGTAAACGGGTTGTCCGCACGACGTTCCACAAGGTTTTTCGATCGATGCCCGGGTTGCCGGAATCCGGTCGGATGCCGGCGACCGCAGCATGATCGTCGGGCACATGCGTGCAGGAATACGGGTTTACAGACCTGGAGTGTACGTGGAAATCGAGTGGCTGTCATCGAATTTATTTACCGGCGTATTGCGGATCGGCTATATTGGGCTGAAATTATGGTGACAGGCACCATAACCTCGAAATTACCACCAGGCGGAATTGTGGTGACTGACACCGTTTTTTCACCAGGCGGAAATTTCGAGGTTATGGTGCCCGTCACCGAAATTAACGGGGAGTGAAAAATGAGAGTCGGATTTATCGGTCTGGGAATCATGGGCAAGCCCATGAGCCGCAACCTGATCCGGGCGGGCCATCAGCTGACGGTCTACGATATCCTGCCGCAACCGGTCGAAGAGATGGCGGCGGCCGGAGCGTTTGCGGCCAAGTCGGCCAGGGATGCCGCTTCGCGCTCGGAAGTGATCATTACGATGGTCCCCGACGGACCGGAAGTCGAAGCGGCGGTGCTCGGGCCGGAAGGCGCTCTGGAAGGCGCAAAACCCGGGTCCATCATCGTAGACATGAGTTCCATCAGCCCCATCGTGGCGCAGAAGGTGGGGGCGGCATGTGCCGCAAAGGGCGTGGAATTTCTCGATGCGCCCGTAAGCGGCGGGGAGCCCAAGGCCACCGACGGCTCACTGGCCATTATGGCCGGCGGCCGGCAGGACGTCTTCGACAGACTTTTGCCGCTGTTTCAGGCCATGGGCTCGTCGGCGACCCTGACGGGACCCGTCGGCGCAGGGAATGTCACCAAGCTGGCGAATCAGATGATGGTTGCGGTCAACATCGCCGCCATGGGAGAAGCCCTGGTCCTCGCGACCAGGGCGGGGCTCGATCCGGAAGTCGTAGTCAACGCCGTCAAGGGCGGACTGGCGGGAAGCGCCGTACTGAATGCGAAAGCTCCCATGGTGATCGCGCGCAACTTCAAACCGGGATTCCGCATTCGCCTCCATCAGAAAGACCTCCGCAACGCGCTTCTGGCGGCCGAATCGATGAAGGTGTCGCTGCCGTTCACGAGCCTGGCGCAGCAGGTACTGGTAGCGCTGATGAATTCGGGACGCGGCGATCTGGATCACTCGGCCATTGCGACATTCCTGGAGGACCTCGCAAAAACCGAGGTCAGGAAGCCGGTTTAGAAGCCGGAATTCGCGAAGCCCCTGCTTTCCGCCCAGGCGGAATTACGATGTCAGTCACCACAATGTCACCAGGCGGAAATTTCGAGGTTATGGCGCCTGTCACCATAGTTTCGCCAGGCGGAAATCTGCGAGGGATGGCGCCTGTCGCCGAACGGGAGGTTTTATGAAACGCGGAGTTTTGTGGATGCACGCGGCACTGGCCGTCGCCGCCTGCCTGTTCTTTTCCGGATGCAGAAAATGGAGTGAAACCGCCGCCGGTCCCATTACCACCGTCTCCAACAAAGGCGGCCAGAGTCTGCGATACGCACCATCGTCAGGCGTGAAACTCATTTCCGCCGACGGATTCGCGTTCAAGGACCTGAACAGGAACGGATCGCTCGACTCTTACGAAGACTGGCGGCTGGCGCCGGACGAAAGAGCGAAGGACCTCGCGTCGAAGATGAGCATCGGGCAGATCGCCGGGCTGATGCTGTACAGCGCGCACCAGGCCATCCCCGCCGCCGGCGGCAGGTTCGCCTCCACCTACGGCGGCAAGCCGTTCGCCGAAAGCGGCGCGAAAACGTGGGACCTCACCGACGGGCAAAAGAAGTTTCTCACCGGGGACAACCTGCGGCACGTCCTGATCACGGCGGTCGAGAGCCCGGAAACGGCCGCGCGGTGGAACAACAACGTGCAGGCCTTGTGCGAAAGCCTCGGACTCGGCATCCCGGCCAACAACAGTTCCGATCCGCGCCACCGCACGGTCGCCGACGCGGAATACAACGCCGGTTCCGGCGGGCAGATCTCCATGTGGCCCGGATCGCTGGGCATGGCCGCGACCTTCGACCCCGGACTTGTGGAACGTTTCGGCCGGATCGCCGCCCGGGAATACCGCGCGCTCGGCGTCACCACGGCCCTTTCGCCCCAGATCGACCTCGCGACCGAACCGCGCTGGAGCCGCGTCAGCGGCACCTTCGGGGAAAGCCCGCTGCTCTCCGCGGCCATGGCCCGGGCGTACGTGGACGGATTCCAGACATCAACGGGCGGCGAGGAGATCTCCGGCGGATGGGGCTACACGAGCGTGAACGCGATGTCCAAGCACTGGCCCGGCGGCGGTCCCGGAGAGGGCGGGCGGGACGCCCACTTCTCCTACGGCAAATACGCCGTCTACCCGGGCAATAATTTCGCAGACCACCTGATCCCCTTCACCGAAGGAGCCTTCC
>CAZTHE010000075.1:0-18886 GCA_964613495.1 uncultured Acidobacteriota bacterium | reverse complement strand
GATGTCGACGTCGGTGTGGTCGAACAGGGCGGGATTCATCTGCGAGGCGACGAAGCGGTTCCAGATCAGGGCATACAGCTTCCAGAGGTCGGGTTCCAGCTCGCTCCGCAGGCTTTCAGGCGTGCGTTCCACCGAAGTGGGCCGTATGGCCTCGTGCGCCTCTTGCGCCGTTTTCTTGGATTTGTAATAGATCGGGTGGTGGGGCAGGTACGCCTCCCCGAAATCCCGCCCGATCAGGGCCCGCACCTCCTGGAGTGCGCTTTCGGCCACGCGGCTGGAGTCGGTGCGCATGTACGTTATCAGGCCGACCGATCCTTCCGAGCCCAGTTCGATGCCCTCGTACAGCCTCTGCGCCACGACCATGGTCCGCTTGACCGAGAAATTCAGTTTGCGGGCGGCTTCCTGCTGCAGCTTGCTGGTGATGAAGGGCGGCACGGGGTATTTCTTCTTCTCACGCCGCCGGATGCCGCGCACGACGAACGGCTGGTGCTCGAGTTCCGCGGTGATGCCGCGGGCCGTTTCGGCGTCCGTGACGTTCCATTTCGCCCCGTCGACCAGCCGGGCCTTCGCCTTGAATTCCGGCGGCGCTTCGCCCGCCAGCCGCGCTTCCAGCGTCCAGTACTCCTCCGATTTGAAGTCGCGGATTTCCTGCTCGCGCTCGACGATCATGCGGAGCGCGACGGTCTGGACCCTTCCCGCGGAGAGGCCCCGCCGCACCTTTTCCCAGAGCAGGGGGCTGATCTTATATCCGACAAGCCGGTCCAGGATGCGGCGCGTGAGCTGGGCGTCCACCTTGTGCCGGTTGATCCTCCCCGGTTTCCTGAATGCTTCCTGTATGGCGTTTTTCGTTATCTCGTGAAAGAGGACCCGGTAGATGTTTCTGGACTTGCCGTCCAGTTCCTCGAACAGGTGCTGGCAGATCGCCTCGCCTTCCCGGTCAGGGTCCGCCGCGAGGTAGATGTCCTGGGTATTTTTTGCCGCCGCCTTGAGTTCCTTCACCACCTTGCTTTTCGCCGGGATGATGCCGTAGTGGGGCGTGAAGTCGTCGTCTACGTCCACCCCGAGTTTGCTTTTCGGCAAATCCTTGATGTGGCCGACCGACGCCTTGACGACAAAATTCCTGCCGAGGTATTTACCGATGGTCTTTGCCTTGGCAGGCGATTCAACGACAACGAGTGACTTAGCCATAGACGCGCGCAAGCTACACCATGCTTAACGGAAATTCAAACCAAAAAAAGCATCCTTATTTTTCTCGTCATCTCTATCCGCTTTATTTTCTTAATTTTATGTACAGATTCCCGGGAAGCTGGCGGACGCGGCCGTGCATCTCGAGCCCGAGCAGCAGGCCGCACAACTGCGGGACGCCCGCGCCGGTTTCGCGGCAGAGCCTGTCAAAATGGGTTGCCTGGTCCACTTGAAGCAGGCCCAGAAGCCTGGTTTCTTCCTCCGAGAGCATCTCCATCTGGGGATTCGGGGGCGCCGAGGCGTACTCCCGGCCCAGCACTTCCCGGCGCACGTCCGGCGGCAGTTCTTCGACGACGTCCCGCCACGACTGGACGAGTTTTGCACCCTGTTTGATCAGGAAGTTCGGCCCGAAACTCTGCGGCGACGTCAGGTTCCCGGGGAGGGCGAAAACCTCCCGGTTCTGCTCCATGGCCAGTCGGGCCGTGATGAGCGACCCGCTGTATTCGGCGGCTTCTATAATGAGAGTGCCCAGGGAAAGCCCGCTGATGATGCGGTTCCTGATCGGGAAATTCTGCGGCGCCGGCGACGCGCCGGGAGGGAACTCGGTGAGCAGAAGCCCGTTTTCCACGATGCTCTGGGTCAGCCTTCTGTGTTCCCGCGGATAGACGACGTCGACGCCGCAGCCCAGGACTGCGACGGTCGCCTGCCCGCTCTCCAGACAGCCGCGGTGCGCGGCCGCATCGATGCCCCGCGCCAGTCCGCTTACCACGCAGATGCCGCGGCTGCCCAGGTCCGAGGCGATGCCCTGGGCCATCTGCAGGCCGTAGATGGTCGGCCGCCGCGTTCCGACGACGGCGATACGGGGCCGGTCGAGGGCACCGAGACTGCCGCGGGCATAGAGGACCAGCGGCGGATCCGCTATTTCTTCCAGCAGGGAGGGATACCCGGATGCGCCGCGCATCAGGAACCGGCACCCTTCGCGCACGCCCCATTCATAGATTTCGTCGGCGGTGGCCCGGTACGCCCGGGAGCGCACGAGAGGCCGGGCTTCGCCCGGAAAACCGAATGCGGCAAGCGCGCGGTCTTCCATCGAGAAGATTCCGGCGAGGTCGGGAATCGCCTTCCAGATCCGGTTCTGCGCCAGGGTTCCCACGCCCGGCAGGAGTGTGAGCTCGATCGCGGCCCGGATCAGGGATCCCTGCGGCTGTTCCATAATAGCTCCCGCTTCGCCCGCCCTCGAACCCTCCCGAACGCGGGGATGTCGCGCCGGCGAATCCGGCAGGTGGAGGTCCGGGGGACGCGGCCGCAGCGTTATGGCCGTCGTTGCCCCCGCCGCTCTGTAGTTTCACGAGAGGCTGAATTATCTCGCGGAAATTTGATTTTTTTTGAATTCGGCGGATTTCGGCGGTGCGGAGGAGGCTACGGGGCGCGCCGGACCTATTCTTCGCGCTCAAGCTCGATGTTCCAATAGAGATAGTCCCGCCAGGCCTGCGGGGCTGTTCTGAAGCCGATGGTAATGTGGAGCATGGTGGGGACCCAGTCGGGTTCCCGGGGCTTGCGGATCAGCCTCATGCCGGCCTCCTCGGGGGTTCGCCCGCCCTTGCGGTGATTGCACCCGAAGCAGCAGCTGACGATGTTGTCCCAGGTTCGGGAGCCTCCTTTCACGGCGGGCACGACGTGATCGAAAGTCAAATCCTCCGTGGTGCACTTTCGGCCGCAATACTGGCAGGTGTTGTGATCCCGCGCGTAAATGTTTGCCCTGCAGAATTTCACGTGCCGGTGATGCCTGCGGATGTTTACATATTTCAGCAGCCGGAGCACGCTCGGCATCTTTATCGTGAATTGGATGCCGCGGACTTCGCGGTCGTATTCGGCAAGGACCTCGACCTTGCCCTGGCACAGGAGGTTGAGCGCGCGCTTCCAGGACACGACGTTGATCGGTTCGTAGGTTGCATTTAAAACCAGCGTATGTTCCATCTGGGCCCGCCGGGTGCGATGCGCGATATGTTCGGCGTCGAATATAGCAATTTCCCGGGCCGTTTCGCATCCGAAAAATGACGCGGACGGGGGTCCCGGGGCGGATTATCGGGTATAGTACCCATAGCCGCGGCGGGCGGCGCAACAACGGCGAGCGGGGAGGGACTGCATGCGTGTACGGCCGGGGATAGAGGTCCTGTTGGATGAGCGGCGAGTTTCCATCGCGGGCGCGCGCGTCGGGGCCGTGGTCCACCCCGCCTCGGTGCTGCCCGATCTCCGGCACACGGCCGATGCGCTGCTGGACGAAGGCACGTTCCATCTCGCCGGGCTCTGGGGCCCGCAGCACGGCGCACGCGGCGAAAAGCAGGATAACATGGTGGAATCCGAATTCTACCGCGACCCGGACACGCTCCTGCCCGTATACAGCCTGTACGGGGAAACCCGGCGGCCCACGGAAGAGTCGCTGGACACCATCGATGTGCTGCTTTTCGACCTGCAGGACGCGGGCACGCGGATCTATACCTTCATATCCACCATGGCATACTGCATGGAGGCGTGCGCCCGCCTGGGCAAGAGGATGATCGTGCTGGACAGGCCGAATCCCGTGAACGGCCGCCAGGTGGAGGGAAATCTGCTCGACCCGGAATTCCGGTCGTTTGTCGGCCTCTACCCGATCCCGATGCGCCACGGCATGACGACGGGGGAACTCGCCCTGTTCTTCAATAAGGAATTCGGCATCGGGTGCGACCTGGAAGTCGTGCCGATGCGGGGATGGCGCCGGCGATGGTGGTTCGACCAAACCGGCCTGCCCTGGGTCCTGCCTTCTCCGAACCTCCCCACCCTGGACGCGGCAACCGTCTATCCGGGATCCGTGCTCGTTGAAGGGACGTGCCTCTCGGAGGGACGCGGCACGACGCGGCCTTTCGAGCTGATCGGAGCCCCGTTTCTCAACGCGCGGGCCTGTGCGGCCCGGTTGAACGCGCTCGACTTGCCGGGTGTCCGGTTCCGTCCGGCGCACTTTCAGCCGACATTTCAGAAGTGGGCCGGCGCGATGTGCGGCGGCGTGCAGATCCATGTCACCGACCGCGAGGTTTTCGAGCCCTACTGCACGGGAATTTCCGTGATCGCCGCGGCCCGCGCCCTCCGTCCCGGGTCTTTCGAGTGGCGCACTCCGCCTTACGAATACGAGACCGAAAAGCTGCCCATCGAAATCCTGTGCGGCTGCAGGGAAATCCCGGACATGATCCTGAAGGGAGCCACCCCGGATCGTATCCGGCAGAGCTGGCGGCAGGACGTCGCCAGCTTCCTGATGCGGCGGGCTCCCTACCTTCTCTACGATTAGCCGGGCCTGCCCGAATTCCGCATTCCGCAATCCGGAATCTGAAATCTGGAATCCGGAATCCGGAATCCCACGCCAATGGTCCCGCCACAGAAGCCCATGAACAATGCCGGTCGAATGTGCTAACATGCTTCCCCTATGATCATCGGACTGACAGGAAAAAACGGATCCGGAAAGACCGTCGTCTGCGACTACCTCAAGAGCCGGGGATTCGAATACCATTCCCTCTCCGACGCGATTCGGGCGGAGGCTCTTCGGAGAGGCCTGGAAATCACGCGCGAGGCGCTCATCGACATCGGGAACGAAATGCGGGCCGAGTCCGGTCCCGGCGTGCTGGCCGAAAGAGTCCTGGCCGGGCTGGAGACGGGGCAGAACTATGTGATCGACTCCATCCGCAACCCGCACGAAGTGGACGTGCTGCGGCGCCGGGGCGATTTCACCCTGATCGCCATGGAGGCGGATCAGGCGACGCGCTTCGAGCGCACCCGGAGCCGGGGCAGGGAAAACGCGGCGCGGACGCTACGGCAGTTCGCCGCGGAAGAGTCCCGCGAACTGGATTCCGACAACCCCGCGAGCCAGAAGCTGCTTGCGACGCAGCAGAAGGCGGACCTCGTGGTCAACAACGACGGGACGCTGGAGGAACTGCACCGCCGGCTCGACACGCTGCTGCCGCCGCTCATGAGCCGTTTCCCGCGCCCGTCCTGGGACGAATACTTCATGAGCATCGCCCGGGTCGTGGCGACGCGCAGCAACTGCATGAAGCGGAAGGTCGCCGCCATCATCGTGAAAGACATGCGCGTGATATCCACCGGATACAACGGGACGCCGCGGGGCGCCCGGAACTGCAACGAGGGCGGCTGCCCGCGCTGCAACGGCATGGCCCCGAGCGGAACGGCGCTGGACGAGTGCCTGTGCTGCCACGGCGAGGAAAACGCCATCACGCAGGCGGCCTATCACGGGACCAGTCTGAAGGGCGCCACGCTCTATACGACCTTCGCCCCGTGCCTGCAGTGTACGAAGATGATCATCAACAGCGGCATCGTCGAAGTCGTCTACAACCAGGACTATCCGCTGAACGAACGAGCCATCGCGCTCCTCGGGGAATGCGGCGTCGTACTGCGCAGGCATAAGGTGTGAGCGCCTTTTAGTGAGGCTTCCTTGAGGATGGAGACGGAGATCAAGGTCCGGGTGGACGACGCGGACGCGGTCCGCCGCGCCCTGGAGCTCCTGCATGCGGAGGTAGCGGCCCCCAGGCATTTCGAGGACAACCATGTGCTGGACTTTCCGGACCTCCGGTTGGGAACCGCCGGGTGCCTCCTCCGCATCCGTTTTGCCGCGGGGCGCTCGACGCTGACCTTCAAGGGCGCCGCGGTGCCGCACGGCCCCTTCAAATCGCGCGAGGAGCTCGAGACGGGGGTGGACGACGGGAGGGTGCTGCTCGAAGTCCTCGGACGGACGGGGATGCGGGTCTGTTTCCGGTATCAGAAATACCGCAGCGAATTCGCGCTGGACGGGGTGCACGTGGCCCTGGACGAGACGCCGATCGGGACCTTCGTCGAGTTCGAAGGCACGGAGGACTGCATCCGGGCGCTGGCGCGCAAAATGGAGATTGGGGAGCCGCGCTTCCTGCGGCATAGCTATTACGATTTATATCTGGATCACTGCCGGCGGGCCGGCGTGAGTCCGTCATTCATGGTGTATGAGGATTCCAGATTCCGGATTCCAGATTCCAGATAGGTTTCTTGGATTCAAAGTCTGGAATCTGGAATCTGGAATTTGGAATTTGGGATGAGGGGTGAGGCATGACGGTTGCGTATGTGGCGGATGTGGGCGCGCACGAGGGGAGCGAGGTGACGCTCCGCGGCTGGTTGTACAACAAGCGCAGCAGCGGGAAGCTGCAGTTCCTCCTGCTCCGCGACGGGACAGGCGTCATCCAGTGCGTGGCGTTCAAGGGGAATTTCCCGCCGGAGCAGTTCGCCGAACTCGACGGGGTCACGCAGGAATCGAGCCTCGAGGTCCGCGGGAAGGTGCGCAAGGATTCCCGGAGCCCGGGAGGCTACGAGATCGACATCGCCGGATTCACGGTCTTCCAGCTGGCGGAAAATTACCCGATCACGCCGAAGGAGCACGGGACGGCGTTTCTGATGGAGAACCGGCACCTCTGGCTCCGGAGTTCGCGCCAGCACGCGATCCTGAAGATCCGTCACGAAATCATCAAGGCGTGCCGCGATTATTTCGACGACCGGGATTTCACGCTGGTCGACACGCCCATTTTCACCCCGAACGCCTGCGAGGGGACGACGACGCTGTTCGAAACGGAATATTTCGATCAAACTGCCTACCTGACGCAGAGCGGCCAGCTGTACAACGAGGCGACGGCGGCGGCTTTCGGAAAGGTATACTGTTTCGGCCCCACGTTCCGGGCGGAGAAGTCGAAGACGCGCAGGCACCTCATGGAGTTCTGGATGGTCGAGCCGGAGGTCGCCTACGCGACGCTGGAAGACACGATGCGGCTGGCCGAAGGGCTCATCTCCTTCATCCTGGAGCGCGTGCTGAAGCGCCGGAAGGCGCAGCTGGAAATCCTGGAGCGCGACACCTCCCTTCTCGAGAAGATCGCGCCGCCGTTCCCGCGGCTGAGCTATGACGAGGCGGTGAAGAGGATGCAGGCGGCGGGTTCCGAGATCCGGTGGGGCGGAGACTTCGGCGGCGGGGACGAGACGATCCTCTCCGAGCAGTACGCGTCCCCCGTGATGGTGCACCGCTACCCCACCGACGTCAAAGCCTTCTACATGCAGCCGGACCCGGAGCGGCCCGAAGTCGCCCTGTGCGTGGACGTCCTGGCGCCCGAGGGGTACGGCGAAATCATCGGGGGCGGCCAGCGGATCCACGACGCCGGCCTGCTGCTGCGGCGCCTCGAGGAGCACGGCCTTTCGGTGGAGCCGTTCCAGTGGTACCTGGACCTGCGCCGGTACGGCGCGGTGCCCCATGCCGGTTTCGGGATGGGGATCGAGCGAATGGTCGCGTGGATCTGCAAACTGAGCCACCTGCGGGAGACGATCGCGTTTCCGCGCACGCTTTACAGGATCTATCCCTGATGCCTTCCTTCAAGGCCATAAAGCTGTCGCAGAGCCGGGAGGTCGCGTGCCTGGTCTTCGCGGGGGGGGTGCTCGCCGGCGTCGCGGGCTTTCTCTATTACTACGCCAACGGGATGACGACGGCCCACTACGACGCCAAGGCGCACCTGCTCGTCGCCCGGCGCATGGTGGATTCGCTGACTCCCGGATACAGCGAACTCGGCGCGCACTGGCTCCCGCTGATCCACCTGGTCTACCTGCCCTTCGTGATCTTCGACGCGCAGTACCGGTCGGGATTCCTCCCGAGCCTGATCTCCGTCCTGGCGTTTGCGCTGTCGGGCGTACTGGCCTATAAAATTTCCTTCCGGGTGACCGGGTCCATAACGGCCGGTGTTTTTGCGGCCGTCGTGCTGCTGGCGAACCCGAACCTGCTCTACCTTCAGAGCTGCCCCCTGACCGAACCGGTGTACATGGCGCTCCTCCTGCTGGCGACCCACAGCCTGATGGTCTGGCGCGAAGACGGATGCACCGGCCTTCCGTGGGGAGCAGCCGTCTGGACGGCCCTGGGCGCGATGTGCCGCTACGAAGGCTGGGTGTTCCTGGGCGGCGTGGTGTTCCTGCTGGCGGCCGATTTCGGGTCGAGGCGGGAGCAGCGGCCGCGGATCCTGCGGGGCGGGGCCCTGTTCCTGGCCGTGGCGGGTGTGCCGGCCCTCGCGCACTTCGGCTACATTTTTCTGCGCCTGGGGGGCAGTTTTTTTCATCGCGTGGCGCAGGGCCACCCCGATCCGTATCTGACCCACCAGCGTCCGTTCCTCTCGTCCCTGTATCACCTGGCGGAACTCTCGCAGGTGGCGACCCTGCTGCCCCTGCTGGCCGCCGCGGCGGGAGTGCTGTTCGTGGCGCTCCGGCGCGACGCCTTCGGGAAGCGCGTGCCGCTGCTGCTGTTATGGCTGCCCTCCGCGATCAATATTGCGGCCCTGTACTGGGGACTGGTCTACCGGGTGCGCTACTCGCTGCTGCTGCTGCCGGCGGTCGCCATTTTCGGCAGCCTGGCGACCACGTCGGAACCGGGGAAACGATGGGCACTGGCGTCGATGCTGGGTGTCATCCTGGGATTGCCTTGGTTCTTCTGGTTCGCGGGCGGCGCGGGTTCCGGCTTGGCCGTCCTGCCGGGACCCGGTGCGCTTGTGTTGCCCGCCGCCGGCTTGGTACTATTCTGCGTGGCCCGCGTCAAGGAGTGGTACAGCGCGCCGCTGATGCTGCTGTGCATCCTGGGGATGCATCTTCCCCTCCTGGCCCGGGAGACCCGGCCGATGCTGGCCGAAACGATGGAGCATGCGTTCATCGAGCCCGAGCGGGCACAGGTGCTGGAGTACGTGCGGCGGCACTACGACGGGACGAAGATCCTGATCGACATGGGGGCCGAGGCGCCGATGGTATATGACACGGGCCTTGCCGTGCGGGAGTTCGTCTACAACGAGGGCGACACGAGGCCCTGGCACGAAGCGATCCGGCAGCCGGAACGCATGGTCGGGTGGATGTGCATGCGGCGGGGAGACGCGGTCTGGACCCAGGTCCGGAAAGAGACAAACTGGTCGGCCCGATACGTCCCGGTCGTCCAGACGGAAAACTACACGCTGCTGCGACGGGAAAAGTGACGGAGATGCGGAATGGGGCGTTCGAAACGAAGCGGTGTTTCCCCTTCCAATCCGAATTCCGGAACTCGAATTTCGAATCTCCAGGGGGCGTTTGAGTGAAGACCGAAAACCCTCCGGGCCAGGCCCAGAAGAAGTTCGATTTTTCCCCGCCCAATCGGCGGCCGTTCGTGGCGAGCCTGCCGGCCACGATCGACACGTATGAAGAAGGCGTGGCGCACTTTTTCCGGTGGCGCACGGGTCTGGATTACTACCTGGCCGTCGACCAGGTAGTGGACTTCGTGGTCCAGACGGGACGCGTCCGGGTGATCGACCTCCTGACCGATACGGCGACTTTCGCGCTGCGTCTGGCCGCGCGCAAGGCGTTCGCGGGGCACGTTTACTCCTTCGACACCAACATCACCCTGCTCGAGCGCGCCAAGCAGCGGGCGGCGCACCTGAACCTGCAGCAGTGCATCGATTTCCGGCAGCTGCGGGAGAGCCCGTTCCCGCTTTCGGACGGCTTCGGCGAAGTGGCGGTGTCGTTTTTCGACCTGCACCGGCACCCCGGCGGGGACTATCTCGCGGAGGTCCTGCGCCTGCTCGCCCCGGAAGGGCACCTGATCCTCGCCGAACTGCTGATCCCCGAATCCGCGCGGAAGTCGATTGCGTGGTGGTACCGGAAACTGCACCTCCGGTATGCCCAAAAGAACCCCGTCGAGGCCAGCGCGGTGTATTATGACCAGGAGGAGATCATCCAGTTGCTGTTCCGCGCGGGTTTCCGGCAGGTCATCCTCCAGGGGCTGAACGTGCCCGAGTCGCGCAACGCGGGAGTCTTCAGCCTGATCGCCGCCACCAAATAGGGAAGGAGCCGTCATGAGAAGATTGCAGGGCGTCCTCTGTATCGCGTTGACCCTGCTCTGGCTGCTGCCGGCCTTCAGCAGCCCGATCCAGACTTACCGGATCCGCAAGGTCGGGGTTTCACCGAACTTCATCGCCTTGAACCCGGACGGGACGAAAGTCTATGCGACCTCCTACGGTACCGATGAACTATTGGGCATCAATCTCGGCAGGAAGACGGTGACGCAGAGCGTCTATGTGGGCGACGCGCCCCTGGGTCTGGCGGTCGCGGAAGGCGGGACTACGGCCCTGGTCGCCTGCAAGAATTCGGGGACGGTGGCGATCGTGGACCTGGAGAGTTTCCGAGTCGTCGCCGACGTAAAGGTCGGGGGGCAGCCCAATTCCGTTGCCGTAGGCCCCCGCGGCTATCGCGCCTACGTCTCGAATTACGGGCGCAGCCGGGAGGGGTTGCTGCACGTGGTGGATATCCGTGAACGCAGCGTCGTCACGACGGTCAAATTGGGGATTTCGCCCTTCGCTCTGGCGGTCTCGCCGGTGAACGAAATGGTCTACGTCGTCATGGGCGGAAGCAACGAGGTCTGGGTCGTGGACCCGGACAAGGGGAGCGTCGTGGCGCAAATCCCGGTCGGCGAAGCCCCCGACGGCATCGCCATCACCCCGGACGGGAAGCGGGTCTTCGTCGCCAACAGCCGAAGCAACGACCTCTCCGTGATCGATGCCGAACTGATGCGCGTGCAGATCACGGTTCCCGTGGGCAAGCTTCCTTTCGGGGTGGCGGTGAGCCCGGACGGCAAACGCATCTTCGTCGTCAACACCGGCTCGCGGACCGTGTCGATCCTGGCCTCGGACCTCCGCAACCTCGTCGCCGAGACTTTCAGCGTGGATCGGGGGCCGACCGACATCAAGATCGGCCCGGACAACCGGACCGTGTACGTCATCAACGAAATGTCCAACACGCTGGTGGTAGCGGATATTCCGTAATCCGGAATCCGGAATCAACACTCTTGGGCTACCGCGCGTTTTTGAACCAATCCGCGAACAGCCGGATCCCTTCCCCGATCGGCGTTCGGGGCGCATAGCCCAGCAACCGGCGCGCCCGGCCGATGTCGGCGTAGGTGATCTCCATGTCGCCGGCCTGATCCGGCAGAAAGCGCATGCGGGCCTTCACGCCGAGGGCTCCTTCCAGAAGCCGGACGAGGTTCTTCAGCGTCGTCGTCTGCGATTCGCCCAAATTGAAGATTTCGAAGCGCGGATTCGCCTCGATCGCGGCCAGCACCCCGGAAACGATGTCCGACACATAGGTGTAGTCCCGCCGGGAATCCCCCGTCCCGAAAACCGGGATCTCCTTTCCTTCCGCCATGAGCCTCGCGAATTTGTGGATCGCCATTTCCGGGCGCTGCCTGGGGCCGTAGACGGTGAAGAAGCGGAGGCAGGTGATGTGCATCGCGTAATTGTGGGAAAAGGTGTGGCACAGGAGCTCCCCGGCCTTTTTGGTCGCCGCGTAGGGCGACACGGGGCGGTCCACGGGGTCGTCTTCGGAGAAGGGAACCTTGGCGTTGCCGCCGTAAACGGAAGAAGAGGACCCGAAGATGAAGCAGCGCGTGGCGCACTCCCGGGCCATTTCCAGCACATTCACCGTCCCGGTCACGTTGACCGAGGCGTAGAGCCCCGGCTTTTCCAGCGAGGGGCGCACTCCCGCCCACGCGGCCAGATGCACGACCGTGTCGGGCCGAACCTGGCCGAAAACGCGGCGGAGGGCCGCTCGGTCCAGGATATCCGTTTCGTAAAGCGGGGCCGGTCCCAGCGCCTGCAGGTCCCGCACGTTCCGGCGCTTGATCTCCGGGTCGTAGAAGTCGTTGAAGTTGTCCAGAAGAACCACTTCCGCCCTTCGGCCGATCAGCTCCGACGCGAGGTGGTAGGCGATGAACCCGGCGCCGCCCGTTATCAGAACACGCATGCATGGACTCCAGCGAAGATCGAGCGCGGCCGCTCCCCGGGCGAGTGCCTCGCCGAAGCGGCTCGAGCGCCCAAGGTATCCCAAGATGGCGGGGGAGTCAACGCTCGCGCTGTGATATGATCCTCCTCGATGCTGCATGTCGGACTTACGGGAAACATCGCTTCGGGCAAGAGCACCGCGGCCGCATTTTTCGCGGAGTTCGGAGCCCACATCATCGATGCCGACCGGGTGGGGCACGCGATGCTCCTCCCCGGAACCACGACCTGGCTCGCGGTGCGAGAGGCTTTCGGCGACGGGATCCTCCGCCCGAACGGAGAGATCGACCGCAAGGCTCTGGGCCGGATCGTATTTTCGGACAGGGCCCGGCTGCTGGAGCTCAACGCCATCCTTCACCCGGAGGTCGGCCGGGAAATTGCCCGCCGGATTTCCGAATTCGGGCAGTCGGCGCGTCGGGGCATCGTCGTCGTGGACGCCGCCCTGATGGTCGAGACCGGAGCCTACCGGATGTACCATCGCCTCGTGGTCGTTACCTGCGATCCGTCGCTCCAGCTTTCGCGCCTCATGCGCCGCGACGGATTGAGCGAGGAAGAAGCCAGGGCGCGAATCGCCTCGCAGATGCCCGCGGAAGAAAAGGTGAAGCTGGCGCATTACACGATCGACGCCTCCGGAACCCTGGAGCAGACACGCGGCCGGGTGGAACGCGTCTACAAGGAGCTGATTCTCCTTGACCCCGTGCGGCTCAATCCATCTTCATAGCGCGGCGCGCTCCGAATCCGGCCCCCGGGCGCCGGGCGGCGTTCTTTTCGGGGAACAGGCAGACGGGTGAACAGAGGAAAGAAATCCGCCGGAGCGGACAGGGCATTTGCCGGGGCCATCGAGAGTTTCTACATCGAAACGACGGAAGGGCTCTTCTTTGCCGTGAAGGGGCTGGAGCATCCGCCCGGCCGGCGGATCGCCGTAGTGCGCTATGTCCCGGACCCGGTTTCGGGAGACCGGCACAAGGGCGGGATGGCGTACCGCCGCCTGTACCATTTCTCCGAGCAGGAAGAGACGCTGCGGGCGCAATACCCCCGGTTCCTCGCCTTCGATCCGGCATTCCGGCTGAGGCTGCAGAGCGTTCCCTTATCCGCGGTGGCGCAGGTGCATGACCCGCGCCGAAAATACCGGGAAATGGCCGGCGGGTGCGCGGCAGAAGGGATCGAGGCCGACGCATGCGGCTTCCTGGACCTGCTCCGCCGGGAGGCCCACGTGCCCGCATCGGATCTCGGGATCACCGGATCTCTCCTCGTCGGCCTGCATACGCGGGACTCCGACCTGGACCTGGTGGTTTTCGGTTCCGGGAGCTGCGCCAAAGTGCATGGCGCAATGCGGAGGATCCTGGACGGATCTCGGGGCGGGGAATTGCGCAGGCTGGACGCGGACGGGATGGCCGCGCTCCATGAGCAGCGGGACGCGGACACGAGGATGGACTACGACGTTTTCCTGGCGCTCGAAAAGCGGAAGGTCAACCAGGGACGCTTCCGGCAGCGGCCCTATTTCGTGCGCTTCGTCCCGAAGGCGCACGAGGTCGGTCCGGGGTACGGGCATCTGCGCTACTCGCCTCAGGGCAGAACCGTGATCGACGCATCGGTAGTGGACGATCGCGAGGCCATCTTCACGCCGTGCCGGTATGGGATTTCCGGCGTGCGCATCCTGGAAGGGCACGCGGTGGGCGACCTGAACGAAATCGTTTCCTTCCGCGGACGGTTCTGCGAGCAGGCGCGCGCCGGGGAGAGTGTCCGCGCCACCGGCACGCTGGAGCGGGTCGAGACGGCAACGGGAAGCGTGCATCACCGTCTTCTGCTGGGCAACGCACCGGAGGACTCGCTGGTTCCGAAGCCCTGCTGACGGAGCGGATTCCGGGCGGCGGGCCGGAATGCTATCATAGGGGGGCGGGGGACGCGTCGAACGCGAAGGCGGAAGAAGCCCCGCCGCGGGACCGGAAAAGCGGCCACGAAACGGGCCGCGTTACGGGATTCGAACGATAATTGCATGAAGGGGAGTCATGGAAGATACGCGTATCGCGTGGGCGGTCACGGGGGCCGGACACACGCTGGACAAATGCATGGACCTGCTGCTCCGGCTCGGCGGTGTGGATGTGTATCTTTCGCGGGCCGCGGAGGAAGTGCTCCGCGTCTACCGTCAGGACGCGCGGCTGGAAGCGTCGGGCGCCCCGATTTACAGGGAAAAGAGCGCGAGCTCGCCCGCGATCGGGCGCTTTTTCAGCGGGAGATACCGCCTGCTGGTGATCGCGCCCGCCACCTCGAATTCGGTGGCCAAATTCGTTCACGGCATCTCGGATTCTCTCGTGAGCAACCTGTTTTCCCAGGCCGGAAAGTCGCGTGTTCCGACCGTGGTGTATCCGACCGACATCGAGGCGGAAATGGATTCCCAGGCGCCCAGGAAGGAGCTCGTGAAGGTGTACCCGCGGGCGATCGACCTGGAGAACACGCGGAAACTGGACGCCTTCGAAGGGGTCCGCGTGGTCCGGAGCCCGGCGGAACTCGAGCGTTTCCTGGAATCGGAGACGCAGGGAGCATTCGGCAAGGGGTAGCGCATCCGCGACCTCGTCGGACCGCGCGGCCCGCACGCCGGTTCCGCCGCCATGAATCAGGAAATTTCCAGTGCGCCGGCCGATCCGGACATGCCGTTTATCCGCATTTCCCAAATTCCGGGTCCGGCCCAATCCTTGCGCCATCCGGATTCCGGAGTCTGAAATCTGGAATCTTTTCCGTCCGTCCCGTGCCGCGACGGATTTTCGTGAACGATGCCGGTTACGCAGTTCCGGGTCGTCCGGCGAATATCTCCGCCAATTTCCGCGTCCGGTAGTCGAAGATTTGCCGGACGCTTCTCCCCACGAACAGCCGGTCGATCAGTGCTCCTCCCGGCACGGCATACTTCACGAAATCGATCACCTCGCATCCTCTGTCGCGCTCCGTGAAAGTGTGTTCGTGGATCCACTTCCGGTAGGGCCCCCGCCTCTGTTCGTCGACGAACCGGCAGGGCGGCTCCCACGCCGTGATTTCCGTCAGCCAGCGCATCGGGATGCCGTAGAGATGCAGACGGTATTCGATGAGCGCGCCCCGGCGCATTTCGATCGGATGCGGGGTAAGAATCCGGAACCGCAGCCACGGAGGCGTGATCGTCTCGAGGTTGGCCGCATCGGCGAAAAAGGGAAACACGCTTTCGCGGGAACGGGGAAGCACCAGTGTCGCTTCCAGTGTGCGGCATCCGGCAGCGCCGCCCGTTCCAGGAAACGCCGCTCCCCTTTTCGCATTGCGCATCGTCATGCAATTTCCCTCCGCTCTTATCCCGTGCCCCGGACCGCACTCCTGGCGCGAACTTCCCGCGCCCGATTCCATCACGCGCGCCGCCTGGCATCCCGGTCCCCGGAGCGATGGCGGGTGACTTCGCCGGAAGAGGCGGCGCGCGCGATGCCGTGCAGCATTCCCTCGAAAACGAACTGGTGCAGCGGGTATACCGAATACCAGTACAAAAGGCCCGACAGGCCGACCGGATCGAAAATCGCCGTCTGCCGGATCCATGAGCCGGAGCCTTCCGGAACGATTTCGAACTCGAGCCACGCGCGCCCCGGCAGGCGCATTTCCGCCAGGAGCCGCAGCAGGCGGCCGGGTTCCAGTTCCTCCACGCGCCAGCAGTCGACCGTGTCGCCGGGCTCGAGCGACTCCGGGTCGCGCCTGCCGCGCCGCATCCCGACGCCGCCGGAGAGCAGATCGAGCCAGCCGCGCAGCGTCCACAGCCAATCGCCGTAATACCACCCCGTCGCGCCGCCGATGCGCCGGACCGGGGCGAAGGCGTCCGCCGGCGCGGCGTCGACGCGCAGCCGCCGGGAATCGATGAGCCGGTTGCCGAAGCGCCGTCCTCCCCATCCGGGGAGCGGACCGGCGGACGAGAGTGCGTCCGACCAGCGGGTCTGCGCGTATTCGCGGTCCTCGTTGCGCAACGCCTGGGTGATGGCCTCCCGGACGCCCACGGGCCGTATCGGAAAAGCGTCGAGTGCGGCGCGGTCGCGCACCACGGTCGAGTGACGGATGCTGTCGATCAGCTTCCTGCCGACGCGCGCGTACAGCGGCGTGACCAGGCCCAGCCAAAGGCTGGACAGGCGGGGAGTCAGGACCGGCACCGGGACCATGCAGCGCCGCAGGCCGCGCTGGCGGGCATATTCGCGCATCAGCTCGCCGTAGGACACGCGGTCGGGACCGCCGATTTCGTAAATGCGGGATTCGCGGACGGGGAGGTCGATGGCGGCCAGCAGGTATTGGAGGATGTCATCGACGGCCACGGGCTGCGCGAGGACGGAGACCCAGCGCGGCGTGATCATGACGGGGAGCCGCTCGACGAGGGCGCGGATCATTTCGAACGAGAGGCTGCCGGAGCCGAGCACGATCGAGGCCCGGAACTCGATGGCCGGGATGCCCGCGTTCCTCAGGATGCCGCCCACCTCCTGCCGGCTCCTCAGGTGCGGGGAAAGCCCCGCCGCGGCGTCTCCCAGCCCGCCGAGGTAAATAATGCGCCGGACGCCCACGGCGCGGGCCGCGGCGGCAAAATGGTGAGCGGCGCTCCTGTCGGTCTCCTCGAAGCCGCCGGCGGCCCCCATCGAATGCACGAGGTAATAGGCCGTGTGTACGCCCGCGAGGGCCGGAGC
This sequence comes from uncultured Acidobacteriota bacterium, assembly GCA_964613495.1. Lineage (GTDB taxonomy): Bacteria > Acidobacteriota > UBA6911 > UBA6911 > UBA6911 > UBA6911. Next base: position 2,154 of record CAZTHE010000075.1, on the reverse strand, counting down.
GAGCGACTGCGGCTCCAGCAGGTCTCCCGCGACGACGTCGACTTCCCCGGGAACGCGGCCGCGGAGAAATTCCGGGCGGCGGGCGAGGCAGCGCACCGGGTAGCCTTCGGCGGCCAGGAGCCGCAGCAGCCGTCCGCCGATGTAGCCGGTCGCGCCGGTGAGGAGAATGAGAGGTTTCATCGTTTTTGAACCAGGGCGAAGGCCTCGAGCGCCCGCTCGCGGGCGCGTGCGTGGTCGACGACGGCTTTGGGGTAGCCCGGCGTGCCCAAGTCCGGCAGCCACCGGCGGACATAGTCCCGTTCCGGATCGAATTTTTTTTCCTGGGATTCCGGGTTGAAAACGCGGAAATAGGGCGCCGCGTCCGCCCCGCAGCCCGCGACCCATTGCCAGCCGAGCGTGTTGCTGGCGAGGTCGGCGTCGACCAGCGTGTCCCAGAACCACCGTGCGCCCTCGGTCCAGGACAGCAGGAGGTCCTTCACCAGAAACGAACCCGCGATCATGCGGACCCGGTTGTGCATCCAGCCGGTGTGCCACAACTCGCGCATGCCGGCGTCCACGATCGGGAATCCCGTGCGTCCCTGCCGCCACGCGCGGAGCCTCCGGGGATCGTCGATCCAGCGGAAGCGCTCGAACTGCGGCCGCAGGGGGCGTTCGGCCGTATGCGGAAAATGGTGCAGCAGGTGATGGGCGAATTCGCGCCAGCCCAGCTGGCGCAGAAAGGCCCGGGACGCCTCGGTGCGGGCCGGGGCGCACTCGGCCCAGACCCGGCGCGGCGAGATTTCCCCGAAGTGCAGGTGCGGCGAAAGGCGCGAAGTTCCCGCTACGGCCGGGAGGTCGCGCTGCCCGGGATACCCTTCCATCGCTTCGCCCAGGAAGCGGCGAAGGATTTTCCGCGCGCCCTCTTCCCCCGGGCGCCAGGCGGCCCGGAGTCCCTCGGCCCAGTCCACGGCGGGTTCGAGCGACAGGGAATCCAGGGACAGCGAGGATACGGGCGCAGCCGCCGGTTTCCACGCGGACGACTTCCCGGGCGCGAAGTCCGGCGCAGCCGACAGGCATGAGCGCCAGAAGGGAGTGAAGACCTGGAACGGGCCGCCGCTGCTGTTGCGTATCTCCTCGGGATCGAAGAGCAGCGAACCGTTAAACGTCTCCACCGGGATGCCGTCGTCGAGAAGAGCCGCCCGGATATTCTCGTCCCTCGCGGAAAGAGCAGGTTCATGGCGGCGGTTCCAGAAGACCGAGGTCGCCCCGGTCTCGTGCAGCAGCGAGCGCAGGGCCTTCAGGGAAGGCCCGCGGCGGAGAATCAGGCGGATGCCCCGCTTTTCCAGCGAGGCGTCGAGAGATTTCAGCGATCGATGCAGCCACCACCGGCTCGCTGCGCCGGGCGGCCAGTTTCCTTCCTCTTCCGGGGCCCAGATGAAAACCGGAAGAACCGGCCTGCGGGCGGCCGCGGCCGCGGCCAGAGCCGGATTGTCCGCCAGGCGCAGATCCAGACGAAACCAGACCAGGACGGGTTCGCTCATGCCGGGATCATATCACAGGTGGCCGCGCCGGCCTCATCGCGAGGCAGTCCGGGCCCGCGTGATTGGATTCCAGATTCCGGATTCCGGATTCCGGATGGCGCTTCGCAGGACGATCCGAGCCATTCCTTCGTTCCGGCTAAATTCACTCCTGCCCAAATCGGCGATCCGCGGGATTGTCTGGAATCTGGAATCCGGAATCTGGAATCGCTTTTTTCGTCTGCGCCGCCTCGCGGCGGACCGTCATCGGTGGCGCGGGTCAAAACAAATCCTCGAAATCCTCCGAACCGCCGATGCGGAAGACCAGCACCGGACAGAGTTCCGGCATCCCGTACCGGGCAAGCGGGATGGCCACCCGATAGGAATCGTGGATGCCGGGCGGGTAGTCCACGTCAAGCGGGAATTCACACAAAAGCTGCCCGGTCCCGTCGCATTGCCGGCAGGCGAAAAAGCCGGCGCCGCCCGTTCCTCCGCAGTCGTCGCATGCCGTCCGGACGGGGATGGATACCCGCACGCGGCCGCAGCGGCGCGCCTGCTCCGGCGTGACGCGGATCTCCATTGCAGGCGTTCGAAACTGTTCGGCTTTCGGCGGAGACGGCCGTCCCCGCGGGTCCCACAGGCGTCCCGAGATCTCATC
>CAZTHE010000074.1:0-19500 GCA_964613495.1 uncultured Acidobacteriota bacterium | reverse complement strand
GTGGGCTACCACAAGGCGGCCAAGATGGCGGAGGTCGGGCTGTGGGCCCATACCTGGGCCGTCACCGACCTGGATCCCAAACTGCTCGAGAGTATTTTCATACGCCCGTTTTCCTCGCTTCAGACGGCCTTGGACGAAGCCCGGAAGGAAAAGGGCCAAGACGCCAAGGTGCTCGTGCTTCTGGACGGCAGCCTGACCATTCCGCATGTGGAGGAGTAGAGAATGATTGTAGGGGAACAGAAACCGATTGAGACCATCCTGAAGTACATCGATGGCTGCGAGAAGATCCTTCTCGCGGGCTGCCACGGGTGCGTGACCGTGTGCTGCACCGGCGGGCAGAAGGAAGTGGACGTGCTGGCCAGCATGATCGAGCTGATCCGGATGAAGCGGCACCAGCCGTGCCGGATCACCAAGATCACGCCGGAACGGCAGTGCGACCCCGAGTTCCTGGACGAGTTGCTGGAAAAGGCCAGGGAGAACGACGTGGTCCTGTCGATGGCGTGCGGCGCCGGCGTGCAGCTGGTCGCCGAGAAGATCGGCGCCAAGCGCGTCTTTCCCGCGATCGACACGAACTTCATCGGCGCGATCCAGGAGAAGGGATTCTGGAGCGAGCGCTGCCAGACCTGCGGCGACTGCAAACTGGGTCTGACCGGCGGGATCTGCCCGGTCACGCGCTGCGCCAAGAGCCTGATGAACGGTCCCTGCGGCGGGTCCCGGGACGGCAAGTGCGAGGTGAATCCCGAGATCCCGTGCGGCTGGCAGTTGATCATCGACCGGCTGGAGGCGACCGGCTGCCTCGACCAGTACGAAACGATTCTGGAACCCGCCGACTGGTCGAAGTCGCGGGACGGCGGATTGCGCAAACTGATCCGGGAAGACATCAAGTAGATACGAGAGCGAGGATAAGGAATGAGCCAGAACAATTCGAACCTGCAGGCCGTACTGAAAGCCGGAAAATTCGCCGTCACCGCCGAGGCGGGGCCGCCGCGCGGCGCCAAACCCGAGGCGGTGCGGGAAAAGGCGAAAATCCTGAAGGGGTACGTGGACGCCTGCAACGTAACCGACAACCAGACCAGCGTCGTGCGCATGTGCAGCCTGGCCGCCTGCAAGATCCTTCGCGACGAGGGCCTCGACGCCGTGATGCAGATGGTGTGCCGCGACCGGAACCGCATCGCCGCGCAGAGCGACATCCTCGGCGCAGCCTCCCTGGGGATCTCGAACCTCCTGTGCCTCTCGGGCGATCACCAGGTGTTCGGCGATCACCCGCAGGCGAAAAACGTGTTCGATGTCGATTCCATCCAGCTGCTGAAGATCGCCAGCCAGATGCGCGACGACGCGAAGTTTTCGGGCGGCAAGGACGTCGACGGCCCGCCGGACCTGTTCATCGGGGCGGCGGCGAATCCTTTCGCGGACCCGTTCAAGATCCAGGTCCCCCGCCTGGCCAAGAAAGTGGCCGCCGGGGCGCAGTTCATCCAGACCCAGTGCATCTTCAACCTGGAAAAATTCGCGGAGTTCATGAAGGGCGTGCGCGACCGCGGGCTGCACGAGAAGACTCATATCCTCGCGGGAATCACGCCGCTGAAGAGCGCCACCATGGCCGAATACATGGCGGCCAAGGTCGCCGGCATGGATGTCCCCGCGGCCGTGATCGACCGCCTCAAGGGCGTGGAGAAGAAGAAGCAGAAGCAGGAAGGCATCAAGATCGCCGTCGAGACCATTCAGAAGCTCAAGTCGATGAAGGGGGTCCGCGGCGTGCACATCATGGCCATCGAATGGGAAGAGGCCGTGCCCGAGATCGTCCAGCAGGCCGGATTGATGCCCAAGAACGGCCGCTAGTTTCCGCGGCACCCATCGTTCCCGCCCGGCATGCGCGTGAGCCGCTGCTCAGGCGCATGCCGGCGCGCATCCCGCCTATTTCCTCCACGGCATCATGGCCTTCAACCCGCCGTAATACTTCGCGTAGGCATCGAGATACGGATTGTCGTACAGGTCGCCCCGGAGCGGTTCGGGCAGCGGCGTGCCGTAGAAGACCAGGTCGCAGAAGCGCACCACGTTCTGGCGGTGCCAGCTGGCGAGCGAGTGGCCGCCGCCCGTCATTCGGATGTTGAGGGCCAGGTTCCGGTCCGCGCCGAGAAACGCGTAGACCGGCCGCGCGCCCTCGAACCCGATGGAATCGCCCTCGGCGTTGTTCGCGTAGTCGTCGTTGGAGGTGTCGAGGATCACGGCGCGCGGCGCGATGGCGGCGACGATCTCGTGATGGTCGTACGGCAGGCGCTCGCCGTAGCCGTGCGTTCGCGTTTTATACATGCGGTCGGGATCCAGGAAACGCGCGAGCATCTCGTTGGAATTGTGCGTCTGGTGCCGCACGTGGTCTCCGAGCGTTTCGGCTCCCGTGGATCTGCCCCAGGGATACACGTTTCCGAAAGGTGCCCTGCGTGCGGGGGTATTGCCGTAGGAGTCGTAGCGGTACGGCGCGGCGCCGCCGCTGCCGGACCCCCCCGGATTGACGACTCCGAACCGTTCGTCCATCAGGCCGGCGACCAGGGCCGCCTTCCCGCACCGGGAGAATCCGGTGACCACCAGTTTTTCGACGTCCAGCAGATCGGCAAATGCGGGATCGTTCCGGGCCAGGTATTCGACCGCATCCGCGCCGCGGCTGGCTCCCCATGCCCAGCCGGCCAGCACGCCGGAGTCCCGCCCAGCGGCGACATCGTACGGATACAGTTCGTAAAACGCGCCGGCGTGGCCGGTATTGTCGCTGGCGACGTTCGAGTAGGTGAAGCTGAGCACGGCATAGCCGGCCTTCAGGTAATCGGCGTTCCCCGGCATGGCGAAGAAATCGATGCTGACGATCACGGGGTAAGGACCCGGCTTGCCGCATAATCCGGCGGTCGGGACGGTGAGCCGCGCGTCGAAGGACGCGCTCCGGCCCTTGTCCCGGACCGTGACGACGACTGCGGCGCCGGACGGGGAACCGGCCGCCGTGGCGGTGACCGAGTCCGGCGGTTTCGGCATATAGCCGTACTCGTAATACTGCGCCAGTTCCCTGATCTCCTCGCGCCGTTTGTCCCAGTCGGATGCCGACCGCACCTTGCGGCCGCCCAGGAACCGGAACGGGTCCGGCAGGTGCTTCACCTCGGGCAGATCGAAGGGGTCCGGGTATTTCCCCTTTCTCCGGAGAGCGCGCAGGGCCCGTTCGAGGCTGCGGCAGGCGGCGTCGATGCGCGGCTGCGTCCCGGCGCCGGCGGCTTTTTTTGCCGCGGCCAGCGCGCGGTCCAGGGCTCTTTCATCTTTCCAGATCCCGCGGGGGACTGATTCGGCCCGGGCGATGGCCTGCTGCAATAGGAACGGATCGAGCCGCAGCGGGGCCCTGGCGTCATGGCCCGACAGCCTGACCGTTCCCCAGATGCTGTTGTCGTCGGTGTCCCGGTTCCGTCCGTCGTTCCAGTAGACGCGGTACCTGCGGGTCCTGGCGGCGCTATCGGCGTCGTTGACGGCGAACTCCACGCCGATCGAGGTCCCGTTTTTCATCGGCACTCCGCCGGTGTGGAAGGCGGCCTCCACGGTGTAGCCGATGGGAATGCCCTGAGGATTCAGGCGCGGAGCCGAAGCATAGGCTTTCAGGCGGGAGGCGTAGACCGCCGGAAAGACGGAGTTCTGGGAGCCGCTGCCGGAGAGGGAAGCGGGCGGCGCGCTGATGCGCATCATGCCGTCGTCTTCCTCGTATTTGGGGACCTTGTCGTTCCAAAGATCGATATAGATTTCCACGCCGTCTTTGTTGGCTGCGGAAACAGATTCCGTGGTCACGTCCGCGTCTGTGACCTGGATCAGAAAGTACAGAAATGCTCCGTCCCACAGGGCGCGGACCTCTCCGTGGGTGGCGCATTCCGGCGCCGGCGCCGTCAGGCGCGGGTTCATGGCGATGCCGATCGGGGAGGCCTCCGCCGCGTCCCACGCCGCTTCGGCGGCGCCGTCAATCACCACTGCAGCGGTCGTGAAGCGGGCGTTCAGGATCCTTCCGGACGAAAACGCCGGGAGGCCGTTTCCGGGCAAGGCCGCGCAGGCCAGGACAAGAATAAGGATACGGGACAAGGGATCCACCTTTCCGATCGATCGGGGCCGTGCGCCCCGAAAATTCAGGATAGCGGTTCGCGCCGCAACATTTTCCGGTCCCCGATTCTACGGCGCCGGAGGCCGTTATGCGAAGAGGAATCGCGTGCCTTCCTGCATTCCGCACCGAGGATCGCGCGCGAACGCGTCTCTGTGCCGGACAAACGGATCCATTAGGCACGGGCGCGAGGCGTATGATATGCTTCTGCGAAATGAAAATAGTTGAGGCGAGCGCAATGGAACCGAGGGCGCTCTCCACGGACGGGCCGTGAGCAATCGATCAAGAGCCCGCGGCCGAAACGGATTTTCGTGAAGCAGGAAATTTGAGATGCCTATGGCCCGCAACCGTAAACTTCCCGCAGTCCCGGCTCTCCGGATCCTGGCCGCATGCCTTCTCTGGCTGGCCGCAAGCAGCTGTTCCCATCCCCCGGAAATAGCGACGGCACCGGCCGGGTCGCGCGCCATCGAGGTCGTCATCAGCACCAACGGCATCATCGAGCCGGCGGACGATACGGGGATCTATGCGCCCGTGGACGGTTTTGTCAGGGCGATCCGCTGCACGGAAGGTTCCGAAGTGTTCCCGGGCCAGGCGCTCATACAGCTGGAAGCTTCACAGGCGCGGTTGTCTCTTGCGGAGGCGAGGGCGTCGCTGCTCGAAGCCCGGCGCCAGGCTCGAGTCGTGGTCAGCGGACCCTCCAAACAGGATCTGGATCCCCTGGAGGCATCCATTTCGGAAAACGCGCTGAAGCTGGAACAGCTCCGGGAGGACCTGAAAAGCGAAGAGCAGCTTTACCGGAAGGGAGCGGCGGCCAAGGAATCGGTCGAACGCCTCGAAAAGGATCGAAAACTCCTCGAACTGCGGTCGGAAGCGCTGAAACAGGAGAAGAAGAATCTCCTCGCGCGCTATTCCGAAGAGGAGATAGCGTGGGAACAGGAGAAGGTGGCGGCGCTGGCCCATCAGGTCCGGCTGCTGGAACGCCAGGTGCAGGAGGAGTCCGTCGCGTCCCCGGTGGCGGGGACTCTCTATTCGCTGTCGGTAAAGTCCGGGGAGTTCGTCGGCAGGGGGCAGTTGCTCGGCCGGATCTACCGGTCCGGGCAGGTCCGGCTCCGGGCCTATGTGGACGAACCGGACCTGGGAAGGATCCGCCGGGGGCAGCCGGTTGCCATCGAGTGGGACGGCATGCGCGACAGGAAATGGACCGGCGTGGTGGATTCCCCCGCGGACCAGGTCGTCGAGATGAATAATCGTTCTGTCGGTTACGTCCGATGTTCGATAGACGGCCGGCCGAAGGAACTGATCCCGAACACCAACGTGAAGATCAAGATTACGACGGACCGGAAGCCGAAGGCCCTGCTGGTTCCCAGAAGCGCGCTGTTCAACCACGGAGGGAAGCCCGCCGTGCGCGTTTTGAAAAATTCCGTCGTGGAGATACGGGCGGTGGAACCCGGGCTGGTGAACTCCGACGAGGTCGAGATACTGAGCGGCATAGCCGAAGGGGATCCCGTCGTATTGCATCCCGAAGAATTCCAGGCGGATAAGTAAAACCCCGTCCACAGCGGAGACCGCGGGCGGCAGGAATCGCTAAAGACATGAAATCACCGGTGCCGATCGCGGATATCTTCCAGGCTGCCAGCCAGGCGCTCCGTCGCCATTGGGGCCGCGCGATACTGACCTCTTTGAGCATGGTCGTGGGAACGGCATCGCTCGTTCTCGTAGTGGTGACGGGCATCAGCGGCAGGGACTACACGCTGGAGCAGATCCGGGGCGTCGGGACCAACCTGATCACGATATACCACGAATCCGTCGATTCCTCGGCGGGCAAGAGGTCGCTTGCGGACAAATTGAACCTGGACGATGTCCGGGCGATTCAGACCGAAATACCCGGCGTCCAGGGCGTCGCGCCGATCGTCCACAGCAATCCCAGGATCACGCTCCAGGGGACCACCTACACGGTCTCCCTGATCGGAACCACTACGGCTTACCGGCAGGTGCGCAACATCAGGGTCCTCAGCGGAAGATTTTTCGACGAAAACGACTACAATTACAGGGACAGGGTATGCCTGATCACGGAGCTGCTGGACAGGAAGCTGAGGCAGGACCCCTTCTATAACGGTCTCGTCGACATCTACGGCATGCAGTTCAAGGCCATCGGGGTCTTCCGCGAACGCGTCAATACCTACGGCCAGACCGAAGTGACGGATTACAGCATCGTCATCCCGCTGTCGGTCATGTACTACTTCAAACCGAACGACATCGTGGACCACATCTATGCCTCCGCCGAAAGCATGAAACTCGTCCCCGAGGTCTCCGATGAGATCCGGCGCCTCCTGACCAGCCGCCACCGCCAGCAGTCGCTCTACAAGGTGGACAATCTTTCCAACATCCTGAACGCCGCAAACAAGATCAGCCTGGGCCTTACCGTGGTCCTTCTGGTGATCGCCGCCATATCCCTGATTTCGAGCGGCATCAGCATCATGAACGTGATGCTGATCACGGTTACGGAGCGGACGAGGGAGATCGGCATCAAAAAATCGATCGGGGCGACGCGCGTGGTGCTGCTGGCGGAATTCCTGCTGGAAGCCCTGATCCTGAGCGGTGGCGGGGGCCTGATCGGGATCCTGATCGGGACGGCGATCCCCTATTCCATCCGGTTTTTCACCTCCGAAATTCAGATCCAGATCCCGGTTGCGGCCGTCGCACTCGGATTCGGCGTCACCGTCCTGATCGGATTGACCTTCGGAATGGTCCCCGCGCTGAGGGCCGCGCGCATGAATCCGGTCGAAGCGTTGAGATACGAATAGCCCCCCTCCGCGCGAATTGCGGACCGGCGTCCGGACGGATTCCTGGAAAGCTTGCGGTGTGGGTATGCCGAATATTTTCCGCAGGGTAATGCATGAATGCCTGTGCCGAAAAATTGAAAGCGATCAAGCCCGGGCTCTGCCGGGCCGTGCCCGCAATCGCCCTGATCTTTTTTCTGTCGTGGTGCTGCCTGACCGTCCGCTCCGGGTTTGATTCCGACGACGCCGATCCCGAAATCCTGAACATGTCGTGGCGGCTGGCCAATGGGGAGAAGATCTATCGGGACATCCATACCCCTCCCTATGCTTTTGCCGCCTATACGCCTTTGTATTACGCCATCGTCGCGCTGCCTCTGAAACTGTTCGGATTGAGTTACCTGCCGGCCAGGGGAATCACGCTGCTGGCGCTGATTTCCATCGGCTGGGCTTTCGCACTGTTGACCCGCACGTGGCGTCGGAAGCCCGTTGACGGCCTGTGGGCGGTGTGCCTGGCCGTGCTGATCCCGGCAATCCTCTACAACGGCGTCCGCAGCCACCCGCAAATGATGGCCGTTGCGCTGTCCGTCTGGTCGCTGGTGTTTTTTCTGCGAGACCGGTGGTTCCCGTCTCTGGTGATCAGTCCGCTTCTCGCCGTCCTGGCCTTTTATACCAAGCAATCGCAGATAACGCTCCCGATCGCCATGGTTCTCTATCTCGCCTGGAACCGCCGCCAGTGGCTGCTTCCCTATGTGTCGGTCGGTTTGGCGGCCGGCCTGGTTCCTTTCCTCTGGCTGCAGAAGGCTACGGGAGGGCTTTTTTTTCTGGACGCGTTCCGGCTGGCAAACCTGTCTTTCAACCCGGCCGCAATACCGGTCGAGCTTTTGCATTGGGCCGGCCCGATTTTTCTGTTCATCGGAGTCGCGGCCGTGGTTTTGTGGCGGCGATTCCGGCAGAGGCAGTGGGGGGTGCTCGACTGGTACCTGGCGTGTGCTTTCCCGATCACGATCCTTTCCCTCGGGCGTGCCGGGGCCCATTCCCAATATGTCGTGGAACTGGTTTTCGCGGTTCTGCTTTACCTGCTGCACACCACGGGATTCCCCGACATCAAAGGGAAAGAGGTGCTGATTGCCATCCAGATCCTCTGCCTCTTCGGCTACGGTCTCGCCTTTATCTCTGTCGAGGAAGGGCCGAAAACGTTCGCGGCATATCGGGCGGCGGGCGACGTGTTTTCTCTCCTGAAAAACGATAGCGGGCCCGTTCTTTCCGAGCAGGGGAGCTTCCCGCTCTTCGGCCGCGGCCGGGTGTACATTCAGCTTTTTCATTTTGTCGGCTTGTGGCGTGTCGGGTTATGGGACCAGCGTCTGGTGCTGAAGGATATTGAATCCCGCCATTATTCGTGGGTCATTCTGGAGAGGGAACTGGAGGACCCGGCTCCTGTCGAACCGGATGACGAGCGGTATACGCCTCAGATGGTTTCGGCGCTGCGCAGCAACTATGCGCTGCATTCCAAACATTATCCCTACTACGTTTATGTCCCCCGATGAGGGGAATCGATCCGGTCGCTGCGGAACGGGTTGCGCATCGGGCAGGCGGGAGCCGGCCTAGGATCGGACGGAGTCCTTCCTGCCGGTCAGCTCGGCAAGGAGCCAGGCCCTGGCCATCCTGAAGTCGCGTTTGACCGTGTCCGCCGAAACCTCGAGGACTTCGGCCGTTTCCTCGACACTCAGGCCGCCGAAGTAGCGCAGTTCCACCACCCGGCTTTTGCGGTTATCGATCTGCTCGAGCGCATCGAGCGCCTCGTCGAGCGCAAGCACGTCGATGCCGCGCGCCTCCGCCACCAGCAGAACTTCATCGAGGGGCACGCGCGTCGCCTTGCCTCCGCGCTTGGCAAAGCCACGGCGCCGCGCGTGGTCCACCAGTATGCGCCGCATGATCTGGGAGCACAGCGCCAGGAAGTGCACCCGGTTCTCGCAGCCGATCCCCCCGGCACGCACCAGCTTAAGGTATGCCTCGTTGGCCAGCGCGGTCGAATCGAGGCTGTCGCCGGCTTGCCGGCGCGCGAGGGTCCGTCGCGCAATCCGCCGCAGTTCCGGATATACAAGATCCGTCAGGCGATCGAGCGCGTCCGCATCGCCGCTTTTCCAGGCGGCGAGCATTCCGGTGATATCCTGCAAACCTTTGTTTTCCATGGCCATTCAAATCTTATCGCAATAAATCCCCTTCCCGTTAACCATTCCTGCATCCATTCGCGGAATATAGATAGGGAATTTTTTCACTGAGCTGATCAATAGGAGAGGAGAGCATCCATGAAGCGAAATATCGTCTGGACGGTGTTTTTTGTCTGTATGCTCCTGGTGAACATTACGGCGACGGCGGGGGATGATTTCGCCTGCTCGCCTGCAAATGTAGCAGGAACCTGGGGATACATTGAAACGGCAACGATCTTCGATACCACCACGACCCCCGCCACTCCCTACCCGTATGCGTCGGTCGGGAGCTACACGCTTGACGCCCGGGGCAATCTGTCTGGGGCTCGAACCGCCTCCCTGGCGGGCAACATTCTAAGGGCCACGATTACCGGGACGGCTACGGTGAATCCCGACTGTACCGGCACGGAATATCTCAGCTTCTACGACGAAGGCGGAAACCCGGCCGGCCAGGCGACCAAGGCCCTGGTGTATGTCAATAATGGGAAAGAGGTTAACAAAATCATCACAGCCCCTTCAGGAATGATTGTTGCAGTCACCAAGGCAAAAAGGGTCCTTCCAGGCCGCATCCTGCTGGGCTTGGACAGGAAGGGCAATGGCAGGCGCGCCTTCGGTTGTTCCAGCGCCGATCTCGAAGGCGAGTGGGGAACCACTATGGAGGGAACGATACTACTCCCGACTGGTCAGGCGGCAAAATTCGTGGCTGTCAACAAAGCCGTCTATGACTCTGCGGGCAACTTTGAAGGGACACAGACCCGCAGCATCAACGGGGGGACCAGCGCCGTCACCTTTGAGGGGGAATATACACTGAATCCTGACTGCACCGGCACCAAAACCGTCAGAAGCTACGATTCGTCCGGAACCCTGCTGAACACGGCACATCAGGATTTTTTCATTGTGGATAACTCGAATGAGATTATCGAGATTTTTACCTCCAACAAAAACGAAGTCACCGGCAAGGATCTGGGGATGGTCGTAACGGGGCAGTCGCAAAAGCTGTTTCCCAGGGGAGCCCAGGCGCTGGATTGAGAAATCACGGCCGCGAATTCCACGAATTTGATTCGTGGAATTCGTGGCTGTTCAGCGGCCGTATCGGCGAAGCAAAGCCTGGAATGCCGGCCTGTCGCGCAGCGGTTTCCATGAAGGATCCAGCCGCAGGGAACCGATTCCCAGATATCCCGATGACATTTCAGTCTCGAGCAGGCGAATCGCCTCGTCGTATTCGCCCACCATGGTGTAAATGCGCGCCAGCGATATTCTATCCGCGCTCGCCTTGCCTTCCCGGATGGCATCCTGCTTGCGCCCAAGCCCCGCGTATGCGATTCCCAAAGTAGCATGATAATTTGCTGCGGCGAGACCCTTTGCGCCCTGCCGCATCTTCGCCATTGTCATCTTCACGGCAGTTTCGTAGCAACTCTTCTCCATCCGTGGTTGCCCTGCCAGGCCGTAAAGCTGTGCCTGGACCAATGCCTTGGGAATGTAACCTGCCGGGACTTCAAGTGCCTCCCACGGTTCGGACGGCAGCCGCTGGATCGCTTCCTGAATGGCCCCGTCATACAAATCGATCAGAACCCGGCAATAGGCGGTCATTGTAGTGATTTTTTTCGCGACCCTCAGATCCGGCTCGATCGCTGCCCGGGCTTGCGCAATGTCACCCGAAAGAGAAAGGATAGCGGACGCCTTTGCCGCGTGGAGGTTCGGCCAATTGGGATCGAGGCGGATGGAAATATCGTAGTATCGAACGGCTTCCTTGAGGTTGCGGGCCATGCCATAGGTGAGTGCGGCGCTTGAGGCCAATTCCAGAGAAAGTGGATTCAGTTCAAAAGCTTTTGTCAGGTTGGCTAAAGACTGTTCCAGTTTTCCCTGACGCCGCAGGATCAAACCCATGCCCCAATAGATGCGGGCGTTGTTCGGCATCATCTTCCGCGCCGCTTCAAATTCACGGAGAGCCTGGTCATAATCCAGGAGGCACCAGTAATAGAAGAACGCGAGAGCCCATCGGGTTTCGGGAAGATCCGGCCCGAGCCGAAGCGCCATTTCCGCGGCCTCTCTTGCCTTGGTCACCCGCTGCTCCGTACGGTCGTGAAACAGCCACCATGTAACACTGTGGACCTCGGACAGTTCCGCGTAAGCGGGAGCAAAACCCGGGTCCAGCTGAATCGATCGTTCCAGTTCCTGTTCCGCCCTCAGATGATCTTCCCGTTCTTCGCTACGACCGTAATAATACTGTCCGCGGAGATAGTGGCCGTAAGCTTCAGGATTGACGGCCCGCCTTCTGGCGAATGTTTCTTGTTCTTCCGGAGACAGAGCGGCCTTGACTTCGCGCGCAACCGCTTGCGCCACATCGCCGTACAGAACGAGAATATCTTTGTATTCGCGAATGAATGTTTCGGCCCAGAGATGCGAGTCTGTGGCGCCCTCAATCACCTGCACGGTAATCCGGACTTTGCCGCCGTCCCGGAGGGCGGACCCTTCGACCAGGGCATCCACGCCCAACTCACCGGCGATCCGCTTGACCGGCTTTTTAGTTCCCTTGTACTGCATGACGGAAGTTCGCGAAATCACTTTTTTGAGCGAATTGATTTTGGACAACTCCATGATCAGAGCGTCGGTCATCCCATTGGTGAATATTTCCTGGTCCGGATCACCGGAAATGTTCTCGAGCGGCAATACCGCGAGCGATTCGATCGGCTGCTTTCCGGGTCCGCCGGAAAACCGTTCGCGAAGGCCACCGGAGTTCATGCCGATAGCCAGAGCAAGGACCGCGAGGGCGGCTATCGCCGGAACAACCCGCTTCCACCTGGTTGATTTCTCAGCCACCTTCAGGCTCGGTGCGGCGGGTCCCGCGGAACGGCGTAAATCGAAATCCCGTTTCAGCCGCTGGAGGTCGGCGCCCATATCCGAAGCGTTTTGATACCGGCAATTGCGGTCTTTCTCTAAAGCCTTGTCAATGATCCGCTCCAGTTCGCCGGGCAGATCGGGGTTGATGCGCAAGGGCGCCGTATGCGCATCGTGAATAATGGCATCGAGCGTTGCCGCCGAGGATTCGCCGCGGAAAGGCGGGACACCGGTCGCAGTCTCGTAAAGCACCACGCCGAAGGAAAACAGGTCCGTCCGGGTATCCAGTTCCTTGATTTCGCGTGGAGCTTCAGCGCCGGGGCTTTCCGGCACCAGGAACCGCTTGCCCGTCCGGGCTGCTGCCCCCGGAAGTGGAGTCCGTACGGTCCATGCCCGAGAGGCCGTTTTTTTCCCCTCTGTTGTGTGAAAAAGAATCTTCGGTTTTCCGGGTCGATCTTTTTGCAATGATACTACTATTGCCGTATCGCGGATATCACAAAAATCGCTTCCGCCCGTCCGGAAATCCCAGCGGACGGTTTCCGCCGTTTGCGGAAACCCGCCATCGGTGCTTTGTTCCATCGGGAATGGACCGCGCGCATGCCCTGACTCGGCCTGATTCCTTCAAAGTGCATGCCACCCGTCTGCCGCGGATCGGCAGCATCGGCCGCCCGCCATGAAGCGCCCGGCCCGGGATAGGTTTTGCCGAATAGGTTTTGCTTGAATGCCGGAAGCAAGCTCGTATAATGGCGGCAGACAATTCCACAAAGGATGAGGAGGTCAAGCTATGAAGATGAAGATACTGGCCGTGGTGATGGTTCTCGGAATGGTGTCGGCGGCGGCATGGGGAGCCGACATTTCCGGGAAGTGGATGATGGAGGTCGCCGGCATGGGCGGCGGCGAACCGATGAAGATCTTTTATAACTTCAAGGTGGACGGAACCAACCTGACCGGCACGACGGGGCCGGAGGGAATGGAGAGCCCCTTCTCCGAAGGCAAGATCGACGGAGACAATATCAGCTTCACCGTCGCTTTCGGCGAAATGAAGATGAAGATGAAGGGGAAAGTCGTCGGAGAGGAAATCAAGCTGACGATGGATATGGAAGGCGGCATGGGCGGTCCCGGCGGCGGTGGCCCCGGCGGCGGCCCCGGCGGCGGCGCTCCTCCCGAAATGGTCCTCAAGAGAGCCAAATAGCAGTCTCAATTCCATCGATCCAACGGAGCCTCCAGTAAGCGCAGGATTTACTGGAGGCTTTGTTTTTTTGTGGGGGGGATTGCCGGAATGTATGCCGCGCCGGCATCGATGCGGCGGAGCGGGGCACGGGCGATTGCGCGGGAGTCCGGTCCGCCCGCCCGTTTCCCGGAATTCGATATTCGCGAAATCGGGAAACGGGCGGGGTGGAACGTCTTTTTATGCCGGAGAGATCAGGCTGTCCGGGCCGGACGGGTTTTCAGGATAGGTCGTGGCGAACCGCGGGACGGAAACCGGCTCGGCATGGGTTCTTCCGGGCCTGTAGTCGGTGCCGGACACTACCCGGTGCTCGAGCCTCGATATTTTCCAGCCCTCGCTTTGGGTATCCCGGGCATAGGCTATTTCATAGCATCCGCCTTCGCACCATTTCAGGATTCCCTCGCCCTGCAGGCGCGCCATCTGCACCAATTGCGAATCCGGCGCCATCGGGGTCCCGACCTGGATGGAGTAGGGGAATCGGGCTTTGGCGGACAACCGGTCCGCCGCCACCTCAATGGTTTCCTGCGCGGCCTCGAAATCCGGCGCGGGACCGGTCTTCTTTCCGGTCCGGCCGGCGCGGAAGTGCCCGTGATAGAGGCGCGCCACGCTTCCCCTGCCCTGGAAAACCCCGCCGTGGAACACCACGGCGGCGTCTTCCCGAAACAGTCCGGCGACTTCTTCGTAGCGGCCGCAGTCGAGAAGCGCCTCGTAGGTCCGGTGCAGCTCGCGCAATGCTTTCTCGTCCTCGAGCATTCCCAACCGGTGGGCCAGCCTCTCGGCTTCGGTGTTTCCCCCGCCGCCGTTTTTGGCCATGGCGGGAACGCAGGCCGCCGCCGCGGCCGTGACGGCCGATCCGGCTTTCCACAAAAAGGAGCGCCGCCCGGCGCCGGGCTTCGACAGAGATGGTTTCATCTTAGGCTCCTTTCCCGTGAATTTTGGGGCCGTAAAATTTCCTGATATCGAAAGCCCCGATATGGCGGCCGATCGCTCCCGTCACGCCGAGGTTCACGCCGGTCTGTCCGCCCATGTAATTGAAGCCGCAGTCATGCGATATTTTCGTGTTGAGCAATTCGATCATCTCCGCACCGTTGCAGGCCTCCTCGTTCTGGCAGAATATGTAGGCGCCGTCCCGGAGTTTGACGAAGATGCAGGGAGACGCCCACTGGGCGCCCATGGCCTGGGTGTCCGTGAAAATGGTCCAGGTCATCGAGTGGGGGGAAGTATACACGTGCATGGACGTCATCTGGTCGCTGTACGACCACGAAAACGCGTGTCCCACGAGCTCATCGGTGTGTTCGTGGCGCATGTATTGCGGGGCCTCGAAGCCTTCCCCCTCCGCCACCCCGAAGAGCGCGCGATAGGTTGTTTCATTCCCGTAATACCTGGTCCCCATGTGGGAATAGATGCAGGTGGTCAGCCCGTTCAGGAGGTCTACGGCGATCGCGACGCACGCGCGGGGCTTGCTGTCCTCGAGAATGTGCGCGAACCACGCCAGCTTTTCGTCGGCTTCATAGGCGCGATAGTCGGCCTCGTGCCACCGGGTTTCCTTTTCCTCCTTGTATCGGAGTTTGAATTTATCCGTGAACTTGTACTGCCACACGGGGCCGCCGTTGTCGTAACGGAGCGTAAATTCCCTGCCGACCAGCATGTCGGTGAACGGCGAGTTGTTTCCCGTGGCATTCGCCTGAGGCGCCCCCATGGGCCCGCCGGTGAAGGCCTTGGTGCTCTTTAACGCCGCCTGATGCACCTCTTCGTCGGTCATGTACTGGAAGTCCCTCACCGGGCGGTACACCAGCCGCTGGCCCTTTCCCGGAGCCTGCGGGTCGGACTTCGCCTGCACGACCATGCCCTTTTTGCCGTGATCGTCGAACGGTTCGAGGTAGGAGATCTGGCCCACGACCTTGCCGGTTCCCCGGAACATGTAGTATTCCAGTTCGTCTTTTTCGTTGAAGCCCAGGCGCACACCCACCTGGGTCTCCGGGTACAGATCCGCGACGAAGAGCGTGAAGATCCCGGAAAACTCGCACTCGGTCCGGGAGTAGATGAAGGTGTTGTCGTTGATCAGGACATAATCCGACGGCGCGCAATAGCCGAGGTCGTCCACGTGCCGCGTCAATTCGACAAAGTTCGACGAGACGACCGATGTGTAGAGTTCCAGCGTTTCGACGCCGTTGTCCTGCTTCCAATGCAGCCCTTTGCCCGAAATCCTGTTCGTGAGGTGATGGCGGTCTTTCGGCGGCGTCTGCCCGGAGGCCTCCACATAGCCGAAATAGATCTGGCGCTGCACTTCC
This sequence comes from uncultured Acidobacteriota bacterium, assembly GCA_964613495.1. Taxonomy (GTDB): domain Bacteria; phylum Acidobacteriota; class UBA6911; order UBA6911; family UBA6911; genus UBA6911. Next base: position 4,048 of record CAZTHE010000074.1, on the reverse strand, counting down.
CGGGGGTCCAGGCCGACTTCTTTTCTTCCCAGGGTCACCTCCTTCTTGTCGCTGCAGAGCCAGACTTCGAACACGGTCGCGAGGTTCGTCTGGAGATCCACGATCACGTGATAGCCCCTGGGGGCGCCGGGGACCATGTGCGAGAAAACCACGATCTGTTTCAGCGTCAGGGCGCCGTAATTGGCCTTGATTTTCGCGCCGCCGTTTTCGGAAACGGCCAGCTGATTTTTGGCGCCGAACTCGTAGTTCAGGACCGGGCCGTTGTCCGTCACGATCTTATAGGACTTGCCGGCAAGCGAACCCGACAGCGGGGACGCACAGGCGGGCCCGGCTTCGGCGGCCTTGAGCTTTTCCGCGATCTGCGCCGGTGTCAGTTTCGTGTACTTGAAGCGATGCATGGGTATGTTCATTTTATTGCCTCCTCCGAATCACCCGGAATTTACGATAGTATCCCATACGGGAGTCGTGCCACCATAACCGATTCCCCCGATTATCGGCAACAGTTCATTTCCTTTTGTGTTGATTGAGAACAATAATGGAATAGAATCGGTAACATCGAATTTTTTCAGGCGTATGAAACACCGAAGCTTTTTGTGAAATAAAAGCCCGGGCGTAATTACCAACTCTACGAAGAGGTGTACATCCTATGCGGATCAAAATCCTTGTTTTGACTGTTTTTGCCCTGAGCGTGATGCTGTCATCGGCTTTGGGCGCGGATATTGCAGGAACGTGGAAGGGGACCAGGGAGATGATGGGCCAATCCATGGAAGTCAGCTTCACGTTTGTGCCCGATAAAGGCGACGCCGCCAAATTCACCGGAACGAGTCCGGGACGTCAGGGGGGCGAAAACAAGATAGTCGACGGGAAGATCGACGGAAATAACGTTTCCTTCACGGTTGTGATGGAAGGCGGCATGATGCCCGGAATGAAGATAAAGTACAAGGGCGCCGTTGCGGCCGACGAGATGAAGTTGACGATGGAAATGGACATGAGCGGAGTCGATTTCAGCGCCATGGGCGGCGGCCCCGGCGGCGGGGGAATGGGTGGACCGCCTCCCGGCGGTGGCGGCCCCGGCGGCGGCATGCCTCCTATGGAATTGACGGTTAAGAAAGTCAAATAGCCGGTCTGTCATTGGTCACCCGGACGGCAGCCTGCTGCGGGACCGTACGGCTGCCGATGCAACATCGCCGCCGGGGAGGGTGGACGGGAAACTTTCCTCCCTCCCGGCGGCGGTTTTCCCCCTCCTGATATCGAAGCTCCCCGGCCCCTTCTGTCCCCATAGCAATGGAGGTGTCCATGAATCTCCGCGATGGGGAATCCGCGTGATGGCCCCTATTTGATATACGGGTTGTATCGGACCTCGCCGGTCTTCTGATCACGCGAGAAATGTTTCATGTATTCCCACGCGATCCTCGCGTATTCGGGATACAGCGCGTGGATTATATCCTTGACGTAGTTGAGCGCCACCATCGGAATGCCCTTGCTGTTATTCAGGTACCATGTGTGCGACGCGTATTCGCCGTTGAGCGTTTCGACGGTCCAGGAATCGCCCTTGAAGCCCGAGAGCTTGAAAGCGTCAAAGTCGAAGTCGAACGGGGCGACGCCGTTCCAGCCAGACCAGCGCTTCACCTGGTTGGCCAGATTGTCGTTGATGCGGCCTTCTGCGGCTTGCAGTCGGCGCACGTCGTAGGATGAGGTCGAAAGGTAGATCGGCAACTGGGTGTTGTTGAACCTCGCCGCTTCCGCAGCGGTCGGCTCGACGTTTGTGCCCGCAATGGGCGCGATGGCAGCGAACAGCCTGGGCTCGTAGTAGCCCACCGTGTACGTCGCCCCGCCGCCCATGGAGTAGCCGATGGCGTATACACGGGAGGAATCCAGCGCCGGATAGGCGGCAAGCATATATTTGACCAGCGCCGCAAGGGCCGGGCCGCGGACATCGTTCGGAAGGCTTTGATGGTCTGCTGCCACTACGGCGACGCGCTCGTTGCCCGCCAGCGCCAGCAACCCCATTTCGTCGGCAAACTGCCGCGGCTCGTCGCCGCCGCCATGGTTGCCCAGGATCAACGGCACGCTGCCCTTCGCCGCGGTCTTGTCGAGGACTTCTTCGGGCACGTATTCGTACCATGTGTCCAGATACTCACCCGCCTGCGTTTTCACGCCGGCGAAGCGGTCTTCGCCCTGGTGCGGAATCAGGTGGATGCCGTTGTTCGTAACGCGGTTGATCAACGCATTGCGCTCGCACAGTGAATACGGCGCCTGGTCCATGCCGTACCCGGTAAACGGTGTCCCCGCGCTGTACACGCCCTGAAGCGCCACCGGCACGCGCATCGCCTTGATGAGCATTTCGTGGTAGGCCGTCTTGATCGTCGCCGCGAGGTTGGCCGGATTCGCCTTCGCCAGGACCACCTGTCGCAACGGCAGCGCCTGGTTGTAATGGACGACGGCGTCGCCGAGCCCCTTCACGGCATTGACGCGATTGGCGGCCTTGTGCTTCTCAATAACGGCCTCGCGGGCATTCACCAGATAGACCGGGATGAAGGTCGATACCTCGCGAACCTCGTTCATGCCGCCACCGATCAGCAGGGCGCCCGCGATGCGGCTCGCGAAGTCGAATGTCCCGGCGATGTAATTGTTGAAGAACGTCGCGCCCCCATCCACCCCTATGAAGTAGACATAGGCGAAGCCGCCGAAGTATTCCGCGTCGGCGTACGTGACGCGGCTCCCGTCGGCCTGGACGCCGGAGGCCTGCTGGGCCAGCATCGCCGTCTGCAGGGCATAGTAGGCGGCCACATCCCCGCTGCCGAACGTCTTGCCGGCCGGAGTAACGAGCACAATGCTGCCCGTCGCTTCGTCGGCGATCTCGATCAAGCCCGCGGATTTCAGATAGGCGAGAGCCGCGTCCCTGGTGTCGAAGTGCTGTTCGACGCAGACGATAAGGTTCGTGTTCATTCTCGCCGCCGCGCGGCCGCCGTACATATTGGCCGAGCGGTAGACGAACGTCGTACCTTTCGGGTAGGTATCCAGCGCCGGATGGCCGGCATAGGCTCGCGGCGCCATGGGGGCACGGCCCGGGGCGCCGACTCTCCCTGGACTTCCGGAGCCTGGGGCGCGAAAGCCCGGGGTGCCGGGCGGGGGCATGGTATTGCCGCCCTGGTACGCCTTTACCACGGCGGGCGCATTCTGGTGGGCTTCCTCAAGCGTTTCGAATGTCGCCTTGTTTCCGGTTTCACCCGTGAAATTCCGCGCCGATGCTGCTCCCAATGCCGAAAGCAAAAGGCCTATCAAAAGAAATACGCTTATTTTTCTATGCATGTGCCCGTTTCCGGTTTCCCGTTTCCCGTTCCCGGTTGGGAAGCGGTTTTGCCAAGTCTCAGAAACGGGAAACCGGGAACGGGAAACGGAGAAACCTATTTGGTGTAAGGATTGTATTGGACCGCGCCGGTAGTCTGATCGCGCGAGAACTGATTCAAGTAATCCCACGCCATCCTGGCGTACTGCGGATACAAAGCATGAATCAGATCTGCCGTATAGTTGAGGGCCACCATGGGGACACCCTGCTTATTATTCAGATACCATATGAAGTTCTGGTATTCATCGTTCAACAAAGTCTCGGACCAGGCATCGGCGCGAAAGCCGCACTTCGGGTAGGCTTTGAAGTCAAAGCGGACCTGGTTCATGTTGTTGAAACCCAGAAATTTATTCATCAGCACCTGAGAGTTGTCCGAAAGACTTCCGTCTTCCTGGTTTATGTTGGGCTGCAGGTCATGGGCGCTGGTTAAATACATGAATGGGAGATCTATTTCTTTGAACTGCGCCTGCATCTTGTCCGTAAAAGTGAACATCGCGCCGGCCATGTCCACAACGGCCGCCAGCATCCGGGGATGGCTGGTCGAAATGGTGAGGGTCGCCCCTCCGCCCATCGAATATCCCGAGGCGTATACACGTGACGCATTAATCGCGGGATAGGTCTTCATCATATAATTGGCCAATGCGGCTATCGATTCTCCAAGGACGGCCTGATCGGAATAGAGACCCTGGTGTTCCGGGG
>CAZTHE010000073.1:0-19627 GCA_964613495.1 uncultured Acidobacteriota bacterium | reverse complement strand
CACCCACACGGGTTTTGACGGTTCCAACGCCGTCCTCAACGGGTTCTTTCTCGGGGGCGCAGCCGAACCTCCGGTTACGGCGGTTCCCGTCCTGGAACTTCTTTATCCGCGGTCCGCTTTGACCGGACAACCGGAATTCTGGATCACCGCCAGGGGAAAGAATTTTGCCCCGGATACGGTGCTCCTCTGGGACGGCTCGCCGCGGCCCACCCGGGTCGTCGCCTCCGATCACCTGCGCGCCCGGATCCCGGCCTCGGACATCGCCGCGGCGGGAAATCACGCCGTGCGCCTTTCGGCCCCCGGCGGCGTTTCTTCGGATACCCGGCCCTTCGCCGTGGAACCGGTTCCCGCTGCCCCGGTCTGCGGTATTTCCACCGACCTGTTCGTGTCCCCGGACGGGGATGACGCCGGCCGCGGCACACGGGAACGCCCGTTCAAAACGCTCGAAAGGGCGAGAGATTTCGTCCGGACCTTCAACGGCGGCATGCATGGATGCATCACGGTGTACCTGCGCGGTGGCGCCTACGCCCTGGAGCGGCCGCTGGAGCTGGATTCACGGGATTCCGGGACCAACGGGCACTACGTCCGCTACCGGAACTATCCGGGAGAATCCCCGCTCGTCCTGGGAGGCAGGATCGTCCGGGCATGGAGCAGGGTTGCAGGCACTCCGCTCTGGACGGCGCACGCGGGAAGGGGAACGCGGTCCCGGCAGCTCTATGTAAACGGCACGCGGGCCGTCCGGGCGCGCAGCGACGGGGGTTTCCTGAGCGAAGGGCCTGGCCTGACGGCGGGCCGGGATTTGGGCAACTGGGAAAATCCGACGGACATGGAGGTGGGGACGGATGCCTGCTGGTTCACGCTGCGTTGCCCCGTCGCACGCGTTTCCGGAAGCAGCGTCGCTCTCCAGACGCAGTGCGGCATCTGGCGCACGGTGCGTCTGGAGGACACGTGCGGCGCCCCGCTCCAGGACCGATGGCTGGAAAACGCCGCCGAACTCGTGGACCGGCCGGGGGAATGGCACCTGGATCGAGGGTCCGGTTCGATCACCTACTATCCCAGCGCCGGCGAAGACCTGAATCGGGACGCTGCCGTGCTGCCCGTGCTGGAATCGCTGATTCGCCTGCGGGGGTCTGCGGAATCTCCCGTGCATCATATCCTTTTTGAGGGGATCGCGTTTGCCTATACGACGTGGACCCGCCCGGACACCGCCGGGTTCCTCGAGGGCCAGGCCAACTTCACCACTACGGCCGACCGCATGCCCGGCGCGGTTGCCGTTGCATGGGGCCGGTCGATCGTTTTCGAGAAAAATGTATTCGCCCATTATGGAGGCGTTGCGCTGGATCTAGAGCACGTGCAGGGCGTGATCGTCCGGGGCAACCACATCTACGACGGTTCCGGTTCCGGCATCCAGATCGGGGAAATACGGGACGCGGCGGCGGAGCCGCGGGAAGTGACGCGATCGAACCTGATCTCCGACAACGCCGTCCACGATATCGCCCGGGAGTACAGGGGCGGAGTCGCGATCTGGATCGGCCTGACGCAGAACCAATGGATCGTGCACAACGAACTCTACGGCCTTCCGTATACCGGGCTGTCCGTGGGCTGGGCCTGGTCTCCCGAAGCCACCATCGCCGGAGACAACCGCGTGGAGGCGAACTTCATCCACGATCACATGCTCTACAAAAACGACGGCGGCGGCATCTATTCCCTGGGAGCGCAACCGGGCAATATCTACTCGGCCAACCGGATAGAAAACCAGAAAGGCGACGGCGGCCTCATTTACGGCGACGAAGGCAGCCGCTACCTGTCGGTCTACGACAACGTCCTGTCCGGGACGGGCCGCAGCGTCAATCTGAACAAAGCCGGCGACAGCGACCTGCACGACAACTGGTGGCCCTTCCGGTCCGCCGACGCGGTGTCTATCAGGCAGTGGGGTGCGCGGACATCGGGGGCGTTGACGTTTCAAAACAACACCGTGATAACGAAGCGAGAAAACGCCCCGGGGTGGATCGAGACCGGGGCGGGGCTCAGCCCGGAGTATTCCGGCATAAAGTCCAATCGGGCGCCACTGCCATAGCCGCGCATGTGCTGATTCCAGATTCCGGATTCCAGACAAGCCCGCGAATCACCGATTCGGGCGGGAGCAGGTTTCATCACAACGAAGATGCATCGCAGATCGCCTGGAAATATGCCGTCTGGAACCTGGAATTTGGAATCTGGAATCTGGAATCAAAATCTGCATGCCCGGTTGCGTCGGGGGGCTTCTGGCACTTGATTGCGGGCAGAGCGATGCGCTAATTTATGGCATGGCCGCGCGTGCAAAGCATATCGTCGTCCACGGCAGGGTCCAGGGAGTCGGCTTCCGGTTTTACGTGCAGCATGTCGGCAACCGTCTCGGGCTGGGCGGCGACGTGCGCAATTGCCCCGATTCGACCGTCGCGATCGACGTGGAGGGGGACGCGCGCGCGATTGAGGAATTCATCGGCAAGGTGAGGCAGGGCCCCCCGCTTGCCCGTGTGCAGCGCATCGACGTAGCCGATGTTCCGGTGACCGGCTCCTACAGTTCGTTTTCGATCGAAGGATGGTGAAATGGACGCTTCCAGCATCAACGCCCTCAAGGCGGCAATCCGCGAAATACCCGACTGGCCGAAGAAAGGCATCCTGTTCTACGACGTGACCACGCTGCTGAAGCGGGGCGACTGCTTTCAGAAGACGATCGACGCCCTGCTCGAGCCGTACCGGGACCGGCGGGTGGACCTCGTGCTGGGGATCGAGGCGAGGGGATTCATTTTCGCCCCCAGCGTCGCCTATGCCCTGAAGGCGGGATTCGTCCCCGTCCGGAAACCCGGGAAACTCCCCGCCGCCAAGCTGCAGGTGGACTACGAACTGGAATACGGCACGGATTGCCTCGAGATCCACAAGGACGCCATCGAACCGGGGCAGCGGGTGCTGGTCGTCGACGACCTGATCGCGACAGGCGGCACTTCGCAGGCCGTGGCCCGGATGGTGGAAAGCATGGGCGGCACGGTCGTCGGCCTGGATTTCGTCGTCGAGTTGACGTTCCTGAACGGCCGCGACAAACTCACGCAGTACGACGTGCACAGCATCCTGAAATATTAGCCGTGCGCCCCCGGCCCGCGATTATCCGTTCTGCGCCATGAAAGGACCCGTATGGGAAAAACCATAGCCGAAAAAATTTTTGCCGCGCACCTGCGGGACGAGCCGTTCCCGGGGACCTGCGTGCTGTCGCTGGACGTGGTGATGTGCCACGAGATCACGACTCCGATCGCGATCTCCGACCTCGAATGGCGCGGCAAGGACCGCGTTTTCGATCCGAAGAGGATCAAGGCCGTCATCGACCACGTGACGCCGGCCAAAGACTCGAAGAGCGCGCTGCAGGGCAAGATCCTGCGCGACTGGTCGGCGCGGCACGGGATCCGCGATTTCTTCGACATCGGGCGCAACGGCGTCTGCCACGCGCTGTTTCCGGAGAAGGGATTCATCCGGCCGGGATACACGGCCATCATGGGCGACAGCCATACGTGCACGCACGGGGCGTTCGGCGCTTTCGCCGCCGGCGTCGGCACCACGGACCTCGAAGTGGGCATCCTCAAGGGCGTCTGCGCCTTCCGCCAACCGAAGAGCCTCCGGGTCGACTGCTTCGGCGCCCTGCAACGGGGAGTGTACGCGAAGGACGTCATCCTGACGATCATCCGGGAATTGACGGTCAACGGCGCCACGGACCAGGGGATCGAGTTCCGCGGACCGGCCGTCGACGCCATGTCCATGGAAGAGCGGATGACGCTCAGCAACATGGCGATCGAGGCGGGCGGCACTTCCGGCATCTGCCTGCCGGATGCGACGACGGTCGACTATCTCTGGCCGTTTATCGCGGGAGAATACGCGTCCAGGGAAGAAGCGCTCCGGGCTTTCACGGTGTGGCATTCCGACCCGGATGCGGTTTACACGCGGACGGTCTCCATCGACGTGGCGCGCATCGAGCCGTCGACCACGTTCGGGTACAAACCCGACCAGGTCCGGCCGCTGCGCGAGATGCGGGATATGAAGATCGACCAGGTCTACATCGGCAGCTGCACCAACGGGCGCATCAGCGACCTGCGCGCGGCGGCGTCCATCGTGGAGGGGACGGTTCTCGCACCCGGGGTCCGCGGGATCGTGTCGCCCGCGACGCCGGCGGTGTACGCCCGGGCGATGGAGGAGGGATTGCTCGGGATATTCATGGACGCCGGGTATTGCATCGCCAACCCGACCTGCGGTGCGTGTCTCGGCATGTCCACCGGCGTCCTGGCGGAGGGCGAGGTCTGCGCGTCCACGACCAACCGGAATTTCAACGGACGGATGGGAAAGGGCGGCATGGTCCACCTGATGAGCCCCGCCAGCGCGGCCGCGAGCGGCGTCCGCGGCGTGCTCACCGATCCGCGGGACCTCATGCAGTGATCTGACGAAAGGAACAACAATGAAATCATTCGGCGGGAGCGTACTGCTGCTCGATCGAGCGGACATCAATACCGATGAGATCATCCCAGCGAAGTACCTGACCGAGGCGAAAAAGGAAGCCCTGAAGCCGTACCTGCTCGAGGACCTGAAACTCGGGGGCTTCGCCGTCAACGGCCCGTGGCGGGGTACGGCGCGCGTCGCGGTGGCGCGGGCGAATTTCGGCTGCGGCTCGTCGCGGGAGCATGCGGCCTGGGCTTTCGAGGTGAACGACATCACCTGCGTCGTCGCGGAGAGCTATGCCCGGATCTTCCGCCAGAACATGTTTAACGGCGGCATGCTCGCCATCGAACTCGCGCCGGACTCCATTGACGAAATTTTCGCCCTTGGAAAGTCGGCTCCTCTGTCGTGCGCCGTCGACCTGGATGCCAAAATGCTGACCTTTGCGTGGGACGGCGGCCACAGGGATTTTCCGTTCTCTTTGAACGAGTTCGACGAGGCCCTGGTGCGTTCGGGCGGTTGGGTGGAGTTTGCCGATGCGAAATATTAGCTCGCAGGACTCGTGAACGTTTGCCGGGAGGCCGCGCAGATTCGCATCGGTCTGGCTTATCCCGGATGCAAGACATGCCCCATCTGGAATCTGGAATCCGAAATCTGGAATCAGCATTCAATTCGGCGCTCATGAAAAACCGACGCAACTACTACCGCATCCTTCAGGTGCAACCCGACGCGCCCGCGGAAATCATCCGGGCGAGCTACCGCACGCTCATGAAGGAGCTGAAAAATCACCCGGACCTGGGCGGCTCCGACCGGGATGCGTCGCTGCTCAATGAAGCCTATGAAATCCTGGCCGATCCGGTGAGCCGCGCGGCGTACGATGCACGCCTTTTCCTCGAGTACACGAAGCAGGCCGGCGTGTCCTCCCGGGCGAAGCGGCCCGAAAACGCCTGCCCGGTCTGCAGGCGCCCGCTCCCGGGCCAAATCATGCCGGGCGACGTCTGTCCGGACTGCCGGACGCCGCTGCAATCGGAAAAAGCGGACGCATCGAGGGCGGTGAAACCGCGCTCCGTCGACCGCATCCGGAAGTCGGTCCCGGTGCGGTACTACACCGCGTGGCCGGCCAAGCCCCGGCCCGGCCGGATGATCGATTTTTCGCCGAAAGGAATGCGCTTTTTGTGCGGGGAGGAGATCGAGAGCGGGGCCGTCCTGAAGATCAGTTGCTCTCTTTTCGAGGCATCCGGAACCGTGAGCTACGCCAGCGAGGAAGCGGCCGCGCGCGGGGAATGCTACGCGATCGGCGTCCGCTTCATCGCCGTCCGCTTCGCCGACGCCCGCGGAACCTTCCTCTCGACCTCCGCATAAATGGATTCCAGATTCCAGATCCCAGATTCCGGATTCCGGATTCCAAACACTCCGGCTTCCCACTGTCGACGACGCGCGATCAAACGCCCCCCGCGGACTCCCGGCTGTTCGAATTTGAGTACCCGGTTCCGGGTTTTCATGTATACTCGTTTCGGATTAGACAAAGCCCGCGGTGCTTGCCTGAAACTATGAAAAAAATTGCGCTCCTGCTCCTGGTTGTACTGTCTCCGCTTGCGGCAACAATTCGGGAATCCGCGGTATTTGCGGCGACGTTTTTGAAGGCGGCGGGTTTCGAGCTCAAGGATCAATACAACAAAGAGGCAAGCTACCGTTTTCCCCGCAACAAGATCACCGTGCTCACTTTCGGCGACAGAAAGGGAGCGGATCAGATCGAAGGGTGGGTCCGGCCTCTCTGGGAGAAGTACCAGGACCGGATCGACCAGCAGGGGATCGCGGTCCTTTCAGGAGTTCCCCGACTCGCCCGCGGCATGGTTCGGATGATCTTCAGGACGCAGATCAAGTATCCCGTGCTGCTGGACTGGAAAGGCGATGTATCCCGGGCCTACGGATTTTCGCAGGGCGCCGCAAATCTCTACGTCATCGACCCGGGTGGCAATGTCGTTTTCAAAACGGTCGGCCCTGCCGATGAGGGCCGGCTCGACGAGGTTTTTCGGCAGATCGATCCTTTGATCCCGTAGTCGGCCCCCATCCTCTGCCGGCCGGCCGACGGGCCGGGGCGGCAGTCCCCGAAAAGGAGTTGCATGGGCGACCAGTGGAATCCGGGCCAGTGGGCCGAGTTCGAAGCGGCGCTCAAAAGGGAAGCGCGGTCGGCCCGCGGCGAAGAGGACGCCTGGCGGATCGTCGCCCGCGCGGCCTTGCGGATCATGGCCCGGTACTCCACGAGTTTTTACATCGTCAGCCGATTTCTGCCTCCCCACAAACGCGAGCGCGTCGAGGTGATTTACGCCAGCGTGCGGTATCCGGACGAGGTGGTGGACACTTTTGACATTTCCGCCGCGGAGAGGGTTCGCCGGCTGGATGCCTGGTCGGAGGATTACGAACGGGCTTTGCGGATGACCGATTTTTTCAGCGCGATAGCCGAAGGCGTCACGCCCGTTCTTGCCGGTTTCGCCAGGGTGGTCCGGGAATCGCGCATCCCGCCGGAGCACTACCGTGCATTTCTCGCGGCGATGCGGATGGATGTCTCTCCGCGCCCGTTCGAGACGCTGGACGATTTGATCGGGAGTTACATCTACGGCAGCGCCACCGTGGTGGGATATTTCCTGACGCACGTTTACGGGCCGGCGCAGCCGGACGGTCTGGAGCAGGCGCTGGCCGGCGCGCGCGAACTGGCCATTGCGCTGCAGCTGACGAACTTTATCCGCGACGTCCGGGAAGACCGCCGGCGCGGCCGGGTCTACCTGCCGCAGGACCTGTTGCGTGCCGCCGGCGCGGACATGGATCGGCTCGGAGACACGGCCAACCGCAGGCGGGTGATCGGTGTGATCCGTCAGGTTGCGGCCCATGCCGAAGAGGCCTATCGCAGGGCCGAAGAGGCCGTGGATGATTTTGCCCCGGATTCGCGCGTGGCCATCCGGGCGTGCATCGACGTCTATCGGACGCTGAACCGGCGAGTCAGCGCGAGCGACGATTGCGTCGTGCGGCGGGAATCGGTTTCTCTGTGGCATAAATTCCTGGCGTTGCCGGCCTGCAAGTACTGGCATCTGCCCCTTTACGCGGTTCGCCTGAGATGACGTCCACCGGGGAAAACAGGGGAAAATGGAACCGGGTCGCCATTATCGGCGCCGGTCTGGGCGGACTATCCGCCGCGATTCACCTGCGGATCCGCGGCTTCGAGGTTGCGCTCTATGAAGCCAACAGCCAGGTGGGCGGACGCGCCGGGCAAATCGTGGCCGACGGTTTCACGTTCGATACCGGGCCGACGCTCCTGAACTACCCCTGGGTCTTCGAGGAGCTGTTTCTCGCCGCCGGGCGGAAATTGTCCGACTACGTTGCTCTGATCCCGATCGATCCCTCGATCCGGTATTTCTGGCCGGATGGAACGACCTTTGCCCTGACCTCGAACCTGAATGCGCTCGTGCGCGAATGCGAGCGCGTCGAGCCGGGATCGGGCCCGGGGCTATTCGCATTCCTTGCCGATGCCGCCGAAAAATTTCGGCTGTCTTTCGGGCGCCTCGTTACCGGCAACTTTGATCACGTGGGACAGTGGGTCGGGGCGCTGACTCCCGCGCAGTGGCTGCGCACGGGCGTGTGGCGGAGCCTGGACCGCGAGCTGCGGCGCTTTTTCCGCAGTTCCCGCATCCGGGACGCGCTTGGTTCTTACGCGATGTACCTCGGGGGCTCGCCGCACCAGTTGCCCGGGATCTTTGCGATCCTGCCTTACGGGGAGCTGGCGATGGGCCTGTGGCTCCCGCGCGGGGGGATTTACGGCCTCGTGCAGGCGATGGAAAGGCTGGCGCGCGAACTGGGCGTTGAGATCGCGACCGGGCAAAGCGTCCGGAGAATCCTGGTCCGTGACGGCGCCGTCCGGGGGCTCGAGATGGCCGATGCCAGGGAGATCCCATGCCCCTGCGTCGTCTCCAATGTCGATGCTCCCGTCACGCAGCGCGGGCTCCTTTCGCACCCGGCCGGTGGCCGCCGCGCGCCCCGAATGACGCCGGCGGTGATGACTTTTTACTGGGGCGTCCGCGGCAAGGTAAGCGCCGCGGGACATCACATGATCTTCCTCCCGCGCGATTCGAAAGCCGCCTACCGGCAGCTCCTGGAGACGGGAGAAATCCCCCGCGAGCTGCCGTTCTATGTCAGCATTGCGTCCGAGTCGGATCCTTCGCTGGCGCCGCCGGGCGATTCCTCGGTGTTCGTGCTGGTCCCGCTGCCCCTCTCCGTCATGGATCGTCCGGAGGAAATGCCGGGAATCGCGTCCGGGTTGAAGGGCAGGGTCCTGCAACGCCTCGCCGCGCATGGCATCGGGCTGTCGGCTTCCGTCATCGCCGTGGAGCGTGTGCTGACGCCTGCCGACTGGGGCGCCCGCTGCGGTCTGTTCCGGGCTTCGGCGTTCGGCGCATCCCATACCCTATTGCAGATGGGCTACTTCAGGCAGCCGAACCGTGACCGCGGCGTGCGCGGGCTGTACTACGTGGGAGCGAGCACGGTGCCGGGAACGGGGCTGCCCATGGTGACGCTCGGCGGCCGGATGACGGCGGAAAGGATTGCCGCGGATGTTTGTTAAGGAGTACGGCCGGGGCGACCGGCTCTTCGTGGCATTTCACGGGTGGGGCGGCACTCATCGGGAGTTCGTGCCGCTGGCGGCGCGGCTGCCCAAGGACGCCCGACTTTTGAGCTTTGACCTGCCCGGCTATGGAGATTCCCCGGAACCGGAAATATGGGACCCGGACGCGATCGCCGCTTCTCTGGAACGGCAGCTCGATCTCCGTGCGGGGCGCCGGCCGCGGACCCTGATCGGTTTTTGCAGCGGCAGTCTTTTTGCTTTGCTTCTGGCCCAACGGAAGCGCGAATGGGTAGAACGTATCGCGCTGATCGATCCCTTCGCCACCGTGCCCTGGTATTTTCGCATCTTCCTGCTGGGCGGATTCGGCAGGCGGGCGTATGCCGTCACGTTTCAGACACGCGCCGGCAGGGCCGTCACGGACAAGATTGTCCGGTGGAACCAGAAGCAGGATGCGGATTTTACCGCCGCGTTTCGCGGCATGAATCACGAGACGGTTCGAAAATATCTTGCGCTGTTTCATCGGACCGACATGCGGAGATTCGGGGATTTGCGGGTGCCCATCGACATGTTCTATGGAGAGAACACGTTTGCGGAAGTGAGAAAATCCGTCGCGTGGTATTGCGGATTGTGGCCTCACGCCCGAAAAATCGTCTTGCGCGGCGTAGGGCATCTGCCGCTCCTCAAGGGTGCGGAGCAGCTGGCATCGGCGATCTTCGATCGGAGGGACTGCATCCATGAGCCATGAACTGGACCTGTTCCTTCAGGAAAGCACCCGGGCGCTGGAGAGCGAACTGAGCCGTTGGATGCCGGCTTCTTCCCTGGACGGCTCGGAAGACCTGAACCGGGCGATTCGCTATGCCCTGTTCCCCGGAGGGAAACGGATGCGGCCGCTGTTTACGCTGCTTGCGACGCACACCGCCGGAGGGAATTGGCGCGACGCGCTGCCGGTGGCGTGCGCCGTCGAGTATTTTCACACCTGCTCCCTGATCCTGGACGACCTGCCCTGCATGGACAGGGCGTCGGAGCGGCGGGGGAAGCGCCCGACCCACCTGGAGTTCGGCGAGAGCACGGCGATTCTGGCTGCCGTCGCCCTGCTAAACTGCAGTTGGGCCCTCCTGCTCCGCAACGATGCTTCGCCGGAGGGCGTCGCCCGGACGAGGCGGCTGGTAGAGGAGGCCGCGCGCTGCATCGGGCCGGACGGCATCATCGGCGGCCAGTTCCTCGACCTGGCGAACCGGGACGGGGCGGGGAACGCGATCCCGAACCTCCTGAAGACCGCCAGCACGACCCGGTTCATGCTCAGCTCCGGCGCCATAGTCGCCGATGCTCCGGACGGCGTCGTGGCGACGCTCGCCGATTTCGGCAGGGAAATCGGGTCCGCCTATCAGATGCTGGATGACGTCATCGACCGGGAGACCGACGCCCGGACGGGGGCGGGCGCTCAGACGGCTTTGCCGGTGGATCGCGCCTGCGACTGCCTGAACGAATGCATGGAAGCGCTTCGGCGCCGCATCGACGACGGCCGCGCATCCCTGATGCTGGAGTACACGCGGCGGGTCTTCCGGCCCGTCATCGACCGCGCCCGGCAGTGTGTCCGGCCGGAAGGCGCCGGGATTCAGAGCTCATGACAATGTTGGAAGGTTTCCTGGCAGTTCTGCTGGTTCTGAACGTGTCGGTCCTGTCGCTGGTCCTGTGGAATGTGGTCTGCTGGCCGCAGCCCGGGGGGAAGGGGGCCGCTCCGCGGCGGACCTGTTCTGTGCTGATTCCCGCCCGCAACGAAGAGCGCACGATCGCGTCCTGCCTCGGGTCGGTGCTGCGGCAGGGGGATTCCGTCCTCGAGATTCTCGTGTGCGACGACCATTCGGACGACGCAACGGCACCGGTCGTCCGGGAACTTGAAGGGAAGGACCCGCGGATCCGTCTGATTGCCGCGCCCACGCTCCCCTCCGAATGGTGTGGCAAGAACTTCGCCTGCGCGACCCTTGCCGGCGAGGCGTCGGGCTCCTGGCTCCTGTTCCTGGACGCGGATGCGCGGTTGTGCGACGGCGCCCTGAACCGGATGCTTCAGGCCGCCGCGGCGCACGAGGTGTCGTTTCTCTCCTGCTGGCCGGGTCTCGAGCTCGAGGGGTTCTGGGAGAAAGCCCTGATGCCGATGCTCAACTTCGTCGTCCTGACGCTTTTCCCTGCGCCGCTGTCGCTGAAAAAGCAGGATGCTTCCCTGGGGCTCGCACACGGGGCCTGCATCCTGGCGCGGCGGGAGGTGTACGGAAGGATCGGCGGACACGAGGCGGTCCGCGCTGAGCTGTTCGAGGATACGTCGCTCGCGAGAGTCTGGCGCGCCGCCGGGGAGCGGGGCATCTGCCTGGACGGACAGTCCGTCGTGCGCGTGCGCATGTACGATTCTTTTCAGGGGATCTGGTACGGCTTCAAGAAGAATGTTTTCCCTTCCTTCCGGCGTTTCCTGAGCTTCTGGCTGTTTTTGATGCTGCACCTGACGTGCTTCCTGCTGCCTTTCGTGATTTTCCCGGCCGGCGCCGTCTGCGGGGTGTGGCTGATGCCGGCCGCGCTGTCCGCGTTGGCGGTGCTGGCGATGCGGGTGTCGCTGGCATTGCGTTTCGGGCATCCGGTCTGGTCGGTTCTGCTGCATCCGTTTGCCGAGGCGATTCTGCTGATCCTGGGAATCGTGTCCTGGCGCAGCTGCCGCGGCGGGCGGGGGGTGGAATGGAAGGGGAGGACCTACCGGGCCGGCGCCGGGACGGGCAAAGGGAGGATTGCGTGAGTCGAATCAGACCGGCGGTGAGCGTCATCGGGGCGGGACTGGGGGGCATGGCGGTCGCGCTGCGTCTGGCGGCACGCGGCTGGCCGGTGAACGTTTTCGAGAACGGCGCGACTCTCGGCGGTAAAATGAACCGATGGGAATGCGAAGGTTATCGGTTCGATACGGGGCCCTCCCTGATCACCATGCCCCGGGTGTTCGAGGATCTTTTCGCCGCCGCCGGCGAAAGGATGAACGAGCATGTCCGGTTGCAGCCGGTGGATCCGCTGGCTCGCTATTTCTTTGCGGACGGCGGATCGCTGGAGGTCGGCGCGTCGCTGCCCCGTTGGCTCGAGACTCTTCGCGGAGTCGAGCCCGGGGGAGACATCCGGTTCCTGAGGATGATGCACCTCGGCGCGAGGCTGTACGAACTGTCCAGGCACACGTTTTTCCGGAGGGCTCCCTCCGAACCACCGGACCGGGAAACCTTCGCCGCCCTGCGGCATCTGCCGCTGCGTCGCGGCTGGGGCAGCTACCGCAAGGCGGTTCACGGCTTCTTTGCGAGCCCCCGCTTGCGGCACATTTATGAACGATTCCCGACCTATGTCGGCTCGTCGCCGTCACGGATCCCGGCGACGCTGATGCTGATCCCCTATCTCGAGCATGCCTTCGGCGCCTGGCATGTCGTGGGAGGCCTTTACAGCATCATAGAAAAGCTCCGTGAAATGGGCGAAAAGCGCGGCGTCCGTTTCTTCACCGGCAGCCGGGTCGTGAGGATCGGCACGGCGTCCCGAAGCGTCGAGAGCGTCGAACTGGCCGATGGGTCGGTGTGGCCCTGTTCCGCCGCCGTCATGAACGGCGATGCCTCGATGCTTCCCGGCCTGCTGGGCGAATCCGGTGCCGGGCCGCTTCCCGAGAAAGACCGGTCGCTTTCCGGCCTCGTCCTGCTCTTCGGTCTGCGGAATAAGCTGCCTGAGGCGGCGCATCACACGGTCTGCTTCTCGGCCGATTATGAAGACGAGTTCGAGGACCTGTTCTCGCGGCGCAGGTTCCCGGAGGATCCGACCGTCTATGTCTGCATTTCCAGCCGGGACGACCCGGGTCTCGCCCCTGCCGGCGGCGAGACGCTGTTTGTCATGGCGAATGCGCCCGCCAACGACGGCGATCTCTGGGATGCGGGCATGATCCAATCGGCGCGGGGCCGCGTCATGGCGCGGCTCGCGAAGAGCGGTTTCCCGGCATTTGAGGAGGATGTCGCGGTGCAGAGTGTCGTGACGCCGCGGCAGATGGCGGATCGGTACCTGATGCCCGGCGGCGCGATCTACGGCACCCACTCCCATGGTTGGCGAAAAGCATTCTTCCGCCCGCCGAACAAACACAAACGGGTACGCGGGTTGTATTGCGTCGGCGGGAGCACTCATCCCGGCGGCGGCACGCCGACGGTGCTCCTGTCGGCTCGCATCGTCAGCGATTTGGTTCGCAAATATGAAGGCTGCTAAGAGTGTGCCGGTCGCGTTGTGGATCGCCTACGCCGTGCTCTGGTGCGGCGGTGTTGCGAGCTATCTGTGGATGGGCGGCCCGCCGGCCGGCACCGGGTGGACGGCTCCCGCCTTTTTGTTCCTCGGCGCGCTCCTGGCGCTCAGCCTGGCTCGGCCCGGCTGGCGCTGGCAGTTGCCGGCCGCGGGCATCGCCGGCATGGCGGCGGAATTTGCCGGCCTGCAGTGGGGATTTCCTTTTGGCGCCTACTCGTATACCGGGGTCCTCTATCCGGCCGTGCTGGGAGTCCCCGTGGCGATCGGGTGCGCCTGGCTGATCCTGTTCGCCTACGTGAGGCAGATGCTTGCATGGTTCGGGGTCTCCGGATGGCTGCGGGCGGCAATCGGCGCGTCGTGGATGACGGCCTTGGACCTGGTGATCGACCCGCTGGCTGCCGGGCCTCTGGGCTATTGGGTCTGGGCCGGCGGCGGCCGGTATTACGGAGTTCCGGGAAGCAATTTTGCCGGCTGGTTCGTCGTCAGTGCGGGGCTGTTCCTGGTCTTCCGCCGTTCGCCCGCGAAAGATCGAAGTGCGACCGCGGTGGGTTTCAGCGTCCTTCTGTTTTTCACGCTTATCGCCGCCGGTCAAAAAATGGCCGGCCCGCTGATCGCGGGCGCAATACTATTGGCCCTGCATGCCGGGATCCTCCTGTCGCAATTCGGCAAGGCCAGGGCGCTGCCGGGGAAACCATGAGGGGCCGCGTGGGCCGGCGACGGGGATTCCCGGCGGCAAAACTCTGACTTCCGGTCCGAATTCAGCCGTCCTCTGCGGACGCTGCGGGGCGGAGTCAAAAACTGGCGGAGTGCCCTTCTCTATGATATAAAGAGCGTGCCATCGTGCGCCTGTAGCTCAGGTGGATAGAGCAACGGTTTCCTAAACCGTGGGCCGCAGGTTCAAGTCCTGCCAGGCGCACCAGAGGACTCAAGCCGATAAAACCACACACACAATCACCCGTTGCAGCGGAATCGGTCAAAACACTCCGTTGCGCCAGGACAGAAACCGCAGGCCGGGCCGCGCCCCGCTTCGAGAAACGGCGCGATACGGGCTACTCTTTCGGATCCTTGTCGGCCGGATCCGTGAGCGTCGAGAGATCGTCGATTTCGATCTTGTGCTGCCGGTGCCAGCGGATCATGAAAATGCCAAGGACCGCCCCGAACACCACGGTCCCGATCAGGAACCAGGGAGCCAGAGGGATGCGCGCGAGGATCACCAGAACGACGGCGACCACAAATACGGCGCCCAGGATGTCACCGCTGACCGGGAGCCTGTGCATGGTAATGCCCGGGTGATGCCTGATACCAGGATGATAGGCCATGATCCGTACCTCCTGAAAAGTGTACGGTTCTTCCGGTGTTTTACTTAAGCGTACTCCCTTGCCGGGGAGACGGCAAGAATCTCGAGGCCGTTCTCCGGCGAATCCGGCCGGTTGTCTGCAGACCCGCACTACGGATTCGTCCCTTTTTTTCTCCCGCCCTGGAATGACCACTCATTGAGTAATCGGCCGGCCGGCAAATCCGGGTGCCGGACGGCGGGTGCAGTGTCGGAACCGCTTACAAAACTCCCGCGGCCGCTGCCCGGCGCTTTCTCACCATATGAAGTAATTAGGGGAATACTGAAATTGTCTTGCAGTTTTCAGCCCGAAAGCCGTAAGCCTTTTCTTACACGTTTGTATTAAAGGCTCTATCGCGCACCCTGCGGTTCGGGACGGTAAATCGGCTGTTTATATTACTATGCGGTTAGTCATTCATTTGTGTTACACTTGGGTATATCGATTGCTTTCAGAATCTATGGGTGCGGTGTAGCGTTGCGTTCAGGTTCATGATGGACTTTTGAACATGGGGTAAAACCCGATGGCCAACAAAGAGCATCTCCTGCTGTTGTTTCAATCCATCGCTTCCGGGGATTGCCGTCCCTGGAACAACTGGAGAATCGACAATCCCGAGGCGTCTCCCTCGCTGATCGGGCTGGAACTCTGGCAGTTGGACCTGTCGCGGATCAACCTGAGCCGTTCGGATCTGCGGCTGGCCGACCTGCGCGAGGTGAACCTCTACCGCGCGAATCTCGCGAATTCCGATTTGAGCCTGGCGGTGTTGAGAAACGCCAATCTGCGCGAAGCGAACCTGAAGGGCGCCAAGCTCTATCATGCCGATCTGAGCGGCGCGGATTTGCGGCATGCGAATCTTGCCAACGCGGATCTGAGGTTCGCGAACATGACGGGAGCGCTGCTCGGGGATGCGGAATTCTCGAACGCGATCATGGATGAAAAGGTTCTCCGGCAGGCCGAAAGAGGTTCCTGGGAAGGCGTGAGCCCCATCGAGAGGCTGGCGCTGCGGCTGTCCCCGCGCGGCATTCAGAAGCCGCTGCGGCGGATCTTGCCGCACCATTTCCGGGACGGCATGCATTCCTGAAGGAAGCGAACCGGCGCGAAACCGCGGGCCAATCGTTCCGGGACGAAGGGATCGGCCGGCTGCCCGGCGTGAATCCCACCGAACCCGCCTCCGGACCGTGCAGCATGGTCTTGTCCCACGCCTCGAATCCGGCCATCAACTTTTTCTAGACCCCCGGCTGACGCTCCTTGAGGTTGGCCCTCTCCAGCGGACCCTCCGCGACATCGAGCAGAAACGAGTTTTTTATTCCGGAGTCCAGATGGCGTATTCCCTGGCCGCCTCCGGGAATCCTCCGTTCCGATCCAGCCCACTCCTGTCCAAATCGGCGACCCGCAGGTTTATCTGGAATCTGGAATCTGGAATCTGGAATCAAAATACACACATGGGAGACTCGGGTGGATTCATCCCCGGGCGAGGCAACGTAAGTGATAGTTTTTGCGGGAGATGCCTCGTCTTTTGGGCTTATAATGCTGTTGACGGGAAAGAGGCTGCGTGCATATAATCAGACTTCATGTGAGAATTCCCGTAATTTTATTTATTGCTATAGCTTACGGTCGCGGTTCCCATTCGCTTCCCTGTAAGCGAAAGAGCGAAGCTATTTAGTTGCATAGAGGCTTATTGGCTTTTATGTAACCGAGGGGTCCGATGCATAACGAACAAACGCCCAACCAGTCGATTATACCGGCGCAAAACCCGGCGATTACGCCGTCCGGCTTTTATCCGGCCCAGAACGCCCCGGTTTATGTCCACGACATCGAGGAGGAGGACAGCCTCAACGTCCTGGATTACTGGCGCGTCCTGGTCAAGCGGCGGTGGGCGATTCTCACATTCGCCTGCGTGGTGCTGGCCGTAACGGCCATCGGCACCTGGAAGGCGACGCCCGTGTATCGCGCGGCGGTCAAGATCCAGATCGATCCCGAGCAGTCAAACCTGCTTCCGTTCAAGGAGGCGGGTGAAATCGGCAGCGGCTATGCCCTGAGCCAGGAATACCTGCAGACCCAGTTCAAGGTCCTTGAAAGCCAGACACTCATCGAGCGGGTCGTCGGCGCATTGAACCTTGGAGATCACCCGGCATTCCTGCAGGAGGCCAGACCGGCCGCCAGGAGCCGGACGGCGCAGTGGTTCCGGGGGATTTTGGGTGCGGGCGGCGAGGAGAGGAACGGCGATCCGGATGCGGTCCAGGAGAAAAGGCTCGCGGGACTGGTCAAGTACTTCAAGAAGAACCTTTCGACCAGCCCTATTCGGAACAGCCGCCTGGTGGATGTCTATTATACGAACCACGATCCCAGGCTGGCCGCGGAAATCGCCAACAAGCTTGCCGACGAATATATCCAGATGAATTTCGAGACCAAGCTGCGCTCGACGACGGCGGCGACGGATTTCCTGCACAAGCAGCTCGTGGAGCTGCAGGCGAAGGTGGAACGGTCCGAGGAGGAGCTTGTGCGTTTCAGCCAGACGCACAACATCTACGAGATCGGCGACAGGGAGAACGTGATCCTGCAGAAGCTGTCGGATTTGAACTCCGCACTGACGGCCGCCCAGGCGGAGCGGATCCAGAAGGAATCCGTCTGGCGGATCGTGCAGCAGGCGGGGAAAACGCAGTTTCCCGATATCCTGCGCAACAAGGTAATCGAGACGCTGGAGACGAATCTCGCGGGCCTGAAAGTGCAGCAGGCGCGGCTGGCGGCGGTGTTCAACCCGGGGTGGCCGGAGCTCGACCAGGTGACGAGCCAGGTGCGGGAGGCGGAATCCCAGCTGGCGGCGGAGTGCGCAAAGGCCGTCCAGAACGTGGAGATGGACTACATCACGGCGGTGCAGCGCGAAAAACTGCTTCGGGACGCACTGGCCGCTCAGAAGACGGAGGCCAACGCCTTCAACCAGAACTCGATCCAGTACAACATCCTCAAGCGGCAGGCGGATACCCAGAAGCAGTTGTACGAGGGGCTGCTGCAGCGCATGAACGAAGCCGGAGTTTCCGCGGGCTTGAAGTCGAGCAATATCCACATCGTCGATCCCGCCAAACCGCCGCAGCTCCGCTACAAGCCCAACCGGACCCTGAACCTCTCTCTCGGCCTGGCGGTGGGGCTGCTGCTGGGGATCGCCCTGGCTTTCGTCATCGAGCACCTGGACAGCAGCGTCAAGACGCCCGACGACATCGACCGTTTCATCCGGCTGCCTTCGCTGGGCGTCATCCCGTCCATGGCATCGCTGCTTTCGCCCGGGAAACGCAAGCAGCTGGCGGCCTCGGCGGGCGGGAACGGGAAGGGCGTCTCCGCCCTGCAGGCGGTGGAGCTGATCACGTTCCATGACACGAAATCCCTGATTTCGGAGGCCTACAGGAACCTGAGGACCTCGGTGCTGCTGTCTTCGGGATCGGGGCATCCCCCGAAGACGCTGCTGATAACCTCCAGCCAGGCCGGGGAGGGGAAGACGACGACGGCGGTCAACATCGCGATCACGCTTTCGCAGACGGGGAAACGGGTCGTGCTGCTGGATTGCGACATGCGGAATCCCCGCGTGCACAAGGTCATCGGGGTGGAAAACAACCAGGGAATGAGCACGTATTTGTCCGGGAATTCGGACCTGGCGTCCCTGATCCAGCAATCGGAAATGCCCAACTTTTTCGCGATCTCCGCGGGACGGATCCCGCCCAACCCTGCCGAACTGCTCGGATCCCTCCGGATGAAGCAGGGGCTGCAGCTCCTGGGGGAGGAATTCGACCATGTGGTGGTGGACTCGCCGCCCGTCCTGTCGGTGACGGACGCGCGCATTTTGGGGACGATGGTCGACGGCGTCATCCTGGTGATCAAGGGCGGCGAGACGCCGAAGGAGGCGGTCCAGCGGACGAAACGGCTGCTGCAGGAGGTGCACGCGCACATCATCGGCACGCTGCTCAACAACGTGAATGTCCGCAGCGCCGATTACCACTATTATTCCAAGTACTATTACTACGGCTACGGCAAGAAGTACGGCTACGGGTATGGCGTCGATCCCGACCGGACCGATTCGGCCCCCCACGACGCCGCGTAACGGCGGCGGTTCGCCGGGATCCCATTTAAAGGAGTTGTTCCCATGAAATTCCTGTTTCTCCGCGGCCTGATGGCATTCCTGATCGCGCTCCCGCTCCTCGGGCAGGAATCCGAACGCAAGCACATTCCGATCACGATCGACGACATCCTCCGCCAGCAGGCGGCGGGATCCCCGGAAAAGTCCGAGGTGGACCTGAACGAACGCCTGCGGGCGATGTCGGGCGCCGCCCGCTTCTCCCAGGACTACCTTCTCGGCCCGGGCGACGTGATCGAGGTCACGGTCTACGGCATCGAGGATCTGAAGGGCAAGCAGCTGACGCTGGATTCCGAAGGGCGGATCTCGCTGCCTTTCATCAACACGGTGCAGCTGATGGGACTGACGTCCCGGGAATCCGAGGTCAAGATCGGCACGCTGTACGAAGCCTCCGTCATGAAGAACCCGCAGGTCGCCGTCGGCGTCCGGGAATACCGGAGCCAGTTCATCAACGTCCTCGGCGCGGTGTTGAAGCCGGGCACCTACCAGCTGACGCGCCGTGCGTTCCTCGTGGACGCGCTGGCTATGGCGGGCGGGCTGCTGGCGGAGAAGGCGGAGTCGAAGGTATTCGTGCACCGGGCGGCGCCGTCCGCCGCGGATGCGGCGGGCGGAAGCCCCGAAAAGCTGGAGATCGATCTGGTGCAGCTGCTGGAAAAGGGCGACATCGGCCTGAACGTCCCGATATACGCCGGGGACGTCGTGTCGGTGCCCGAGCGGGTGGAGCGCTACTATTACGTGCTGGGCGACGTCAACCGCGGCGGCGCCTTCGAGATGAAGAAGGGCGAAGTCTCTGGAGTCGTCACGACCGAGTTCGGCTAC
>CAZTHE010000072.1:1348-19726 GCA_964613495.1 uncultured Acidobacteriota bacterium | reverse complement strand
GGTGTTGGCTTCTGTTTTGCATATGCTATAATCGGAACTTCGTAAAAAAGGAGCACGATATGAAAAAGACGCTTAGCTTTGCTGTTTCGGTTTTGTTCCTGGTGATAATGCTCGCCGGCAATGCGAGCGCCGACCCCATCGTCTATTCGGATTCAGTCGCCAGTTTCGATCTGGTGGTCTTCGGAGATGATACCAGTCAGGCGGCTATCAGCACGGTCATCGGTCCCTACCTGGATGCGGCGGACGCGGACATGCTTTTTTATTGGGATAATGCTGGAAAAGATGGTCCCTTTGCCGGTTCCTACGATGTCGCGACCGATTATATCGACGGCGTCAACTATGCGGTCATCACGTTCGAGGATTACCCCGCCATGACGGGAGCCGAATTCCTGCTTGTCAAGGATGGCGCCGCATCACCGGCATGGTACCTGTTCGATATATCCTCCTGGAACGGGATCGATAACATTTACCTCGAGGGGTTCTTCCCCGGCAAGAGCGGAGCATTTTCTCACATGACCATCTATGGCGGCGAGAATGTCGTTCCGGAACCGGGATCCCTGATTCTTCTCGGAACGGGCCTGCTGGGTCTTGGCCTGGCTGTATGGCGGCGTAAGGCCTAATCAAACCTCATAAAGACCGGGGCATTCCAGGAACGCCGCGGTTTCCGGATCTCACTGATAAAAGTCGGTGAAATCCGGGAAACCGTGGCGTTCTTGTTTTTTTGGTAAGGATCTCGAGTACTGTTTCACGTGCCTGGTTCCCGGTTCGCAGCTCCCAGTTCCCAGTTGCCTCGCCTTCTGACTTCGCCTCCCCTCTGCGGGTTTCGACTGAAGGAATTCCCAAAGGCTTTGCAGAATGTTGATAACAAACACCATAGGTCCAATCAGCGAACTTGCTTTCACAATATGACGATGCAAAGCGAGTAAATATTGCTGCGGCCCGAATGTCGGGATCTCTTACAAGTAGCACCAGATCCATAAATCATTATTAATAAATAACTTACATGATTTATGTCCTTCCGGTTCCGTTTGACTGTAAAAGGCTTTTACAGGCTGAGATCCAGGCGCTTCTGACAGGAGAACTGAAGGCTTAAGCAGAAAATAATTTTATTTGTTGTATTATAATGATTTACACATATCTCGACCGCATGAAAACCAGTTTTGGATCAATATTTGCTTTGATTAGGGCGTCTTTACTTTACAGGAGATGAGAGCAATGAGAAACAAGTCCCTTTTACTGATGGCACCCATGGTTCTTCTGGTGGCTCTTATTTGTGCGGCGCCAGCCTCGGCCGATCCGTTGATGGTTCAGGACGGAGACCAGGTGCTCTTTCAAGGCCAGATTCCTGGACACAGTGCAAGAGGAGGGGCTTTCCTCTTCACTGACGTAACCCAGGGTTTCAACTTCTATACCTACTGTCTGGAAGTGGGCGAATACATTACCCCCGGCCAGACTTACTATGCGATCGTGAATCTGGGAGCAGTCACCGGGGGCGTTGAAGATCCCGAGGACGGCATTCCAAATTACGACGGTCTGGATTCCGAGACGGCCTATATTTACAGCCAGTGGATTCAGGGCAACTTGGGTGCGTACTCGCAACAGGATGTCCAGGACGCCATCTGGTACCTTGAAGACGAAATCGGTATGATTTCGCCCAAGGCCCAGGAACTGGTTGACATGGCCGCCAACGCCGAAGGTCTCTACGATGTATGGGTCCTGAACCTCTACACCACGGCCGGCAGCGACACTCCCGGTACGAACGGGTTGCAGTTCAGCGGAAACGCTCAGGACGTCCTGTACACCCCGGTTCCTGAACCGTCGACGATTCTTCTTCTCGGCGTCGGCTTGGCCGGTATCGGCATAGTCGCCCGGAAGAGAGCCAAGAAGTAAGAGCTTTTTCTGAAGATCCCTGATTGATGTGCAAAAGGCCGCAACCTGCAGGTTGCGGCCTTTTTTTGCTCATCGCGCATTAGCTCTCAAATTGTCGCAGCATCCATCGCTGGCCCCGACTGACTCTCAGAT
This sequence comes from uncultured Acidobacteriota bacterium, assembly GCA_964613495.1. Taxonomy (GTDB): domain Bacteria; phylum Acidobacteriota; class UBA6911; order UBA6911; family UBA6911; genus UBA6911. Next base: position 17,704 of record CAZTHE010000072.1, on the reverse strand, counting down.
AGAACAGCCGTGTTTCGCAAACTCGGCAAGCCGCGACTGCAGCGAGTTTGCGAAGAACCTGATATTGTCCTTGTCGGTGATGCTCTTGTGGGTTCCTGGAATTCTAATGATGTCCACCTTTCGGGCGGCGAATTGCGCCCACCCCAAGTCGGGTTTCGAAAGGCAAAGGAGAGGCTGGGATCTCGCACGATAAAGCGTAATCGGTCCGTCGTAGGGATGGGGTTGATAGTTCTGGAAAAGCCTCAGATGGAATTCCAGTTTTTGCAGGATATCCTCAGGCAAGGTGCGCAGATCAATGACATCTTCCAGGTCTTCCACCGTGATTTCCATCGAGTCCGGGCGAAAAAGATGCCGTAGTCGCCTTTCAAACCAGAATGCTTTCCTCCAAATTCTCCGGAGGTGATATCCGGCAGAGTTACTCAGCAGATCGTCCCACACCCACCAGGGAGCGTTCGTAAGGAAACCAGCAATATAAGTCAGAATCCCCGCGGGTGAGGTATCTGTCGGAAGCGAAGGACCGGTATCGACTATTGCCAGGTGCCCGATTCGCAACCCCCGGATGGCGAGTTGTCGAGCCAGCTCGTAAGCCAGAATGCCGCCGAAGGAAAACCCGGTGAGACAATAGGGCCCTTCCGGAAGGAATTCGACAAGATCCTCGACATATCTTTCTGCGAGATCTTCCAGTCTGCAATCGTTTTCGCACGTATTGGCTTCAGTCGCATTGTGAAGCCCATAAACCGATTGGGTGGGAGCAAGATGCGGCGCAAGTCGATGGGCAAAATTCAAATCCCCGCCCAATCCGTGCATAACGAAGAGGGGAACCGTATCGCCTGCATCCTGAATCTGAATAATGGAGGATCCGCTCCCGGCACGCACCCTGTGAGCCTGGCCGATGGCAGCCTGGATATATTCCGCGAGTCCGGCAACGGTGGGGGAGTTGAAAACAAGCCGGAGCGGAATGTCTACCTGAAATTTCCTGCGGACCAGTGAAATTAGCCACGTGGCCTTAAGGGAATGCCCCCCCAGCTCGAAGAAGCTATCGTGAATCCCCACATCCTGCAGGCCCAATACTTCAGCCCATATTGCAGACAGGGATTTCTCTATCAAGGTGCGCGGGGCGGCAATCGGGCCACTGACGCCCGCAACCAGATTTTGCGGCTTTGGCAGAGCCCTGCGATCCATCTTCCCGCTCGACGTATGCTGCATCGTCTCCAGCGGCACAAAGATCCCTGGCACCATGTATTGGGGTAACTTCTGCTGAAGGTAGCGCCGGAGTTCAGACGCCGGGATCTCCACTTCACGCTTCACCTTTGGTACCACGTAAGCTACCAGAGTCTTGTCGCCGGGCGTATCCTCGCGCATGACAACGGCGGCTTCAAGTATCCCGGGATGCTGGGCTAGAACCGTCTCAATCTCACCCAGCTCTATCCTGAATCCGCGGAGTTTAACCTGATAATCCATCCTTCCCAGATACTCGATATTGCCATCGGTTCCATACCGCGCCAGGTCTCCGGTCTTGTACAACCGAGCTCCTAGTTTCGGGTTGAACGGGTCGGGAATGAACCGCTCCGCCGTCAACTCCGGACGATTCAGGTACCCCCGTGCTACCCCGGCTCCCCCGATGTGAAGCTCACCAGGCACTCCGATCGGAACTGGGTTGAGGGCTTTATCAAGTATGTACATCCGGATATTGGCAATTGGCCTCCCGATTGGCACCTCGCGGCGATCGGCCTCCAGTCTGCACTCCCAATTGGTTACCTCCACCGCGGCTTCGGTCGGTCCATACAGATTGCTCAGCGCTACATCAGGCAAACGGCGAAGGAACTCGTTTTGAAGATCCAGAGGCAGAGCTTCACCACTGCAAATGACACGCGCGAGAGACAATGGAATTTCGCCCGGCAATTCCTTGAGAAATGTTCTCAACATTGAGGGCACGAAGTGCATGACCGTAACATGCTCTCGGCCTATCGATTCGATAAGATACTCACTGTCCCAATGCCCATCAGGCTTAGCTACAATCAGCCGCGCGCCATTCAGCAGCGGCCAGAAAAATTCCCTGACTGATACATCGAAGGTGAACGGACTTTTCTGCATGATTGCGTCAGAACAGGAGAGCCTATATGCGTCCTGCAGCCAAAACAGCCAGTTAACGACACCCCTATGGAGATTTACTACTCCCTTGGGTCTGCCCGTCGATCCGGACGTATAGATCACGTAAATTGCACTGTCGGAAGAAACGTTGCTCCGAAGGTTATCCCGACTCTCGCTCTCGATTTTCGACCAGCCCGAATCCAGGCAGACGAATTGAACTGACGCTGATTGCAGCTTGCCTCGATGGGCTTCCTGCGTAAGAATTATTGGAGTGTGCGCGTCCTCCAAAATAAAGGTAAGACGCTCGACTGGATATTCCGGATCGATCGGCACATAGGCAGCCCCTGCCTTCATCGTTCCATAGATGGCCACCACCAACTCCAGGGAGCGCTGCATGCAGATGCCCACAAGCGTTTCCGGCCCAACCCCGCGTTTCCGGAGATAGTGCGCCAGTTGATTCGCCCGAGCATTCAGCTCGCGGTAGGTTAGTTTCCTGCCCTCGAATACCAGCGCCACCGCATCCGGCGTCCGTTCAACCTGCGCCTCAAACAGCTCGTGAACGCACGCATCTCTCGGGTAGTCGGTCTTGGTGTCGTTCCACTCCACCAGCAGTTGATGACGTTCGGCATCCGTTAGCAGCGGAAGCCCGGAAATTAGTTCGTCCGGATTCGCGACAACGCCCTCCAGCAGTCTCTCGAAATGCCCGATCATGCGCCCGATGGTCGCATCGTCGAAAAGATCCGTACTGTATTCGATTCTTCCCGCTATATGGTCGGATGTCTCCTCGAGCTCCAGCGTAAGGTCAACTCTCGATGTCCCCGCGTCGCCGGCGGAGTTTTCGATGGAGAGTCCGGGTAATTCAAGATTTCGATCATTGGCATTCTGCAGAACCATCATGACCTGAAATAGCGGATTCCGGCTCGCGTCCCGCTCTGGATTCATTTCCTTCACCAGCTTCTCAAACGGCACATCCTGGTGCGCGTAGGCTCCAAGAGTCGTCTCCTTCACGCGCCCCAGCAACTCGCGGAAACTCGGATTCCCGTCCAGTTTTGTCCGCATCACCAGCGTGTTGACGAAGAAACCGATCAACCCTTCTAGCTCCATCCGGCTGCGGTTTGCAATCGGGGATCCAATGGCGATATCTTCCTGACCGCTGTAGCGGGATAGAAGCGCCTGAAAAGTCGCCAGCAGCGTCATGAACAGCGTGACCCCTTCACGCCGGCTCAAGTCCCTCAGGGAACTGACCAGAGGGGACTGGAGTGTAAAACTCCTTCTCTTTCCCCGGTAGCTCTGAATCGGCGGCCGCGGACGGTCCGTCGGAAGTTCGAGAACCGGCAGCCCTTCCAGTTTGCCTTTCCAATATGTCAGCTGCTTCTCCAGCACTTCTCCCTGCAACCACTGCCGCTGCCACACCGCGTAGTCTCCATACTGGACCGGCAGGGGAGGCAGAGGGGAGCCATCGCCCTTCAGGAAAGCTCCATAAAGCGCTCCGAGCTCGCGGTATAAGACTCCCAGAGACCAGCCGTCCGTCACGATGTGATGCATCGCCAGAACAAGCACATGTTCACGGGTGCCCAGGCGCAGGAGCTTCCCGCGGAACAACGGGCCGCGCGCCAGATCGAAAGAACGTCTCGATGCATCCTCGATCCCTGCCTCCGCTTTAGCTTGCCGCTCTTCCTCCGGAAGATGCTCGAGGTTGACGCTTTCGAGCTCGAACTGAGCTTCCGGTGTCACGCACCGCACCACACGGCCGTTCTCCTCAGAAAATGTCGTACGCAGCGCCTCATGCCGCCGCAGGATCTCCTCCAAACTCAGCTGCAGCACTCTATAATCCAGTCCGCCTCTGATTCGGATTATTATTGGAACGTTGTAGACTGTGTTGCCTGGATCCCATCGATCCAGGAACCACAAACGCTCCTGCCCATATGAAAGTGTAAGGCTTCCTTCGCCTGCCATCCCCGCCAATGCAGGCGCGGGTGCCGGCATCTCCCTGCCCAACGCAGATTGAATATGTTCTGCCAAGCCCGCAACTGTTGGCGAGTTAAACAGGCAGCGCAGCGGAATATCTGCTTCGAACACCTTGCGCACCCGAGAAATCAGTCTCGTTGCCTTCAGGGAGTGCCCGCCCAACTCGAAGAAGTTGTCGTGGATACCGATCCGCTCCAAACCGAGCGTTTCCGACCAAATCCCGGCAAGTATTTCTTCCATCGGCGTACGCGGTGCTGAGTGCATTCCCTTTAATCCAGGCGGCACCCTTTCCGGAACGGGCAGAGCCTTGCGGTCCACCTTCCCGCTCGACGTACGCTGCATCGCCTCCAGCGTCACGAAGGCCGACGGCACCATGTAATCCGGAAGTTTCTCCTGCAGATAGCGCCGGAGTTCGGATGCCGGGATCTGCTCTTTGCCTTTTTCCCTCGGCACCACGTAGGCAACCAGAATCCTGTCGCCGGGAGTGTCCTCGCGCAGGACCACGGCCGTTTCGCCGATCCCGGGATACTGCCCCAAAACCGCCTCAATCTCACCCAGCTCGATGCGGTAACCCCGTATCTTGACCTGGAAATCCATCCGGCCCAGGTACTCGATATTCCCGTCGGGCCGGTAGCGAACAAGGTCGCCGGTTTTGTACAGACGGGCGCCGGGGTCCGTGTTGAATGGATCCGAAACAAACCGCTCCGCGGTCAACTTCGGCCTGCTCAGGTATCCCCGCGCCAGTCCGTCCCCGCCGATGTACAGCTCGCCCGGAATCCCGACAGGCACCGGCTGCATATTGGGATCCAGTATATACACACAAGTATTCGCAATCGGCCGGCCGATCGGCAACGGCTCGTCGGAAGCAATCCCATCGGGGATCGCATAGGTGCAGGTAAATGTAGTGCTCTCGGTTGGCCCGTAGCCGTTAATTATTTGTGTGCCGGATAATCCCTGCTGCGCCTTCCTCACGTGCGGCGTCGAAAGCTGTTCCCCTCCAATCAGCAGCTGTCGGATTCCCTTCAGCGTCTCCGGAGTTTCATTGACAACGGCGTTGAACAGCGAAGCCGTGAGCCAGAGGGTAGTGACGCCGCTTTCCCGGATCACCTCCCCGAGCCGCTCCGTCGTAGGCAACTCCGCGGGATAAATCACGCATTTTGCGCCGTGCAGCAGAGGCGCCCAGATCTCGAATGTCGAGGCATCGAAGGAAACAGTCGCCAGCTGGAGATACGTTTCATCTCTGCCAAACCGAGCATAATCGGCGTTCATCACCAGCCGCACGATCCCCTTGTGCGGAATCTCCACCCCCTTGGGCGTTCCCGTCGATCCCGAAGTGTACATCACGTAGGCGAGATTCCCGGCCCCTGCCCGGCTTTCTGGATTTAGTTCGCTTTCGGCCGATACGAGGTCCCAGTCCCTGTCCAGACACACAATTTCCGGAATACTGGAAAAATTTCCTGCCAGGCGCTGCTGCGTCAACAGGTGACGGATTCCGGTGTCGCGGACCATGAAATCCAGCCGTTCCCGCGGATACTCGGCGTCCAGTGGGACATAGGCGCCTCCGGCCTTGAGAATCGCCACCAGCCCGATCACCATTTCGAGCGAGCGCTCCAGGCAGATGCCCACCAGCGCCTCCCGCCCCACGCCGCGTTTCCTGAGATAATGCGCCAGCTGATTCGCCCGCGCATTCAACTCGCCGTAGCTGAGTTCGCGTCCATTAAATGCCAATGCGACGGCGTCCGGCGTCCGCCCGGCCTGCACCTCGAATAATTCGTGGACGCATGCGTCTCTCGGATAGCCGGTCCTCGTGTCGTTCCATTCCACCAGCAACTGGCGGCGTTCGGCTTCGCTTAAGAGGGGGAGATCGGAGATCCTTGTTCCGGGCGCTGCGACAATGCCCTCCAGCATTACCTGGAAATGCCCGCTCATACGCTCGATTGTCCCGTCGTCGAATAGATCCGTGCTGTACTCGAAATTGCCGCTGATGCCGCCGGCGTCTTCCTCAAGCTCCAGCGTAAGGTCGAACATGGCCGTGCCTGTGTCGCCGGAGGCACACTCCACATCGACCCCGGGAAGCGCTATCCGATGGTCGGCCGCATTTTGCAGCACCATCACGACCTGGAATAGCGGGTTCCGGCTCGCGTCCCGCTCCGGTCTCAGTTCCTCCACCAGCTTCTCAAAAGGCACATCCTGATGGGCGTAAGCTTCCAGCGCCGTTTCCTTTACACGACCCAGCAATTCCCTGAAAGTCGGATTCCCGTCGAGCTTCGTCCGCATCACCAGCGTGTTGACGAAAAACCCGATCAGCCCCTCAAGTTCGTCCCGCCTACGGTTCGCTATCGGCGAGCCTACGGCGATGTCCCCCTGTCCGCTGTACCGGTATAGCTGCGTCTGAAACGCCGCCAGCAATGCCATGAACAGCGTGACTCCCTCGCGCCGGCTCAAATCCTTGAGCACCTGCGTCAGCGACGGCGAGAGAACGAAGCTTTTACGCCGGCCCCGGAAACTCTGCACCGGGGGACGCGGACGGTCTGTCGGAAGCTCGAGCACCGGTAGTCCTTCCAACTGGCCCTTCCAGTATCCCAAATCAGTTTGTAGTACTTCCCCCTGCAACCACTCACGCTGCCACACGGCAAAGTCGGCATATTGGATGGGGAGAGGAGCCAAAGGAGAACTTTTCCCCGTCAAAAAAGCTTCATAGAGAGTTTCCAGCTCGCGGAAGAGAATCCCGTGCGACCAGCCGTCGGTCACAATGTGGTGCATCGCCAGCACCAGCGCATGCTCCTGACCGCTCAAGTGCAGAACCGTTCCGCGGAACAGCGGACCCCGAGCCAGGTCGAACGAACGTCTCGATTCTTCCGCGATGCGACGCTCCGCCGCCTCCTGTCGTTCTCTTTCCGGCAAATTACCGAGGTCCACAATCTTCAAATCCAGACTCGCCTCGGGCGCTATCCGCTGTATCGCATGGCCGTTCTCCTCCGCGAATGTTGTGCGCAGCGCCTCATGCCGCCGAAGGATCTCTTCCAGGCTTCGCCGCAGAGCCTCAACGTCCAGTCTCCCCTTCATCCGCATCACGATGGGGATGTTATAGACCGCTCCGCCGGGATTCAGTCGGTCGAGAAACCACAAACGCTGCTGCGCAAAGGAAAGAGGCAGATTCGTTTTATCCGATACCGTGGAAAGTTCGGGGAAATCAATCCCTGGAGCGCCGGACGGAGCGGATTGGATATGTTCCGCAAGGCCGGAGATCGTCGGAGATTCAAACAGCAGTTTGAGAGGAAGATCCACATTCACAATACGCCGCAGCTGCGACATCACCTGCGTCGCCTTCAGGGAGTGCCCGCCCAGATCGAAAAAGTTGTCGTAAACACCCACCTTCTCCAAATTCAGCACTTCTTTCCATATCGATGCCAGGCGCTCCTCCGCCTCCGTACGCGGGGCGACATAGCCCTTCTCCAGTTCCGGATGCAGCCGCTCCGGCGCCGGCAGAGCCTTGCGGTCCACCTTCCCGCTCGACGTACGCTGCATCGCCTCCAGCGTCACGAAGGCCGACGGCACCATGTAATCCGGAAGTTTCTCCTGCAGATAGCGCCGGAGTTCGGATGCCGGGATCTGCTCTTTGCCTTTTTCCCTCGGCACCACGTAGGCAACCAGAATCCTGTCGCCGGGAGTGTCCTCGCGCAGGACCACGGCCGTTTCGCCGATCCCGGGATACTGCCCCAAAACCGCCTCAATCTCACCCAGCTCGATGCGGTAACCCCGTATCTTGACCTGGAAATCCATCCGGCCCAGGTACTCGATATTCCCGTCGGGCCGGTAGCGAACAAGGTCGCCGGTTTTGTACAGACGGGCGCCGGGGTCCGTGTTGAATGGATCCGAAACAAACCGCTCCGCGGTCAACTTCGGCCTGCTCAGGTATCCCCGCGCCAGTCCGTCCCCGCCGATGTACAGCTCGCCCGGAATCCCGACAGGCACCGGCTGCATATTGGGATCCAGTATATACACACAAGTATTCGCAATCGGCCGGCCGATCGGCAACGGCTCGTCGGAAGCAATCCCATCGGGGATCGCATAGGTGCAGGTAAATGTAGTGCTCTCGGTTGGCCCGTAGCCGTTAATTATTTGTGTGCCGGATAATCCCTGCTGCGCCTTCCTCACGTGCGGCGTCGAAAGCTGTTCCCCTCCAATCAGCAGCTGTCGGATTCCCTTCAGCGTCTCCGGAGTTTCATTGACAACGGCGTTGAACAGCGAAGCCGTGAGCCAGAGGGTAGTGACGCCGCTTTCCCGGATCACCTCCCCGAGCCGCTCCGTCGTAGGCAACTCCGCGGGATAAATCACGCATTTTGCGCCGTGCAGCAGAGGCGCCCAGATCTCGAATGTCGAGGCATCGAAGGAAACAGTCGCCAGCTGGAGATACGTTTCATCTCTGCCAAACCGAGCATAATCGGCGTTCATCACCAGCCGCACGATCCCCTTGTGCGGAATCTCCACCCCCTTGGGCGTTCCCGTCGATCCCGAAGTGTACATCACGTAGGCGAGATTCCCGGCCCCTGCCCGGCTTTCTGGATTTAGTTCGCTTTCGGCCGATACGAGGTCCCAGTCCCTGTCCAGACACACAATTTCCGGAATACTGGAAAAATTTCCTGCCAGGCGCTGCTGCGTCAACAGGTGACGGATTCCGGTGTCGCGGACCATGAAATCCAGCCGTTCCCGCGGATACTCGGCGTCCAGTGGGACATAGGCGCCTCCGGCCTTGAGAATCGCCACCAGCCCGATCACCATTTCGAGCGAGCGCTCCAGGCAGATGCCCACCAGCGCCTCCCGCCCCACGCCGCGTTTCCTGAGATAATGCGCCAGCTGATTCGCCCGCGCATTCAACTCGCCGTAGCTGAGTTCGCGTCCATTAAATGCCAATGCGACGGCGTCCGGCGTCCGCCCGGCCTGCACCTCGAATAATTCGTGGACGCATGCGTCTCTCGGATAGCCGGTCCTCGTGTCGTTCCATTCCACCAGCAACTGGCGGCGTTCGGCTTCGCTTAAGAGGGGGAGATCGGAGATCCTTGTTCCGGGCGCTGCGACAATGCCCTCCAGCATTACCTGGAAATGCCCGCTCATACGCTCGATGGTCGCGTCGTCGTAGAGGTCGGTATTGTACTCGTAGATCGTAGCCAGGCCTTCGGGACTCTCTTCAACCTCGAGCATCAGGTCGAACATCGCCGTCCCGATGTCGCCATAGGAACGGTGGACGTCCAGTCCGGACAATTTCAGGTCCTGGTCCATGGCGTTCTGGAGCACCAGCATCACCTGGAACAGCGGATTCCGGCTCGTGTCCCGCTCCGGCTTCAGTTCCTCCACCAGCTTCTCAAACGGAACCTCCTGGTGGGCGTACGCCCCTAGCGCTACCTCTTTCACGCGCCCCAGCAGTTCCCTGAAAGTCGGATTTCCGTCAAGCTTCGTCCGCATCACCAGCGTGTTGACGAAGAATCCGATCAGCCCTTCCAGTTCCTCCCGATTCCGGTTCGCTATCGGCGAACCCACCGCGATGTCCTCCTGTCCGCTATAGCGGCACAGAAGCGTCTGAAATGCCGCCAATAGCGTCATGAACAGCGTCACTCCCTCGCGCCGGCTCAATTCCCTCAGCGATTGCACCAGAGGAGCCGGGAGCGTAAAACTCCTCCTCTTTCCCCGGTAGCTCTGCATCGGCGGCCGCGGGCGGTCCGTCGGAAGCTCAAGGACCGGCAGCCCTTCCAGTTGGCCTTTCCAATATGTCAGCTGCTTCTCCAGCACCTCTCCCTGCAGCCACTGACGCTGCCATAGCGCATAATCCGCATATTGGATCGGCAGGGGAGGCAGAGGGGAGCCGTCGCCCCTCAGGAAAGCCTCATAAAGCGCTGCAAACTCGCGGTATAGGACTCCCAGGGACCAGCCGTCCGTCACAATGTGGTGCATCGCCAGCACGAGCACATGCTCCCGGGCGCCCAGGCGCAGGAGCGTGCCGCGGAACAGCGGCCCTCGGCTCAGATCAAACGGGCGCCGCGATTCTTCTACAATACGGCGTTGGGCCTCCGCACGCCGCCCCTTCTCCGGAAGGTTCTCAAGGCTGATAAATTCCAGCTCGAGCCGGGTCTCCGGCGTTAGGCGCTGCAAGGCACGGCCGTTCTCCTCCGCGAATGTCGTGCGCAGCGCCTCGTGCCTCCGCAGGATCTCCTCAAGGCTCTGCTGCAGTGCCGCAACGTTCAGCTCTCCCGCCATCCGCAACACGATCGGGATGTTATAGACCGCTTCGCCCGGATTCCATCGGTCCAGGAACCAGAGACGCTCCTGGGCGAACGAAAGCGGAGCCGAGCCTCGATCGCCGGGTTTGGCGATTCCCAGTGGATCGAGGCTTATCGGATCAGGGGGATTGGCAAAACTGTCTTTCATACGGCTTTATATGGGAAAAATGCCGGAAAACACACGTCTAACCGGCGACGCAATGTCACCCTATCCTTATCGGCAACCGGGACCGCTGCTTCAACAATCGGCGCGCTTCCCACTCGGCCCTCTCATAGGCGGCGGATTTCACGAATTATAGACCCTATTTTGATCCGTGTAATCCGTGTAATCCTCAGCCTTTTCCGGAGAGAGCCGGCGCGCCCGCTTACCAGAAACGATACGCGTCGTTGACGACGATCCAGACGGCGAGCAGGAAATTGGTGATGGCGTGGGCCGTGATGGCGTCTCCCAGGCGGTTCTTCCGGATGACCAGTGCCTGGTACGCGAAGGCGCACAGAATCCCGGGAAGCCATTCGTAGTGGCCGATGCCGAAGATGATGCCCGTAATCAGGAACGACCGCCACTGCAGGCGGCTGAAGGGCACGTCGAGGAAATGGGCCTTGATGAGATACCGGTAGATGAACGAGCGGTAAAACAGCTCCTCGAGCGGCGGGACGACCAGCGAGGACCCGAGGGCTCGCACCCCGATAAAAAACGCCGCCATTGCGCTGCCCGCGCCATAGGTGCGCGCCGGATTGAAGTTGCCGCAGCGCTCGGCGTACATCGGGTAGAAGCCGTCCAGTCCCACCCAGATCGCGAAGACTCCCACGCCGGCCACAACCGCTTCCCAGGAGAAATTCCATTTCAGTTCCCTGACGTGGCGGCGCACGGCCCAGAGGATCCAGGCCCCGACGACCGTCTTCAGCGTGTAGACCCAGTACTGCGACTCTTCGCCGAAACGTCCCTGAAAGAGGGTCAGGGCCGCAAATACGGCAAAGGGCAACACGCGGACGAGGATGGCGGAAGCGAGTATCCTGTTGAACATACGAAATTCCAAGTTTAGCCTCAGACTTTATCGGCAGCAAGGCGCCCGTGCATCGAAAAAAAGAGTCCGGAGTTCCCGGTTCCCGGTTAAGGCACTCCGAATAACGATAAGGTGCTAACCCGTCTCGAAACCGACGCATGTCCTGGAATAATGCCTTTGCAGGCCCGAAGGGCCGACAGGCAATAGGCCCGACCGTAAGGTCGGGATTTGATGTGTATTCATCGGGAGCACCAAGGGTGCGACACCTGACATGCCCTTGTTGAGTTATCTACATGCAGGAAACGAAATCACTATCCGGGCTGCAAATTAGTGCCTATAATTGCAGGATTCGACCGATGTGAAGCCGGAGGGGCAAAATATGTTTTCGAAGCGCATCGCGTGTATCGGGGCGGGGTATGTCGGCGGGCCGACGATGGCCGTCATCGCCATGAAGTGTCCGCAATACAAGGTCCACGTGGTGGACGTCAGCCAGCCGCGCATCCAGGCCTGGCAGACCGACGCGCTTCCCATCTTCGAACCCGGCCTCCTCGAGGTGGTCCGGGCCGCGAGGGGACGCAACCTGCTTTTCTCCAACGACATAGCGGGCGCGATCCGCGAGGCGGACGTGGTCTTCGTCTCCGTCAACACCCCCACCAAGACTTTCGGCGAAGGCGCCGGCAAGGCCGCCGACCTGCAGTACTGGGAAAAAGTCGCCCGCGAAATCCTGCGCGAGTCGAAATCCTCCAAAATCGTTGTGGAAAAAAGCACCCTCCCGGTAAAGACTTCGCAGACGATGGAAAACATCCTCAACGCCAACGGCAAGAAGATCCGGTTCGAGGTGGTCTCGAACCCGGAGTTCCTCGCCGAAGGAACCGCCGTCAAGGACCTGCTCGACCCCGACAGGGTCCTCATCGGGTCGCGCGAGACGCCCGAGGGGCTCCGGGCGCGGCAGGAAATCGTCGACATCTACGCCAACTGGGTTCCGCGCGACCGCATCCTTACCAGCAACGTCTGGAGCGCCGAACTATCTAAGCTCGTGGCCAACGCCTTCCTCGCCCAGCGGATCTCGTCCATCAACAGCATCTCCGCGCTGTGCGAGAAGACCGACGCGAGCATCCAGGAAGTGGCCCGCGCCGTCGGCATGGACACGCGCGTCGGCGGACGCTTCCTCAACGCGAGCGTGGGCTTCGGCGGTTCGTGCTTCAAGAAGGACATCCTCAACCTGGTCTACATCTGCGAGTCCTACGGGCTGAACGAAGTGGCGCGGTACTGGGAATCGGTGCTGCTGATGAACGAGTTCCAGGAGGCGCGCTTCGTCCGGAACATGATCCGCGAGATGTTCAACACCATCGTCGGAAAACGCATCGCCCTCTTCGGATTCGCGTTCAAGGCCGACACGAGCGACACCCGGGAATCGCCGTCGATTTTCGTCGCACGCAGGCTCCTGGAGGAAAAGGCGTGCGTGGCCGTCACCGATCCCAAGGCGCTCGACAATGCGCGGATCGACCTTGCCGGATTTGAGGAAAACCTGGAATTTGCAGACGATCCCTACGAGGCGGCGAAAGGCGCGCACGCCGTCGCCGTCATGACGGAATGGGACCTGTACCGTTCGCTGGATTGGAAGAAGATCTACCGGTCGATGGAAAAACCGGCGTTCCTGTTCGACGGGCGCAACATCCTCGACCACGCGAGGCTCTTCGACCTGGGATTCAACGTCTACCCGCTGGGCCGCCCGCCCCTGAAGCATTTTTAGCGCAGAAAAAGCAGCCACGGATTAACACGGATTACACGGAATTTTTCAAATATAAATCCGTGCAATCCGTGTTAATCCGTGGCTCCCCTTACGCCTTCCAGATCTGGGCGGGTTTCCCTTTTATGCCGGCCATGGCATTGCGCGTGTCGACGATGCAGTCGGCCCAATCGGCCAGTTCCCGGTAGTTGACCGCCTCGTGGTTGGTGGAAATGAGCACCAGGTCGAATTTCCCCACGACTTCCTTCTTCCACTCCACGGACTGCGTCCCGGCCCAGTGGCCGTGTTCGCGCGACGGCCGGATCACGGGAATGAAGGGATCATAGTAGCTGACGTTCGCGCCGCGCTTGTCCAGCAGGTCGAGCAACACGTAGCTCGGCGATTCGCGGTCGTCGTCGACGTTCGGCTTGTACGCGATCCCGAGCACCAGGATCTCCGAGCCGTTCAGCGCCTTGCGCCGCGAGTTCAGGGCTTCGGCCACCCGGTGCACGACATAATCCGGCATCGACGTGTTGATCTCCCCCGCGAGTTCGATGAAACGGGTGTGCTGCCCGTATTCCCTGGCCTTCCAGGTGAGGTAGAAGGGATCGATGGGGATGCAGTGCCCGCCCAGTCCCGGTCCCGGGTAGAAAGGCATGAAGCCGAAAGGCTTGGTCTTGGCGGAATTGATCACCTCCCAGACGTCGATGTCCATCGCCTCGTAGACGACCTTCAACTCGTTCACCAGGGCGATATTCACCGCCCGGAAGGTGTTCTCCAGGAGTTTCGTGGCTTCGGCCGCGCGGCACGAAGAGACCGGGACGATCGTCTTGATGGCCTTGCCGTACAGCTCCGCCGCCCGCTTCAGGCACTCGGGCGTGTAGCCGCCGACCACCTTGGGGATGATGGCCACCTTGCTGTCGGGATTGCCGGGGTCTTCCCTTTCCGGAGAAAACGCCAGGTGGAAGTCCTCGCCGGCCTTCATGCCGGAGCCCGATTCGAGCACCGCGCGCAGGTCCTCGTCGGTCGTGCCCGGGTAGGTCGTGGATTCGAGAACCACCAGGCATCCCCTGGACATGTGCGGCGCGATGGATTTGCCGGTCTCGACGATGTAGCTGATGTCGGGTTCGCGGTTCTTGTTCAGCGGCGTCGGCACGCAGATAATCACGGCCTCGGCTTCTTTGACGCGCGAAAAATCGGCGGAGGCGCTGAACATGCCGGCGTTAACCGCCTCGGCGATCTCGGCAGCCTCGATGTGTTTGATATAGCTCCTGCCGGCATTGAGCGCTTCGACCTTCTGAGGGTCCACGTCAAGTCCGAGTACATTCACCCCGGCCCGGGCGAATTGCAGGGATAGGGGCAGTCCTACGTAACCGAGTCCAACGACCGCTATTTTCATGCGCGATTCCTTTCTATGATGGCATACGATAGCCACAATTTATATCGGCAGCGGCCGCAAGAAAAGAAACTTTTTTATCAGTCGTGCGGTTCAACGGCAGCGGGTCAAAAAGATGCGGGCTTCGCCCGCATGTGCCGGCTGAAGCCGGCACCCACTTGTCGGAACGATGGGGGCATTGCGCACGTGTAGACTCAGCATCGACCTGTGAAAGAGGTTCGTGAGATTCGTGGCAAATCCGGAGCCGGAAATTGCTTTCGGGTGACGGATTGCTCAAGTAAACTGGGCTATCATCCGACAAGCAATGCGGCGAATGGAGCGGCTATGAAAATGCTTCACGTGGTGGGTGCGAGGCCGAATTTCATGAAGGTGGCGCCCGTCCGGGCCGCCCTCGCGGCTCGGGACGGCGTCGGGCAGGTCATCGTCCACACGGGACAGCACTACGACGCCTTCATGTCCGACATCTTTTTCCGGCAGCTCGACATCCCGGAACCCGATTTCAACCTCGACGTCGGGTCCGGCAGCCACGCGAAACAGACCGCCGAGATCATGACGCGCATCGAACCCGTCCTGCTGGAAACCAGGCCGGACATGGTCCTCGTCTACGGCGACGTCAATTCCACGGTCGCGGCGGCCCTGGTCTGCGCCAAGCTCCTCGTCCCGATCGGACACGTCGAGGCGGGGCTCCGCTCCTTCGACCGGACCATGCCCGAAGAGATCAACCGCGTCCTCACCGACCGCGTGGCCGATATCCTCTTCACCCCGTCGGCCGACGGCGACGAGAACCTGCTGCGCGAAGGCGTCGCGCCCGAAAAGATCCGCCTGGTGGGCAACGTGATGATCGACACCCTCATGCGCCTCCTGCCCCACGCCGCAAGCCCCGCGCAATCGGGCAGGGGCTACGCCCTGATCACGCTCCACCGGCCCTCCAACGTGGACGATCCGGCCGAACTCGCCCGCATCCTCGGGGCGCTGAACGAAATCGCGACGGGCATCGACGTGGTCTTCCCGGTCCACCCGCGCACGCGCCGGATGATGCGCTCCCTGCACGGCATCGAATTCAACCCGCGGATCCGCTTCGACGATCCGGTCGGCTACGTGGAGTTTCTCGGACTGCAGCGCGGCGCGACCATGGTCATCACGGACTCGGGCGGGATCCAGGAGGAAACGACCTATCTCGGCGTCCCGTGCCTCACCGTCAGGGAAAACACCGAGCGGCCCGTCACCGTCACCGTCGGCACGAACACCCTCGTGGGACGCGACATGCGGCGCCTCAGGGAAGAAGCGGACAAAATACTCTCCGGGAATGCAAAAAAGGGAGCGGTGCCGCCCCTGTGGGACGGCAGGGCGGGCGAACGCATCGCCGACGCGCTGCTCGAGCGCCGGGCGCGCTAGTCGCGGGAAACCTCGTCGATGCAGTCCAGCGTCTCGGCGACCGCGAGCCTCCAGCGGTAGTCGCTCTCGCACTGGTCCAGAAGGGCCGAGAGCATCGCCAGACCACGGTGCAGCGTGTCCCGGACCCGAGGATTCCGGATCCGGCCGCCGAAATCGATCAGCAGCACCTGGACTCCCATGCCGACTTCGTACAGCGAGCCGAAGCCCCAGCTGTCCGCTTCGAGGCAAAACCGCTCCAGCCGCTCCGATGCGGTGCGCAGAACGGGGCCGTTCGCGGAATCGGATTCCGCCAGGACCAGATCTTCCGATATTTCCCTCAGGATTCCACGGCTGGTCTCCACGTACTCGAAAAGCTCGTGGAGCCTGATCTGTGCCTCGAGAGACAATACGTGGCCCGATTGATCCAGGACGGCGGCCGGGGCGACTCCGGGTTCAGCGCCTTCCAACAGTTCAAGACCGAACGGTAGGTTCATGACTAATAGATTCGAAATTGAAGAT
>CAZTHE010000072.1:0-1248 GCA_964613495.1 uncultured Acidobacteriota bacterium | reverse complement strand
TAGAGTTCCGTATCCTGCCTGGAGAGCGCCTTGGTCTCGAAACGGACGGATATGCGCTGATTCAGCTGGCGCAGCGAAGCGGATCTGAGTTTCTGATCGAGCTCCAGCTGCCCGACGAAAATGATCTGAAGCAGCTTTTTCTTGGCAGTCTCCAGGTTCGAGAGAAGCCGCATCTGCTCGAGAAGCATCAGCGGCATGTTCTGCGCCTCATCCACAATCAGGACGGTGAAGACGTTCTCCTCGGCCCTCGCGGCAAGAAACATATTCAGGCGGTCGAGCAGCTGCTTCTTGGTCATCCCCTGCATCCAGTCGGTGCTGAAGACGTCGTGCGGCGTTTCCCCCGCGTCGCCGTCCGTCCGCTGGTTCTGCGCCTGCTCCAGGCGCACGCCGAGGTCCTGCAGGATCGATTTCAGGATGTCGATCTCCGAAAGCATCGGGTTCTGGATCAGGGCGGTGCAGATGTGCTTGCGCGCCAGCCGCTCCAGGAGCGCCCAGCACAGCGTGGTCTTTCCGGTTCCGACATCGCCGACGATGACGGCGAATCCCTCGCGGCGCTCGATCCCGTAGAGGATCTGGTCCAGCGCATCCTTGCTCCGTTTGTTGAGATACAGGAAGGAGGGATCGGGGGTGAGGTTGAATGCCGGTTCTTTCAGACCATAAAATTTTTCATACATAGGCTTTCCTTATCGGCACCGGCCTATGGGAACAATACTTTGTAAGCGTGCGTAATGCAAGCGTGCGCGCCGCTCCGCCGGGTGTGGTATGATCCGGAAAATGATGATCCGTACTTCGCTCCTGCTCCTCCTGTTGAGTTCGCCCGCCTTTGCGCAGACCGCGGAAAACGTCCTGCTGGTCCTCAACGGGGCGAGCGCGGCGTCGCTGGATATCGGGACATACTATGCGCAGAAACGCGGCATCCCGGAATCCAACATATTAAAACTCAGAACGGGCACTGGAGAGACCATCTCCCGGGAGGATTTCGGGCCGCAGATCGAAACGCCGATCGCATCCTGGCTGCTGCAAAATGCCGCCCAGGACCGCATCCTCTATATCGTTTTGGCCAGGGGAGTGCCCCTCAGGATCGCCGGCACTTCCGGGCCCGAGGGCACGGTGGCAAGCGTCGATTCCGAGCTGACGCTCCTCTACCGCAGGATGCTGGGCTTCAGCCTGCCGGCGGCCGGTATGATCCGGAATCCCTATTTCCTGGGCGACGCGCCGATCGGCAAGGCAAAACCCTTTCTTCACTCG
>CAZTHE010000071.1:0-19987 GCA_964613495.1 uncultured Acidobacteriota bacterium | reverse complement strand
AGGTGTTGGCCAGCGTCTGGGCCTCCACGCCCTGCGCGGCGTCCACGACCAGGAGGGCCCCTTCGCAGGCCGAGAGGCTCCGGGAGACCTCGTAGGAGAAATCGACGTGCCCCGGCGTGTCGATGAGGTTCAGGACGTAGTCCTCCCCGTTCCGGGCCCGGTAGTTCAGCCGCACCGAATGCGCCTTGATGGTGATGCCGCGCTCCCGCTCGAGGTCCATGGCGTCCAGGACCTGGTCGGCCATCTCGCGCTTGGTGAGCGCGCCGGTCCGCTCCAGCAGCCGGTCGGCCAGCGTGGATTTGCCGTGGTCGATATGCGCGATGATGGAAAAGTTGCGTATGTGACTCTTGTCGTTCAGCACCAGGCCCCTCGATTCCCCCGTGACTTCCGGCCTATAAATATACCCCGAAGATTCCCGGACTCGAAGACTCATGCATAAAAGGTATAATAATAATTTTACCCGTTACGCCCATGACCAGGAAGCCGGACACAGACGCCAGTCTCACCTATTCGGACGTCGCCTACGGAAAGGCGCTGATCCACTCCTCGAAGTTCGAGATCAGCACGCGTTTTCAGCCCTGCGGGAACCAGGCCGAGGCGATCGACAGCCTCGTCCGCGGCGTGCAGGCCGGGGAAAAGCACCAGGTGCTCCTGGGCGTCACGGGGTCGGGCAAGACGTTCACCATGGCCAGGACCATCGAGGCCCTCCAGCGCCCGGCCCTGGTCCTGGCCCACAACAAGACGCTGGCCGCGCAATTGTACCGCGAATTCAAGTCCTTCTTCCCCGGCAACGCCGTCGAGTATTTCGTGTCCTATTACGACTATTACCAGCCGGAAGCGTATATCGCGTCCACGGACACCTACATCGAGAAAGACGCGCTGATCAACGACGAGATCGACCGGCTGCGGCATTCGGCGACGCGGTCCCTGTTCGAGCGCAGGGACTGCGTCATCGTCGCCAGCGTCTCCTGCATCTACGGACTGGGTTCGCCGGAGGCGTATTACGGGATGCTGCTGTTCCTGGAGAAGGGGCAGCGCATCGAACGCGACGCGGTCCTGAGGCGCCTGGTGGAGATGCAGTACGCCCGGCAGGACTACGGCCTGGAGCGGGGCTTCTTCAGGGCCCGGGGCGACGTCATCGAGGTCTTTCCGACGTACGAGGACTACGCGGTGCGCATCGAGATGTTCGGCGACGAGGTCGAGTCCATCGCCCAGATCGACCCGATCAACGGCCGCGTCCTGAAAAGGCACGACCGGATGCCCATCTACCCCAAGTCCCATTACGTGCAGCCCAGGGAACAGCTCCTGAACGCCGTCGACACGATCAAGGCGGAGCTGGAGGAGGCCCGGACCCGCTTTGAGCAGGAAGACAAGCTCCTCGAGGCGCGCCGGCTGCACCAGCGGACCATGTATGACATCGAGATGATGAAGGAGCTGGGGTATTGCCGCGGGATCGAAAACTACTCCCGCCACCTGACCGGGCGCCGGCCGGGAGAGCCGCCGCCGACGCTGCTGGACTACCTGCCGCGGGACTGGGTGCTGTTCGTGGACGAAAGCCACGCGACCGTCCCGCAGGTGCGCGGCATGTACTTCGGCGACCGGTCGCGCAAGGAGATCCTGGTCAAGTACGGCTTCCGCCTCCCGTCGGCGCTGGACAACCGGCCGCTGAACTTCACGGAATTCGAGGCCAGGCTGAACCAGGTGATCTACGTGTCCGCCACGCCCGGCCCCTACGAACTGACCAGGGCCGGCGGCGTCGTCGTGGAGCAGATCGTCCGGCCCACCGGGCTGACCGATCCGCAGATCGAAATCCGCCCCGTCGCGGGACAGGTCGACGACCTGATGGAGGAGATCCGCCTACGCGCGGAGCGCAACGAACGGGTGCTGGTGACCACGCTGACCAAGCGCATGGCCGAGGACCTGGCGGAATATTACACGGAGCTGGGCCTGCGGGTGCGCTACCTGCACTCGGAGGTCGAGACGCTCGACCGGATCAAGGTGCTGCGGTCGCTGCGGGCCGGGGAGTTCGATGCCCTGATCGGCATCAACTTGCTCCGCGAAGGCCTGGACCTGCCCGAAGTCTCGCTCGTGGCGATCCTGGACGCGGACAAGGAGGGATTCCTCCGCTCCACCACGTCCCTGATTCAGACGATGGGGCGCGCGGCGCGGCACATCAGCGGCAGGGCGATCCTGTACGCGGACAGGATCACCGGCTCCATGCGGGCCGCGATCGAGGAGACCAACCGCAGGCGGGCCGAACAGGAGCGCTTCAACGAAGAGAACGGCATTACGCCCCAGTCCATCGTCAAGCCCCTCGATCCGGAGCTGGCCCGCATCTACGAGGGGGACTATTATGAAGTGCCGAACGTGAGCGAAGAGATCAAGAACTACCATTCCGCCGAGGAACTGGAGCTGGAAATTCAGCGCCTGGAAAAGGAAATGCGGCAGGCCGCCAGGGAATTCGAGTTCGAAAAGGCCGCCGTGCTCCGCGACCAGGCCCGCAGGCTGAAGAAGACGGCGATGGAATTCCTGGCGCAACCCGGATCGACTGATGACGCAAACGCTTAATGCCGCAGCCTCCCTCTCCGGAACGGTCCTGCTGCCGGGGGACAAATCGATTTCGCACCGCTACGCGATGCTGGCCGCCATCGCCGAAGGGACCTCGACCATCGAAAACTTCGCGGCCAGCCGCGACTGCCACAGCACGCTCGCGTGCCTCCGGTTGCTCGGCGTCGAGGTGCGCGAATCCGGCTCCACCGTGACCGTCGCCGGCCGCGGATTGCGCGGACTCCGGGCTCCCGCGGGCGTTCTGGACGCGGGCAACTCCGGCACCACCATACGGCTGCTGTCCGGCATCCTGGCGGGGCACCCGTTCGAGTCCTCGATCACGGGAGACGCGTCCCTGAGCGGCCGGCCCATGGGAAGAATCATCCGCCCGCTGCGGCAGATGGGCGCCGCAGTCGAATCGCGGGAGGGGGATCTGCCGCCGCTCCGCATACGGGGCGGACGGCTGAAAGGGATCCGCTACCCGCTCCCCGTCGCCAGCGCCCAGGTGAAGTCGTGCGTCCTGCTGGCGGGCCTCTTCGCGGATGCGCCGACGGCCGTCGGGGAAACGGTGCCGACGCGGGACCACACCGAAATCGCCCTGCGGGAATTCGGCGCCGCCCTGCAAACCGAAGGGAACTGGATCACGGTGGATCCGGAGCCGGGGCTGCGGGCGCTGGACCTGGCCGTCCCGGGAGACCTGTCGGGAGCGGCGTTTTTCCTGGTCGCCGCGGCGCTGGTTCCCGGCTCCGAGCTGTTTCTGCCGGGAGCCGGATTGAACGCGAGGCGCCGGGAACTGCTCGACTACCTGCTCGAGGCCGGACTGGACCTGAGAGTCGAGAATGAAATCACGCGCGCGGGCGAGCCCCGGGGAGACCTGCGCGTCCGCTACAGCCCCGAACTGCTGCGGAAGGCGCTTCCGCCCATCCGGGGGGAGCGGGTGGCGAACTTGATCGACGAGATCCCGGTGCTGGCCGTGCTCGGGTCGCAGGTCGCGGGCGGGTTGACGATCTCCGACGCGAAGGAACTGCGCGTCAAGGAGAGCGACCGGATCTCGGCCATCGTCGCCAACCTGCGCGCCATGGGAATCGGCGTGGAGGAGCGGGCGGACGGCCTGGACATGCCCGGCGGGCAGCGGTTCAGAGGCGCGGATATCGTGACCCGGAACGACCACCGCATCACGATGGCGTTCGCCGTGGCCGCGCTGGCCGCCCAAGGCGAAACGCGCATCCACAACCCGGAGTGCGCCGACGTGAGCTTCCCCGGCTTCTGGGCCGCCCTCACCAAAATCGCGGACGTCCCCGGTTAGGGGGCGGATCTCACGCCCAGCATGACGGGGATCGGCCGGTGCGCTTTCCCGGACGGGCTGTTCATCGTGCGAACGTCCTGTCCCGGCTCCCGGACGAGCATGACGCTGCTGCCGTTTACGTCCTTCAGCTTTCCGGCGGCGCGTCCGGTTTTTTTCGCCGTCTGTCCATGGCGGGGCCGAGCTGGAGCACCGTTACCTCCACCGACGAGCGGGCCCCCTCCACGACGACGATGCCGCCTTCGGAAACATGGTGCAGGCTCCGGTCCTGTCCGGCGTCGTATCCGATGGCCGCCCCTTCCGGCACGCGCACGTTCTTGTCGAGGATGGCCCGGCGCACCCGGGCGTTCCGCCCGATGTCGCAGTTGTCGAATATGACGGAGTCTTCCACCACGGCCCCGGAGTGCACGCGCACGGCTCTCCCGAGGACCGAGTTGCGCACGAGGCCGCCGGACAGGATGCAGCCGCCCGAGATGATGGAATCGATGGCGTGCCCGCGGCGCTCTTCCTGGTCGAAGACGAACTTGGCCGGGGGAACCATCTCGCGCGTCGGGCCCAGCGGCCATTGGGCGTTGTACAGGTTCAGCGCCGGCGTGATGGAGCGCAGGTCCATATTGGCTTCGTAAAAGGCATCGATCGTGCCGACGTCCCGCCAGTAGGGCGCGACCTCGGGCGGGTCGCCCGGAATGCGGTTGCGAGAGAAGTCGTAGGCGCACACGTGCGCCCGGCGGACGAGACCCGGCAGGATGTCCTTGCCGAAATCGTGGCTGCTCTCCTCGTCGGCCGCATCGGCATACAGTTCCCGCAGGAGGACGTCGGCGGTGAAGACGTAGTTGCCCATCGAGGCGAGAATCCGGTCCGGGTCGCCCGGGATGGCCGGGGCGTCTTTCTTCTTCTCGTGGAATCCCCCGATGCGGGCCTCGCGGTCCAGTTCGATCACGCCGAACTCGGAAGCCATTTCCTTCGCCATGGGAACGGCCGCCACGGTGGCGTCGGCGCCTCTTTCGTTGTGGAACTCGATCATCTCCCGGATGTTCATCCGGTAGACGTGGTCCGCGCTGAAGACCAGGACCAGGTCGGTGTCCGCGCGGTGGATCAGGTCGATGTTCTGGAAGATGGCGTCGGCCGTGCCCTGATACCAGGCTTCGTCCGGCGAGCGCATTTGCGCAGGCACGGGCACGATGAACTGGTACGGCAGCAGGCTGCCGAATTGCCACGTGTCGCGCAGGTGCTGGAGCAGCGACTGGCTCTTGAACTGGGTGAGGACGTACGTGGAATAGACGCCGGAGTTGACCAGGTTGCTGAGCACGAAGTCGACGATGCGGTACTTTCCCCCGAACGGCACCGCGGGCTTGGCCCGGTCCTTGGTCAACGGATAGAGGCGGGTTCCCTTTCCGCCTGCCAGCACCATCGCGAGCACTCGACGATTCATGATTCCTCTGCCGCGGCCCGCTTCCGGGGCGCGCGGATTCCGTTAGCCTGCCGCGGTAGTTTACCATGGCGCAACCCGTCGCGGGTTGTCAACCCGCGACGCGGCGGACGGCGGCAGGATCCAATGTTGTATGTCCTGAGAAAAACATGGTTAACAACATTTTACATCCCCATCGCATCCTGCCGTGAACCCGCCTTTTGGCGATTGCATCGAATGGGCCGGATACGATACTATCCGGCTTATACAGAACAGGGATTCCCGCGAGTGAAAAACAGACTGCGGTGTTGCTGGAGTCGATACCGGAAAGCGGCCGTTCCGCGTCTCGCGGCCGGGGCGCTGGCCTGTGTCCTGTGCGCCGCTCCCCTGTGGGCGCAATTCTCCGCCCGGCCGGTCAACCTGGCCTATCTTTCCCGGCGGGCGGACGTCATCGTGCAGGGGCAGGTCACGCGGGTCAAACACGAGCCCCTGCCCGGGTATCCGAACATCCCGACGGTCGAGGTGACCATCCGTGTCGAGCGCGCGGTGCGGGGTCTCCCCGGGACGACCTATACTTTCCGCGAGGTTTACCTGGGCCTGCGGGCCAGGGAAGGGAAGCGGGCGTACCGGACCGGCCAGCGGATGCTGCTGTTCCTGCCTTCCCCGTCGCGGCTCGGGCTGAGCAGCCCGATCGGCATCGGCCAGGGCCGGTTCCACATCGGCAGCGACGCCGCGGGCGACGCCAGGCTGGTCAACGAACACGGAAACGCCGGATTGTTCCAGGACCTGGAGAGAGACGCCGTCCGGGCGGGGAAATCGCTCACGGCGGCCGAGCGGAAACTCGCCTCCACGCAATCCGGCCCGGTGCCATTGGAGGAATTCGTCTCCCTGGTCCGGAGCCTGGCGACATTGCCGAGAATACGATGAAACGGAAAAGTGCCTGCATCTGTCTCGCCGTACTAATCCTTGTGACCGGGGCGGCGGTCGCTCCCGTGAAAGCCGGGGGGCCGCTCTATGTCACCGGGCCGGGCGCGGACCAGCCGGGCCGGCCCTACCGGTGGGCGATGAACCCGATCCCCTACCAGACCGACAGGGGCAGCCTGGGCAACCAGGCGAACGGCGCGGCCGATGCGCTGGTCGCCGGGAGCTTCGCGAAGTGGAGCAACGTGAGCACGGCCGACATCGGCTTTGTCAATACGGGCCAGCTGAGTTACGACGTCACCGCAGGCAATGTCGCCGCTTTCATAAACGGGATCGGCGATTGTTCCGACACTACCCAGCCCGTCAACGCCATCGTGTATGACGTCGACGGCAGCATCCTGAAGGCGCTGGGCGCCGACAACAATTCCACGCTGGGATTTTCGGGCATCGTGTGCACCGACGACGCGGCCGGGACGTACACGCGCGGCTGGGTCCTGATGAACGGCCGATTCATCGACGGACAGCCGAGCACGCCCTCGCACGTAACCATCAGCCTGGAGCGGTTCAAGATGGTCTTCACCCACGAGTTCGGCCACCTGGCCGGGCTCGACCACTCGCAGATCAACCTGGACTGCTATATGGGCGGCTCGTGCACCGAGGAAGACCTGGCGGGCCTGCCGCTGATGTTTCCCGTTTTGCTCGAAGGCTCGACCAACATACTGAAGACCGACGACGTCGCGGCGCTGTCCGCCATTTATCCCGCGGCCGGTTTCGGCTCGACCACCGGGCGCATCCAGGGCAGCGTCCTGTTTTCCGACGGCCTCACGCCTGCCCAGGGATACAACGTGATCGCGCGGCGCGTGGGCGATCCGGGAAGCACGGCGGTCTCGTGCGTCTCCGGCTATCTCTTCGCCGCGGCCGCCACCAACCCATTTGCGCCGGCCGAACTCGACGAGGAACTATTTTTCGGCTCCCAGGACCCGTCGCTTATCGGATTCTACGATCTCCCCGGACTCCCCCCGGGGGAATACACGGTCGAAGTCGAAGCCATCTATAATTCGGGCGATATCCCTTTTATCGATGCCTCCGGCGTGGGGCCGATCGGCAACTACCTTCTTTTTCAATACAAACTCCCCGGACGCTGCGCCCCGCAGTATCTGAACTTTCCCTCGTCGCCGGGGGACGGCTGCACGGCGAAAACGACGGTAAGCGCAATCGCCGGGACGGTCACAAACGAAAATACGGACATCATTTTCCTCGGCACGCCTCCCCGCTACGATGCCTGGGAGGACGGTCCCTGACCGGTTGTCGCATCAGAGGAGACCCGGTTCGCCCCGATGGGGCGCGGAAACATGCGGGATTGAAAGCATTCCAGGATGGAAGCGAGATTCATGCCGTATTCCCGAA
The DNA here is from genome assembly GCA_964613495.1 of uncultured Acidobacteriota bacterium. Classification (GTDB taxonomy): domain Bacteria; phylum Acidobacteriota; class UBA6911; order UBA6911; family UBA6911; genus UBA6911. Next base: position 12,401 of record CAZTHE010000071.1, on the reverse strand, counting down.
ACGATGGCCGGAGGGCCGACTGCGGCCGGAGATGCTGGCCGCTGGCCGTTTTTTGCCTGTGCGCTTTCGGACTCAGCCTTGCGGGCTGCGGCGGCGGTTCGTCTTCGTCCTCCGGCACGAAGAACCCGGTGCCCTCCATCCTCTCGATTTCCCCCACCGGCGCCCCCGCGGGAAGCCGGGGGTTGACACTGACCGTTTCGGGGTCGAAGTTTGTCTCCGGCTCGGTGGTGCGTTGGGGCGGTTCTTCCCGGGCGACCAAGTTCGTCAGCAGCACAAGACTGACCGCCGCCATCACCCCGGAGGACCTTGCCTCCGCGGGCGGCAAGACCGTTGCCGTCTATAATCCCGCGCCCGGAGGCGGCACGTCCGGAAGCCTGGCCTTCACCGTCGATTCCGTAAGCCCGCTGTCTGTCATGACCCGCCGATTGCCCGACGGGGTGCGCAGCAGGACCTATTCCTATGCGCTGCAGGCGATCGGCGGCATTCCCCCGTACGCCTGGGCCGTGACGTCGGGCAGCCTGCCCGACGGACTCAGTCTCGACGCCGCCGGCGAGATTTCAGGGACGGCGCCCGATGTAGCCGTCGACACCGCGTCCGATTTCACGCTTCAGGTCAGCGACGACTCCTATCGGACGCAAACCCAGGCTCAATCGGTCCGCATCCTGGTGCGCGCCGCAAGTCTCGGGCGCAACGAGACCTGCGCAGCCGCCACGCCGGTCTCCGACGGCGCGATCCGCGCATCCATCAGTCCGTATGGGGATGTGGATGTGTATGCGTTCCAGGGAACGGCCGGCAGCCAGGTCACCGTCGAGACTTACGCCAGCCGCCTCAGGCTCTATGAGGGATCGACCACGACCGACATTTTCCTCGATTCGTTTCTGGAGATCCTGGACTCGGGGTGTGCGCAACTCGTCTACAGCGACGACATTCTCACGGGAGTCGTCACGGATTCCCAGATCAACTACACGCTGCCCTATAGCGGCACTTATTTCATCCGCGTCAGCGACCTGCGGGCGGACGGGCGCCCCGATTTCATCTACGAGCTGCACCTCTCCGGCGCCGATTAGCCCGGGCTTTTTTCCCGTTCAATCCGTGAAATCCGTGTCAATTCGTGGCAGGGGCGCAGCCCGGATCCTGAAACGTTTGAACGTTGGAATAGATTGGAGTGCGGGCGGGGAGTGCCGGCTGCGCGGCGCTGGGCCGCGCAGCCGGATAAGGCTGGAAGCTACTTCTGTCTCTTGAGTTTGAACTCCATGGGCTGGCCCATCATGTCCATCGAAAGCGTCAGGTCGTCGCCGGCGAGAACGCCCTTGTATTCCATCTTCATTTCCTGGCCGCCAAAGTCGAAAGTGACGGAGAAGGATATTTTGTCTCCGTCGATCTTTCCATCCTTGATCGCCATCTCGTTGCCGTCCGGGCCCGTGGTGGAGCCGGTCAGCGTGGCGCCGTCAGCCTTGAACGTGTAGTTCAGCTTCATGGGATTCCCGTCCATGCCCGGAATTTCTCCCACCCACTTGCCGTCGATCGGGGCGGCAAAAGCCATGGACGCAACAAGAATCAATCCAAAAACGATTAAGCAGTTTCTCAAGGTCATTCCTCCTTTAAAGTTTGTGTCCGCGAACAAAACCCGGCTGGAAGGCACAGGCAAATACTGAGCGCAAAGGATCCCTCTGAGCGGTACGAATGCCGAGAGTCTCGATTTTTCCCAGGCCGGTATTGTAGATTGTCTCCCGTGAACCTGCAACAATTGGTTTCACAAAGGTTTTCCAGGCCTTGCGTGCCTGAAGAGGCATAAAGGCCACCGGATCCCATCCCGCCGTTGTCCAAAACCCCGGGAGGCATCCCCGGGATTGATTTGAATGCATCGAACAGTCTGCATTCACATGTACGTCTGATGCGATCCTATGGTTACAGTTGCATGAATTGTCGCGCTGCTGCCGAATCCGCTCTCCTGCCCCGGACGCGGGCAAAGCATCCGCGAGTGCCCCCAGAACAGGAGCCCGGGGCCTCCGGGAACCGGTCCCCGTCCGGGCCGCCGCGGCGCGGCGCCGGCAACGCGGAAACACCAAGAATTCGCTTGCATGGGGCACCGCAATAATGACAGACTGAGATCCAACGACCGGGGTAATTGGGAGATCTTCGTGCTTACCGGATGTGAATGAAGCCGTGTCCAATGATTGCTATCGTATTCGAGATACTTATCGGGCCTGAAATATCCGCGGATATCGCAACGTAGAGGGAAATTGAGGAGGATTTTTATGTCTGAAGACAACAACAAGGGCGATGGGCTGGGACTGAACCGCAGGAATTTTCTCAAGAGCGCAGGTGTCGCCGTCGCCGGGGGAACGCTGGGGGCCGGTTTGAAACTCACCCCCGAGGCGGCCGCCGCGGCAGCGGTCGAGGCGGCCCCGACGACCATCACCAGTTTCCGGTGTCCCATCTGCGCCAAGGATTTCGGCACCTATGGCGGGCTGAAATCGCATTTCGACAGCGCCCACCCGGGGCGGGTGCTTCCGGTGACCACCAGGCTGAAGGTCAACGGCAAGGAGTGCGAGGTGCTCATCGAACCGCACTGGACGCTTCAGCGCACGCTGCAGTATAAGCTGGGCCTGACGGGCGCCAAGCAGATGTGCGACCGCGGCGTTTGCGGATCCTGCTCGGTCATCATCGACGGCAGAGTCGTCCTTTCGTGCACGACCCTGGCGGTGGAATGCGAGGGCAAATCCATCGAGACGGTCGAAGGGATCGCCGCCGAAAAGAAGTGGAACGCCCTGATCCAGTCCTACTGCAAGTGGGACGCGATGCAGTGCGGCTATTGCACGCCCGGCTTCGTGGTGTCGGCCAAGGCCCTGCTGGACAAGAATCCCAATCCGACGGAAGACGAGTGCAAGCAGGCGCTGGCCGGCAACATCTGCTGCTGCGGCACCTACCCGCGGCACCCGACCGCCATTATGGAAGCGGCGCAGGTGATGAAGGGGGGCGCGTAGCATGGCCGATCTTGACGGAGCCAACGGGCAGAGGCCGGAGTTCAAGGTCGTCGGAAAGCCGAATCTCCCCGGGAAGTTGTCCTATTCGATCGCAACCGGCATGGCGAAATTCGGCGCGGACTATGTCTTTCCCGGAATGCTCCACGCAAAATTTCTCCGGAGCCCGTATGCGAACGCGGCCGTGAAAAGTGTCGATGTCGCCGCCGCGGAAAAGATCCCCGGCGTCGTGGATGTCGTCACCTGGGAAGATGAAGACCTCAAAAATTTCGGCCGCCGCGGCGGCGGCATGGGATTCGGCGGTCCCGCGGGGCCTTATATCGGCAACTCGGCCAATATGGAAGATGAGGAAGTGGGGGTCATCGTCGTTGCCGAAACCGATGAGCTCTGCGACGAGGCATTGAAAGCTCTCAATCCGCAATGGGAAGTTCGTCCGCACATTGTGGACATACTCGAAGGCAGAAAGCCGGAGACGCCTCTCATCCGGCCCAATCCGGCGGGAGGCGGGGGCGGCATGGGAGGCGGCGCCAAGAATCCTCCTCCCAAAGGCAACGTCACTTTTTCGGTCGCAAACCGCGGCGATATTGAAGCCGGCTTCAAGGAAGCGGATCAGATCATTGAATACGACTTCAATATGCCCGCATTCTGCGGCCACATACCCAACCCGCCTGCTTCGGTCGCCTATTGGTACGACGATCCGCGCTACGATTCCGAAAAGCAGAGCCTGCGCCTGGAAGGAGCCGTCTGGTCCGCCAGCCAGGGGAAGGATGCCGTGGGCGGCAGGTACGGGCTTCCTTCCGAAAAGGTGATGCAGGAAGGCCTTTTCCAGGGCGGCAGGTATTGCGATTGGGGATTCCGAAAGACGCAGGAAATCACGCCGCTGCTCGCCAAAAAGACGGGAAGACCGGTCCGGATGACGCTGGCCCGGAAAGAGATGTACGACTTCAACATGAACCAGCGCTTCTCGCACCTGAAGGTCGGGTTCAAGAACAACGGTCTGATCACGGCCATTGACGATTTTTCCATCGCCGATGCCGGAGTCCCTCCCGTTTCGACGCTTGGCACTTCGGGCGACCAGGGCTATGGCCCCTATTTCACGACAAGGTGCCTGAACATCAAGCAGACGATGGAAGTCGTTAACAGCAACAGGGGAAAGATGTACACCAGCGGACAGCACTGTCCTTTCAACTGGGACGCGCTGACCATGGCGATCCACCTGATCGCGGACAAGCTGGACAAAGACCCGATCGACATCGCGACCTTGAACCTCCACGGACCCACCGATTACACGGATCCCAACCCCGTGCCCAGCTACGACGCGTGCGTGGCCGAGGGCAGGAAGCTGATGAACTGGAACTGGCACGCGACCGGCGCGAAGAAGCTACCCGACGGGCGGTTGCACGGCGCGGGCTTCCGCTACCAGATGTGTCCGCGGCATTCCTTCTCGAGCTACAACTCCAAACTGGAGCTCCGCAACGGCAAGGTACGCATGGGGACCCAGGGCTGCTGTACGGGCATTTATGCGGTTGAAGGAAATGCGATGGTCGTTGCCGAGGAACTCGGCCTCAAGTACGAAGACGTCGTCATCGATTTCGACTACAAGGAACCTTTTGCCCCCGTGGGCGGGGGCAGCGACGGAACGACCGCTTCCGCGTGGGTTACCAAGGAGTGCGCCAATATTCTCAAGAAGCGGATATTGGAGGCCGCCATCGAGAATGCCAACAATCCTCCGGCTGCCGGCGGGTTCGGCTTCGGCGGCCCCCCCAAAGCCGCGGCGCCCAGCCCGTTGAAAGGCCTCAAGCCCGAAGATCTGGACCTGAAGGACGGGAACGTATACGTCAAGTCGGACCCGGGCAAGGCGGTTCCGCTCGCGAGGGCGGTGGGGCAGGCTCACCTGTTCGCGACTTACTCCGGGCGGCCCCCGACGGCTCTCTGGGCTACCGGCATGGGGCGATATCTGGACACCATGAACATCGCGATGTGCGAAGTCGCCGTCGACACGGAAACCGGGCAGGTGGAGATCCTGCGGTTCGGCGTCGTCGCGGACCCCGGGAAGGTGATCCGCATGACCTCGCTCGAAAGCCAGATCGACCAGGTCATGGATTTCAGCGCCGGGTGCCAGTTGCAGGAAGACTTCTTCTACGACAAGGCGACGGGCGTCAAACTCAACGCGAACATGCTCGACTATAAGAAGATAGGCATGCTGGACATGCCCAGGGTAGACAAGGAACTGCTGGAAACGCGCGCCGGCAACGCAGCCTACGGGGCGAACGGAATCAGCCATTCTCTGGCGAATACCCATCTGGTTATCTGTGCAATTTACAACGCAATCGGCAAATGGGTCGATCCGCCGGCTACGCCGGATAAGGTCCTCAAGGCTCTTGGAAAGGCATAAAAGCGGGTTCCCGGTTCAGAGTTCCCAGTTCAGAGTTGAAAAAGCCGGAACTGGGAACCGGAAACTGGGAACTGGGAACTCTAAAGGAGAAGAGAGATGAAACCATTCAATCATACGAACGCGAAAACGCTGGCGGAGGCCAAGACCGCACTCGCAGGCGGCACTGCGACCGTCATCGCCGGCGGCACCGACCTGATGGGTACGCTGAAGGACAACATTCTCCCAACCTACCCGGCGACCCTGATCAACATCAAGACCATCGCCCCGGGCCTGGATTTCATCAAGGAAGAGGGGGGCATGCTGAAGATCGGCGCGACCACGCGGCTGGCCGACGTCGCGGCGAACCCGGTGATCAACCAGAAATATACGGCGCTGGCCCAGGCGGCCTCGCGCGTGGCGACCCCGCACGTGCGGGACATGGGGACGATCGGCGGAAACCTGGCCCAGCTGCACCGCTGCTGGTACTTCCGCAAGCCGGAAAACCGGTTCAACTGCGTCCGCAAGGGCGGGACGACGTGCTTCGCCATGACGGGCGACAACCGGTACCACTCGATCTTCGGCGCGGTGAACAAATGCATCGCCGTGCACCCGAGCGACGTGGCCCCGGCCCTGATCGCGCTGAACGCCAAGGTCGTCACGACGGCGCGCACGATCGAGGCGGAAAACTTCTTCGACGTGAAGGCCCCGTCCAATACCGTGCTGGCCCCGGGCGAGATCATCACCGAGATCCGCGTGCCGGCTCCCCCGGCGGGGGCGAAGAGCGCGTTCCTGAAGTTCGCCATCCGCAAGTCGATCGATTTCCCGATCGTGAACTGCGCCGTCATGGTGGGGGGCGGGGCGCCGAGGATCGCCCTGAACGCGGTGGCGCCCAAGCCCTACCGCGCTTTGAAGGCGGAAGCGGCGATCGCGGGCAAGCGGATCGACGAGGCGGCGGCGGAAGCCGCCGGCGCCGCGGCGGTCGCGGATGCCAAGCCCTTCGGCGCAACCAAGTACAAGGTGCAGATCGCCAAGACGCTCGTCAAGAGGGCGCTGCTGGCCGCCGTCTGAAGATTTTCGGCCACGAATTGCACGGATCCGGTTTTTACACGATTCGAGGAGTTCGTGGCCTTTTTTTTTACCGTTGGAAGCGGTATATAATCTGAAAATCAGGATTTCCATAACCACAATCGAGGGAGGCATGCATATGCGCAAGGGAATGATTTTGGCGGTTTTGATCCTGGCGGGGATGGTTTCTCTGTTTGCCGCGGACATTACGGGGAAATGGACGGCGGAGTTCGATTCCCAGGTCGGGCCGCAGAAGTACGTGTTCGAATTCAAGGTGGACGGGGCGAAACTGACCGGGACGGCCGTATCCAACATCGGCGGGACCGAAGCCAAGACGCCGATCACGGAAGGGACCATCAACGGCGACGCCGTCGCTTTCGTCGAAAACCTGAACTATCAGGGCATGGAGCTTCGCATCGCCTACAAGGGCACCGTGTCCGGCGACGAGATCAAACTGTCCCGCATGGTCGGAGAACAGCAAGGCGAAACGTTCGTCGCCAAGCGGGCGAAATAGGGCCCGCCGGCCCGTGCGGAAGGCGGGCAACCGCCGCCGGGCACATTCACCCGCTCCCGAAATGCCGCGGAGCCGGGAACAGCGGGCCACGATCCGCCTTTTCCCGGCTCCGCGGCGCCTTCTCGAACAAATCCTCCGCTTTTTCCCGAAAAATTCCGGAAATGTGCAAAATCTTATGGCATGTCTATTGCCATGCCGGAGTCGAAGCGCTATATTTTTAGAATTGAGTGCGACACCCGAGCTCCCGATCGATAGCGCCGTGCTTCCAGTTCCTGCTATTTGACTCCATCGATTTTGAGAACACTCGTTTCGTGAAAGAACGGCAAGTGGCTTGCCTGCGCGCGGCAGAAGGCCTGCCGGTCAAGCTCATTTCCATTGCGCCCTTTTGCGGGGAGGAGAAAGCCTCCTCCCATGACGCCGGCGCGAAAAAGAAGATATCCACTAAACCTGCTGGAGATTTCAGCGGAATTTTTTTGAGGGACACTATGAGGACAGCAGCAAGGGCAAAAAGCGGCAAGAACGGCTCGAGGAAAAAGTTCGTCGTGGAATCCACCGAAGCCGGGCTCGAGCGCATTTCCGGAACCGCCGCCGGCGACGGGGCCAGGAAGTTCGAGATGCAGCCGGGCCGGATCCCCCCGATGCCGGGCGAGCAACTGCGCCAGGCGATTGCAGAGGCTGCCTATTACCGCGCGGAGAAGCGCAACTTTATACCGGGTTTTGAACTGGAGGACTGGCTTTCCGCGGAGGCCGAGGTGGCAAAGAGGCTGTCAACGATCGGAATGCCGGAAGGGAGCCAAGGCGATGCTGGTCCAAAACAACGGAGACGCCCCTGACGCGACCCCCCCCCTGCACCAGAATTCCGGAGCCCTGGCGCATTGCGCCGCCCTGCTGCTTTCCGGAGGCGACGGAAAGCGCCTGCAGGAGCTTACGAGCGAGGTCACGGGATCCCCGATCCCCAAGCAGTATTGCCGCCTGCTGCACGGCAGTTCCCTGCTCGAAGCCGCGGTGGCGAGGGCCAAACTGCTTTTTCCTCCCGAACGGATCCATGTCGTCATCAACGAAAACCACCTGGATCTGGCACGAGACCATGTCCATTCCCTCCCCGAATCCAACATATTCGTGCAGCCGCTGAATCGGGACACGGGCCCCGGAATCACGTTCGCGCTGCTGACGCTGGAGCGGGCCTATGGGGACGCGACCGTCGCCGTTTTTCCCACGGACCATTACATAGACAAAGACTACACCTTTGCCGCCCATGTGATGCACGCGGTGAGCGCGATCGCCCATATGCCCGATAAAATCGCGCTTCTGGGAATCGTCCCGAACAGGCCGGAGACAGGGTACGGGTATATCCTGCCCGCCGATCCTCTCAAGATCTCGAACAGTCTCTTTCATGTACAGGCCTTCGCCGAAAAGCCTTCGGCGCGGGATACGGAGGACATCATCGCGCGCGGCGGGTTGTGGAATACGCTCGTGATGGTTTTCCGGATCTCGCGCATGCTCGAGCTGATGCGGGAAACCGCCCCGGACGAAACGCTCGGGCTGTTCGAGCTGCGGGAGGCGCCGCAGAGGGTTTCCGAGGTGTACCGGGGAATGAGGCCCTGGAATTTTTCCACGCGGTTTCTCGCACGCATCCCGCAGCACCTGATCGTGCTCAAGCTGGCGAACATTTTCTGGAGCGACTGGGGGACGCGCGAATCCATCGAGAGGACCTGCCGGTGGCTGAACCTGGCGCCCGCCTGGAAGCCGGCGAAAGCCACCGGTGAGCGAAGCGGCGTCTATGGGGACGGCGCCGGCCTGCCGATGGAGAGGCAGCGGCGTACGGGTTCCTGATCCGCCCTGCCGGATTCCGGATTCCAAATTCCAGATTTTCAGATGAGCCCGCGTTTCGCCGGTCTGCGCCACGGGCAAAAAAATAGGGGATCCCCGGGATGTGCGCCCCGGGGATCCCCCGTAAGTGCCGGAATGGACTCCTAACCCAGCTTTCCCTTGGACTGGAGCAGGTCGGCGGCATACTTCAGACCGAGATCTTCCAGCGTCTTGCGTTTGGGATAGCCGGAATCGGGATTCCAGCCTTCCACGTTATAGAAATGGGTTTTGAACTGATCGACTCCCTCCCTGGAGAAGTAGAGTTCTTTGCAGTTCTGGAATTCCCATTTATCGCCCTTGAGCAGGGGCAACGTTTGGGCATACCCGCAATAGGAGGCGCCGGGCCTGTAATAATATCCCGAGAAATTCTCCATCTTTTTGTGCCTGCCCTGAACCACGTAAATCGCCCGCTTCAGGTTCATCGTGCGCCGGCCGATCTCCAGGCCGTCGTTGAAGGAATGGTTTCTTCCGGTGATTGCTTTGAGGAACGTGGGTTCCGCCGTGGGAGTGCGCCCGCCGTTGAGCTGGCTGTACCCCCAATCGCAGTAACCTACCGATTCCTTGTAATAGTTCCAGTAGTGCTGATGCCAGGCGACCCACTCGGCCTTATACTTGGAGTAGACCCCGGTCTTATAGGCCTGATCTCCCTCCCAGGTATAATCGAACCACAGCGGTTCGTTCCTCAAGGTCCCGGCCGCATAATTTTTCACGGCCTGTTCGGCATTTCCTCCCTGACCGCCGAATCCGCCTCCCCAGGAAATATCGTGGCTGTTGATATCCCTGGAATCGAGCAGGTTGCCGTAAGCCCATTCGACGCCGGGCATGGACCAGTGATCCATGAATCCCCACATCGTCTGCCGGGCCAGCGTATTGAAGTCGTCCGTTCTTCCCAGCGCCTCGACGAGGCGTGCGGTTCCTTCCCCGAGGAGCTTGCCGAAGCCTTCGCGTTTTGCGATCGCCCGCCCGTATATTTCCATGAATTCCTCGCTGGGGAATTTTTCCATGGGGAGGGGCGCCGTGTCGAACTTGGTCCCGGGGCCGATGACCTTCATTTCATACATCTTCATCATGTACCAGCCCAGCGCGGAGTAGGCGGGAATATTCGGCTGGATAGGGAAGCTCGGATTATGCGAAGTCGGGAAGGACATGGGGCCCTGGAAGCAGGTTTCCATGCCATTGATCCCGTACTGCTGAATGATATCGGTCGCTTTCCGGTTGATATCCGCCGGGAGCGTTATGCCATTGGACTGTTCTTTGGTAATGGAGAACCAGGTGGATTCCGCGCAATCATCGGAATCCGCGCTGAAAGCCCGGTTTCGGTTGTGGCACATTCTGCTGCCCATGCCGCAACCCGCGCAGCACGAGGAAATGTCATTTCCTCCGCCGCCAAATCCGCCGCCGCCGGGAGCGCTCTTGAAATATTTCTCCTTGGCATCCACCAGCCCCTTGGGATCGGCTATTTTGAGGCTGCCGGAACCTACGACCGCGACCGCTTTCAGGTTTTTGGACCCGAAAACACCGCCAAATCCGCCCTGTCCCGCGCCGCTGCCGCCGCCATGCACGAGGGAAGCAACCCGGGTCATATTCTCACCGGCAGCTCCGATCGTGACGATTGCGGGTCTTTGCAACGTATAGCCGCCATCCAACAGCTGCCAATCCATTCCGTAGCGAACGCCGGTCCTTTTCCAGATTTCTTCCTGGCACTTCCAGGTGGTCATGCCCCACAAATCCTTGGCGTCCTCTATCGTGACCTTGTCGTCGACAATATTGATATAAACCGGAGATTCCGCTTTTCCGATAACCGCCACGCCATCCCAGCCGGCCAATTTCAGCATCGTGGAAAACGTGCCGCCAAAATTGCTGTGGCTCCACCACTGAATGGGATAGCACTGCGGAGACATGCCCGAGACGCTTGTCCGGGCGGCAAAAGGAATTCCGGATCCCGACACGGCGCCGGTCATCAAAAAAACCATGTTGTTGGGATGGAATGCGTCATCGAGGTTCCAGTTTCCCGGAGCTACGCTGTATTCCCAGAACAAAGCCGTGGAGGTGCCGTGACCACCGCCATACATCGCATATTGATCCGTATCCAGCGCTTTGGTTTCTTTGGTTGTAAGATTGACCAATAATATTTTTCCACCGAATCCTGGCGTTGCCATAATACTCATCCTCCTTTTTCTTTATGCCCCTGCTTTGGCTTTGGGTTTGGGTTTAGCTCCGCCGCCGAATGGTAATCCGCCTTTACGGGCAGGAGGCGCCAAGTCAACTTCGTATCCACCAGTTTCTAATGGAAGTCTATCTACAACCTTGAGAACCTTTTTGGGACAAGCCTCAACACAAGCCTGGGCTCCGTCAACGCCGCCCTTCCTGTTGAAAAAGGGGGTGTTTGTGCATAAATCGCATTTCAAGGATTTTTTTGCCTTCGGATTCCAAATGGTGCGATGAGGAGTCTGCGGGCACATTTTGATGCAGGTCTGGCAACCAATGCATTTTTCGGCATCGATCATCCTGATGTTGCCGTTCTCGGCGCTGACATGACAGGCGCCTGTAGGGCAAAACTTCACGCAGAGTGGTTCAGGACATTGTTTGCACACATGCATGATAATGTCCTCGGGATATTCATTGAGGACGGCCCGGTGCATTTGAATCCGGGACAGTGAAAAACTGACCTCCCCGTCATGGGCCATGGAACAGGCGATCATGCAGCCGTAACAGCCGGCGCAGTGCTTGCTGTCATAAACCAGGTATTTGGTGGAAAGCGGGTAGCTTCCTTTGCCCTGAGCGGCATCAACCGGAGTGGATGTTGCCAGAACTGTAAGAGCTCCGCCCGCGATGGCGGTTCCGCCCCCGACAACAAAATCCCGTCGCGAAAACTTCTTTTTTTCGGCCTTCTCAGGCGCAGTGTTTCCATCTCTAGCCATGAATGATTCCTCCATTGGGATATGAGTATTTTACACTACTCCGCACTTCTTCCCAATCCCAGTTGTTACTACGGCTCACACGCCGGCTTTGTTTCTCCTTCCCCGGGGGAATGCCCGCACTTCTGGCGGCCTATTCGGCGGATCTCCGGGAGGCGTAAAGCATTTGTTGCGTATTCGCGGAAGTGAAACTAACATAGTCGCCCATATGAGGCAAAATCTCATACGTGTCGCTATCCTAAACGGGACTTTCGGTTTTATCAAGCAAATAGCGGCATAAAACGAAGGCATAACCAGGAGCCATGGAGCAATGGACGCGAAACTGACAGCGGAAGAGAAGCGGGAGAAAAGGTTCGATAAGTGGCTGGCGGCAAAAGAGGTCAAGTTCAGGAGCCCGAAGGCCAAAAAGGCTTACCAGGAAAGGGTCACGCGGTTCATCAGGGCCTTCAAGCTGGAGAAGCCCGACCGGGTGCCCGTCATCCTTCCGGCGGGCTCCTATCCTCTTTATTATTCCGGCCTTACTCTGAAAGACGGGATGCACGATAACAAGAGGCTGATCCAGGCGTACCGGAAGTTCCTGGCGGACTTCGAATCGGACACGTTTGCGAGCCCGGGCATGGTTGGGTCGGCCAAAGCCTCGGAGATCGTCGACAACCAGAATATCAAGTGGCCCGGCC